>NZ_JBELIE010000062.1:0-17755 GCF_042091075.1 Sphingomonas sp. | reverse complement strand
GGCTGAGCGTCGCGGCGAACGCATCCTCGCTCTCTCCGGGGAAACCGACGATGAAATCGCCGGATAAGGCGATATCGGGCCGGACCGCACGAATGCGATCGATCAGCCGCAGATAGCTGTCGCGCGTGTGGCTGCGGTTCATCGCCCGCAGCACGCCATCGTCACCCGCCTGCACCGGCAGATGCAGGAACGGCATCAGGCTTTCGACATCGCGATGCGCCTCGATCAGCCCCTGCGTCATGTCGTTGGGGTGGCTGGTGGTGTAGCGGATCCGGGTCAGGCCGGGGATTGCGTCAAGCGCGCGGATCAGGCCATGCAGCCCGCGATCGGCATCGTCGTTCCAGGCGTTGACGTTCTGCCCCAGCAGGGTGATCTCGCGCGCGCCGGCATCGACCAGTGCCTTTGCCTCGTCGACGATCGCGGCGAATGGACGGCTGACTTCCGCGCCGCGCGTATAGGGCACGACGCAATAGGTGCAGAATTTGTCGCATCCTTCCTGCACCGTCAGGAACGCCGAGGCGCCGACGCGGCGCCGTGCCGGCAATGCCCCGAATTTCGAGGCAGGCGGCATGTCGGTATCCAGCGCTGGTTCGCCCGCCGCTGCCGCCGCGACCAGCGCGGGAAGCCGGTGATAGGCCTGCGGCCCCACGACGACATCGACGCTGGCGCGCCGGACGATCTCCTCGCCTTCGGCCTGCGCGACGCAGCCGGCCACCGCGATCATCGGCGCGCGCCCCTCGGCACCCGCCTGTTTGCGCAGGCGGCCGATATCGGAATAGACCTTTTCCGTCGCCTTCTCGCGGATGTGGCAGGTGTTGAGCACCACCAGATCCGCCGCGCTCGCGTCGCTGGCAGCGGTCATGCCGTTCGCCGTCATCAGTTCGGCCATGCGCTCGCCATCATAGACGTTCATCTGGCAGCCGAACGATTTGACGTGAAAGGTCTGTGGCGCGCGCGGGGCGGCGAGGGGCTTCGAGGGGACGGACATGCGGCGCATCGTAGCGAAAAGCGCGCCGCCCCGCCAGACCGGCGGCGCGAACGTCAGCGGTGATACAGGGCGGTCACGTCGCGCTTGACGCCATATAGCGCCACGACGCGGCCGGCCTCGCAATGCGGCGCGGCGATCAACCGCATCCAGCGCGGGGTCGGCGCGACATTGCGCAAGCGCACGTCCAGCGTGAAGCCGCGCCGATGCCGGATCGCATAGACGCGCAACCGTTCCATCGTCGCCGCCGACAGGATGTCGTAACTCTCGAGCGCGCGTTCGCGCAGGATCAGGGCGTCCGGTGCCATGCCGAACAGCCGCCGCACGCCGGGGGACCAGGACAGCGCCTGTGTCGCCAGGTCGCAATGCCACAGGCCGCCGTCGTCGGGCGCGGAATCGAACGAGGGCAGCGCGGCGGGATCGGGAAACATCTTCCGTCCATCGATGTCGTGTACCTGGCCAAGATCGAAGCGCAGTCCGCTTTCGTACATGGGCCAGCTATGGTGCAGCGGCAACGGTTCGGTCGGTGTCATGACAATATCCCTCGCTTCGGAGGTGCGCCGGGAACGGTAAAGACCGGGTTAGCGAGTCACGCCTGCTTCGATGCGCCGGCGTGCCTCTGCGGCGATCGCCTTGCGCCCGCCCGTGGGCGCGAACGGTTCGAGGAAGTGCAATGTCGCAGTGAAGCGGCCGGGACGGCGCAGGACACGCATCGCATGATGTTGCCCGGGCTCGTCGCCGATCCACGCCAGTTCGCTCGTCGCATCGCCATAGTCGATACGTACTGGCTGAATCATCAGCCCCTCGGGCGGGGGATCGAGTGCGGCAAGCAACGCCCCCTTGAACGGCAGCAGCGTTACGCCGTCTCCGGTCGTACCTTCGGGAAAGATCGCGACCGCCCATGCCCCGGCCAGCGCATCACGCAGCTCGGCGACCTGCGCGGCGACACCCATCCGATCGCCGCGTCGGACGAAGATGGTACGGTTCAGCGTGCACATCCAGCCGATCAGCGGCACCGAGCGCAATTCGGCTTTCGCCACGAAGGCGCTGCCGGTTGCCCCTGCCAGCAGCAGAATGTCCATCCAGCTGAGATGGTTCGACAGGAAGACGACGTCGCGGCGCAGCGGGTGCCCGATGATGCGGGGCCGCGCGCCGAACAAGCGCGCCGCCAGTCCCAGATACAGACGGGGCCAGGGTGAGGGCGCGCGCACCAGCCTCCACAGCCCGTGCAGCGCGACCGCGATCACCAGCGACAGCACCAGCAGGACGAGACGCGCCACCACGCGGGCGTTGGGTGGCGCGGGGGCGGCCCGGCCGTCCGCCGGGTCGGGATGCGAGAGCGGAGGCGCGGTCAATCCCTGCGCAGCGCGACGCCGTACAATTCCATGCGATGATCGACGAGGCGGAAGCCCAGCCGCTCCGCGATCGCCTTCTGCAACAATTCCAGCTCCGGATCGACGAATTCGATCACCCTGCCTGTTTCGACGTCGATCAGATGATCGTGATGCGCTTCGGGCGAAGGCTCGTAACGTGCGCGCCCGTCGCCGAAATCGTGGCGATCGAGGATGCCCGCCTCCTCGAACAGGCGCACGGTGCGATAGACCGTCGCGATCGAGATGCCCGGATCGATCGACGAAGCGCGCGCATAGACCTTCTCCACATCGGGATGGTCCTCTGCTTCGGACAGGACGCGCGCGATGACGCGGCGTTGCTCGGTGATGCGCAGTCCCTTTTCATGGCACAGCGCTTCGAGATCGATCTTGCGGGGCATGCGCCTACAGATAGTGCGAATGGCTTGTTGCGAAAAGCGCTACCGACTCGCAAAAGGACGGAATTGTCGCGATCAGCCGCCGATCGGGCGCGCATAGGTATGCGCGTCGAATGTCTCGCCGGTGCGGCTGCGATAATAAGCCGGCCGTATGCCGACGCGAACGAAGCCGTGCGCCGCGTAGAAACCGATCGCGGGATTGTTGTCGCGCACTTCCAGATGCAGTTTGCGCACGCCGCGCTGCTCGCATTCGGCGATCGTACTGCGCAGCAATGCCGCGCCGGCGCCGATGCCGCGCTGCTCCGGGTCGACCGCGATCAGCAGCAGTTCGGCCTCGTCCATGATCGCGCGGTTGAGCGCGAAGCCGATCACCACGCCGTCGATTCGCGCTATCGTCATCCACACGCCGGGCATGGCGAGGATGCCGATGCATTGCGTGCGCGTCCACGCCTCGCCGAAACGCGGATCGAACGCACGTTGCATCACGCGATCGACGTCATCCGCATCCGTCGCGCCGCCAGCGGTCAGTTCGATCAGCCGCACGCGCGTGGTCACGAGCCGGGCTTCGCCGCCGCGGGCATCTTGGCATCGGGCGCGCGGCCGTAAAAGGGAACCGGGGGTAGCGCTCGATAAGACGGGGGTAGCGACAGCGCGTCGCGCGCATCGGGCAACGTCTCATCGACGGAAACCGTCGCGTCGATCGCGTTCAGCCAGCGCGTGCCAGTGCCGATCGCCCGCAGGCCCGCCAGTGCGGCGACGGCCGCCTCGGGGGTCAACGATCTCGGCACGTCCAGCGCCTCGAAGGGGGAAGCGAAGACCTGCATGAAGACCTCACCGTGCCCCCCTTCGGTAACGACTGCAAGGGGGGCGTCGCCGGCGCTGCGTCGCGCCAGCGCCGCCGCGCCGATCAGCGCCAGCGTGCCATAGCCTTCCACCGTGGCGCCCCAGCCCAGCGCCAACCCCCGCGCGGCGGCGATGCCGACGCGAATGCCGGTGAAGCTGCCGGGGCCGACGTCGACCAGGATCCGCGCCGCGCGCCCGCCATCGGGGAGCGCGGCGATCATCGGCACCAGCCGTTCGGCATGCCCGCGGCCCACGATGTCATGCGCCGCATCGATCAGGCGATCGCCGTCGAACAGGGCGATCGAGCATGCGGCGGTGGCGGTATCGATGACGAGGGTGCGCTGATTCAATCTGTCACCCGTGCACCGGCCCGCGCCCTTCGGTAAAACGTCTGAATCCCGCTTGTCGCGGGTCAATCGCGGTCATGCAAGACGGTTGAACTTCTCGAACGCGGGACGCGGGCTGCGATCGAACACCGTCGCGGGATCGCCATAGCCAAGCGTGGAGATGAAATTGGTACGCACCGACGGCGTATCGGCAAAAAATGCCTTGTCCACCGCATCCGCGTCAAACCCCGACATCGGCCCGGTATCCAGCCCCAGGGCGCGCGCGGCGAGGATGAAATAACCGCCCTGAAGCGAAGAGTTGCGAAAGGTGGAGGCTTCGCGCAGCGCGCGATTGCCGTCGAACCAGCTCTTCGCATCGGTATGGGGAAACAGCTCCGGCAGATGCTCGTGGAAATCCACGTCCATGCCGATGACGACGCTCACCGGCGCCTTTAGCACCTTATCCTTGTTCGTCGCCGAACAGGCCTCCGCGAGGGTAGCCTTCGCCGTATCCGACACGCACCACACCATCCGCGCGGGCAGCTGGTTGGCGGAGGTCGGACCCATCTTCATGAGATCCCAGATGGCGCGCAGCGTCTCTTCGCCGACCGGCACGTCGCGATAGCCGTTATAGGTGCGCGCGGTGCGGAACAGCTGATCGAGGGCGGCATCGTCGAGGGCGTGAGACATAGAGCGTTCCGTGAGCAGGGTGAAAAAGGACCGGCAAGCGGTTCGGCGGCGGTGCGCCTCAGACGGCGCGCACTTCGGTCACTTCCGGGACATAGTGACGCAGCAATTGCTCGATCCCGTTCTTCAACGTCGCGGTCGATGATGGGCAGCCGGCACATGCCCCCTGCATGCGCAGGAACACCTTGCCCTTGTCGAAACCGCGATAGACGATGTCGCCGCCGTCGTTCGCCACCGCCGGACGGACGCGCGTCTCGATCAGATCCTTGATCTGCGCCACGATATCCGCGTCGGCAGGATCGTCGTCGAATGCCTCGTCCTCCGCCGGCACCGCAAAGTCCGCGCCGCCGCCGCGGAACAGCGGCATCTGCGCGGTGAAATGGTCCATCAGCAGCGCGAGCACGTCGGGCTTCAGATCGCGCCAGTCGACCCCGGGGGCCGCGGTGACCGATACGAAATCGCGACCGAAGAAAACGCCCGTCACGTCGCCCAGATCGAACAGGGCGGTGGCCAGCGGGCTGGCTTCGGCTTCCTCGGGCGTGGCGAAGTCGCGGGTGCCCGCATCCATGACGATCCGTCCCGGCAGGAACTTCAGCGTGGCGGGATTCGGCGTGGCTTCGGTCTCGATCAGCATGTGCGCGATGTGGCGCGGGAGTCGCGCGGGATCAAGCGCGGGGTGCGAAAGGGATTGTTTCGGCCGGGGAAGCGCGGGTGCGGCGGCCCCGCCACCGCCGAACCCCCTTACACATCCATCTGTTTGACCGCCGCGTTCCATTTGCTGACGTTGTCGCGCGCTTCCTGTACGAAGGCGGAGCGTTTTACGACGCCGAGGAACAGGTCGGCGAACCACTTGCCCGGCTGACGCAGGGGGCGTTCGAACTGGATCAGCAGCACCACGCGGGTGCCCGCCGTATCGTTCCATACTTCGTGATCATAGGTGTCGTCGAACACCAGCGTCTCGCCTTCCGACCAGCGTACCATGCGATCGTCGACGCGCATGCGGACGTCGCCGTCGCGCGGGACGATCAACGCGAGGTGACAGGTGATCAACCCCTTGGAAACCCCGCGATGCGCGGGGATGTGCGTGCCCGGCGCCAGGATCGAGAAGAAAGCGGTGCTCAGCCCCGGGATGCGCCGGATCACATCATGCGTGACCGGGCAACGCGCCAGATTGTCGTCGATTGGATAGCCATAGCCCCACAGGAAGAACGAGCGCCACTTGCCGACTTCCGCGATCGCGCGGTGATCGGGCGAAATCTCCGCCAGGCTGGGCGCCGCCTCGCCGGCCAGCGCGACGCGGCGCGCCTCATCCCGGATCGCGCGCCACTGCGCCCGCAGCTCGGCGGTCCAGTCGAAGTCGCGGACGTCGAGCACCGGGTCGTTCGATACCAGCGAGGAGCCCGCGATCAGGCGATCGAACACCCCGCGCAGATGCTTGCCGACGCGGATGATCAGCGGGCGATTGGGGTCCGCCTGCATCGGTGCGCCGGGTTGCGGCGCGCCCGACACCGCGCCCAGCGCCGGAATACGTGCCGGTCCGCTGCCGCGCGTCGCCATCCCGCCGCCGGCGGCGGGGGCCGGGGAGACGTCGGTGTTGTCGGGCGCGACGGGGCGGATGGTGGTCGACATCGATATTCCTTCACTCGCCGTCGGGACGCGCCCGCTCGGCCATCTTCGGTCTTTCTCCCAACGTTGGAACGGTTTGAGGACGAAAACGTGGCGGACGCGAGGCAGTTTGCGCAAAGATGGGTGGCGGCATCATCCTGTGTTGCGGGGGCGAGGGTGGGGGCCTAAACGATTTGTTATGTTCCTCTACAAGCGCGTGCTCGCGACCCCGCTCGTTGCCCTTCTGCTCACCTCCGTCGCACTGCCGCTTACCGCTCAGTCCGCCCCCAAACGCACCGATCCGGTGCCGGCCGCCGCGACCGCGCCGCGCGCGGCGGCCGTCGATACGTCGCCGTGGCTGTTCAAGGGTTCGGACATTCCCCCCGATCCCGAATGGCATTTCGGCACGCTGCCCAACGGCCTGCGCTATGCCGTGCGCAAGAACGGCGTGCCGCCGGGGCAAGTGGCCGTGCGCGTCCGCATCGACGCCGGATCGCTGTACGAAACCGACGCCGAACAAGGCTTCGCGCATCTGATCGAGCATCTCTCGTTCCGCGGGTCGCGCTACGTGCCCGATGGCGAGGCGAAGCGCGTCTGGCAGCGGTTCGGGGCGACCTTCGGCTCGGATTCGAATGCCTCCACCACCCCGACGCAGACGGTCTACAAGCTCGATCTGCCCGGCGCGACCGACGCGAAGCTCGACGAAAGCCTGCGCATTTTCTCCGGCATGATGGCCGAGCCCGCGATCAACGAGGCGGGCCTTTCCGCCGAGCGCCCCGCGGTGCTGGCCGAACAGCGCGAGGCGCCGGGGCCGCAGGTCCGCTATGGCGACGCCTTGCGCCAGACGTTCTTCGCCGGGCAACCGCTCGCCGAACGCTCTCCCATCGGCACGATCAAGACGCTGGAGGCGGCCACTCCGGCGGCGGTGCGGGCATTCCACGATCGCTGGTATCGCCCGGAACGCGCGGTGGTGATCATTTCCGGCGATATCGATCCGCAGGTAGCCGCCGATCTGGTCGTGAAGAATTTCGGCGGCTGGCAGGGCAGTGGCGCCAATCCGGCGGACCCCGATTTCGGCAAGCCCGTCGCCGACGCCCCAGCGACGAAGACGGTTGCCGAGCCGTCGTTGCCGCCGATCGTCGCTACCGCGGTGCTGCGTCCCTGGGTCTATCGCGACGACACGGTGATCTTCAATCAGAAGCGACTAGTGGATTTCGTCGCGGTCCGGCTGATCAATCGCCGCCTGGAAACCCGCGCGCGGGCGGGGGGCAGCTTCCTGCAGGCGTCGGTCAGCCTGGACGATGTGTCGCGCTCCGCGAACGGCACCTTCACCAACATCATTCCGATCGGTGACGATTGGGAAGCCGCGTTGAAGGATGTGCGCGCGGTGATCGCGGATGCGATGGCGACCCCGCCGACCCAGGCGGAGGTGGATCGCGAACTGGCCGAATTCGACGCCGCGATGAAGAACGAGGTCGATACCGCACGGGTGGAGGCGGGCGCCAAACAGGCCGATGACATGGTGCAGGCGCTCGATATCCGCGAGACGGTGGCGGGGCCGAAGACCAGTTACGACATCCTGCAACAAGCGCGGCAAAAGGGACTGTTCACCCCCGCCGCGATGACCGAATCGACCAATCGCCTGTTCAAGGGCGATGCCACCCGCGCATTGCTGAACACCCGCACCGCCGATGCCAGCGCTGCCGCCAAGCTCGCCGCCGCGTTGACCGCGGACGTGTCCAAACTGGCCGCCAAGCGCACGCAGCAGGCGGCGGTCGATTTCTCGCGCGTGCCGAAACTGGGCGTACCCGGCACGGTCAGCGCGCGCGCGACGATCGGCGATCCGCCGATGGAGCAGGTGACGTTCGCCAATGGGGTGCGCGCGCTGATCTACGCCAATCCGTCGGAAACCGGCCGCGTCTATCTGCGGGTCCGGTTCGGGCGCGGTTACCAGGCGCTGCCGTCGACGCGGCCCACGCCGGCCTGGGCGGGTGAAACCGCGCTGATCGCCAGCGGTATCGGCACGCTCGATCAGGGCGACCTTGATACGCTGACCACTGGCCGGCGGATGGGGCTGGACTTCGACATCGCCGACGATGCGTTTCTCCTCGGCGCCCAGACGACGCCGGGCGACTATGCCGACAATCTGACGCTGATGGCGGCGAAGCTGGCGGCGCCCCGCTGGGATGCGGCGCCGGTGGCCCGCGCTCGCGCGGCGATGCTGGCGGGATATCCCGGCTTCGACAGTTCGCCCGACGGCGTCCTGTCGCGCGATCTGGAGGGGCTGTTGCGCGATGGCGATCCCCGTTGGGGCATTCCGCCCCGCGCGCGGATCGAGGCGTTGAACGCGAAAGATTTCCAGAAGCTGTGGTCGCCGCTGCTCGCCACCGGGCCGATCGAGGTGGACGTGTTCGGCGACGTCAAGCCCGACGAGGCAATCGCCGCGATCGCGAAGAGCTTTGGCGCACTGAAGCCGCGCGCGGCGGCGGTGCCCGCCACCCCGGTGGTCCGCTTTCCGGCGCACGTCGAGCAGCCGGTGACCCGCACCCACAAGGGCGACGACAATCAGGCAGCGGCGGTGATCGCCTGGCCGACCGGCGGCGGATCGGCCGACCATGCCGAGGCGCGCGCGCTGGACGTGCTGGCGGCGGTGTTCGCGGATCGCCTGTTCGACCGGCTGCGCTCGGTGGCGGGGGCGAGTTATTCCCCGTCCGCCACCAGCCAGTGGCCGGTCGGGCAACCCGGCGGCGGCCGCCTGGTCGCGATCGGCAAGGTGGCGCCCGATAAGGTGCCGCTATTCTTTCAGCTGTCGCGCCAGATCGCCGCCGAGCTGGTCTCCACCCCGATTGGAGACGACGAACTGCGCCGCACGATCGTGCCGATGCTGCAATATATGGCGCGGGCGTCGTCGGGGAACCAGTTCTGGCTGATGCAGACAAGCGGCGGCACGTTCGATCCGAAGCGGATCGAGGCAAGTCAGAGCCTCGTCAGCGACATGACCGGCATCACGCCGGCTACGTTGCAGGCGGTGGCGGCGAAATACTTGCGACCGGACAAGGACTGGACGATGGCGGTGGTGCCGGAGAAGGGGGCAGGGGGCTGAGCACCTCAAACGTCGCCCCTGCCTCCGCAGGGGCGATGGTGTAGAACAACGCCCTGCTACGACAGCGTCGTCAAACGTCGCGACGCGCCATCACATCGTTTCACCCGCGATACAGCGCGTCCAGCCGCTCGCCATAGGCCTTGCGCAGCATATGCCGCCGGATCTTCAGGCTCGGCGTCAGTTGTTCGTTCTCGATCGTGAACGGTTCGTCCGCCATGATCCAGCGGCGCACCCGTTCGATCACCGACAAATCCTTGTTGGTGCGATCCACTGCCGCCTGTACGGCCGCGCGATAGTCGGGATCCTCGGCCAGCGTCTCGGCGGTGCCCGTGCGGCCGTTCGCCTTGGCCCATTCGGCGGTCCATTCGGCGTCGGGCACCAGCACCGCCACCATATGCGGCTTGCGATCGCCCGCGATCATCGCCTGCGAGATTTCGGGCTGCAGCGTCAGCATCCCCTCCACCTTCTGCGGGGCGACATTGTCGCCCTTGTCGTTGATGATCAGATCCTTCTTGCGATCGGTGATGCGGATGCGGCCGCGCGTGTCGAATTCGCCAATGTCGCCGGTGTGCAGCCAGCCGTCCTGCAACACCCGCGCGGTTTCCCCCTCGTTGCGCCAATAGCCGTGCATCACCAGCTCGCCGCGAACCAGGATTTCACCATCCTCGGCGATCCGCACCTCGGTATTGGCGAGCGGTGGGCCGACCGAATCCATCGTCACCCCCACGCCGGGGCGGTTGCACGAGATCACCGGCGCCGCCTCGGTCTGGCCATAGCCTTGCAGGAACGTCAGCCCCAGCGACTGAAAAAACAGCCCCACCTCCGGTGTCAGGGGCGCGCCGCCGGAGATCATCGCCTTCATCCGGCCCCCGAATTTCTTCGCGATCTTCGGTTTGAAGATCGTATCGACCAGCAATGCCTTGGGACGGTCCAACAGCCGCAACCGGCCATTATCGCGCTTGGTGCCCACGTCCAGCGCCGCGGCGAGCAGCGTCGCTGACAGGCCGCCCTGCCGCTCGATCGCCTTGCTGATCCGGGTACGCAGCACTTCGAAAAGGCGCGGGACGACGAACATGATCGTCGGGCGCACTTCCTCGATATTGGCGGCCAGCTTGTCGATGCCCTCGGCGTAATAGATCTGCCCGCCCATGCCGATCGGGAAATGTTGTCCGCCGGTATGCTCATAGGCGTGGCTGAGCGGCAGGAACGACAGGAATACCTCGTCGCCCCAGCCGAAATCCTCGGCCACCACCGCCGAGCAGCCGGCGACATTGTGAAGGATCGCGCCGTGATGCTGCATCACGCCGCGCGGCGCGCCGCCGGTGCCGCTGGTATAGATGATGCAGGCGAGGTCGCCGCGCTGGAAATCGGCCTGCGTCGCCACCTGCTGCGCGGTCGCCTGATTGCCGTCGATCAGCGCGCGCCAATCGTGCACCTCGACCGGGGACTGCCCCAGCCGCATCGGCTCGATCCCGATCAGCATCTGCGGCCGGATCGAGCGCAGGATCGCCGGCATCAGGTTGCGCGCCAGCTTCGCGGTGGACACGATCACCGCCTTGGCGCCCGAGTTCTCGATGATGTGCGCGTGATCGCGCTCGGTATTGGTGGTGTAGGTGGGCACCGTCACGCAGCCCGCCGCCATGATCGCCAGATCGCTGAGGCACCATTCGGGGCGGTTCTCGCTGACCAGCATGACACGATCGCCGCGCTCCAGCCCGATTGCGCGCAGCCCCGTTGCCAGCCGTGCGACCGTTTCCGCCGCCTCACGCCAGCTGATGGACTGCCACGCGCCATCGCGCTTGCTCCACAGGAACGGGGCGTCGCCAAGCTGCGTCGCGCGCACGAAGAACATCGTGACCAGATTGGGGAAATGTTCCAGCCGTCGCACCTGCGCCTCTCCCGCGATCCCTGGCGGGATCGTTCGAATACCGTTGCGCACCCCGTCCGTCCGAACGTGCGTCGGTCGGCACCTTAGGTTCGCGACGGCCCATCCTGCAAGGAACAGCTCGCACCGGGGGGCGCCGGCATCAGCCGGGATGCCGCACCGTTCACTGTTGCAACGATTCTCCCGGGCTGCGCGGATCGGCGGCGCCGACCCAGCGGCCGTCTGGCAGCTTCTCGACCGCATTCGCCTTCAGTCCCAGCTTCGCGATCGAAACGTGCTGCCCCAGCGCCTCCAGCGGCGCCTTCATCGCCACGACATCGGTACCCTGTTCGAGGACGAGGCCGTCGCGGTCGAAGAAGATCTGTCCCAGGCTGATCGCGTCCTGCGCGGACATTCCCCAATCGAAGTGCGCGATCAACGCCTTGGCGACCTGCATGATGATCGTGCGGCCGCCCGCCGCGCCGATCGCGAACACCGGCTTGCCGCTGCGATCATAGACGATCGTCGGGGACATGCTCGACATCGGCCGCTTGCCCGGCTGGACGCGGTTGGCGACGAGATAGCCGCCATCGACGGGCGCGTGACTGAAATCGGTCAGTTCGTTGTTGAGCGTATAGCCGCCGGCGGTCAGCTGGCTGCCGAACACGCTTTCGATCGTGTTGGTCCAGCTGACGATATCGCCCGCGCCGTCGACCGCGACGAAATGCGTGGTCCCGCCCAGTTCGCCGGGTGCGGCCGGGGCGCGCTTCGGGGCGCCTGGCGGGGTGCCGGGTTCGTAGCGGCCCAGCGTCTTCAGCGGCGAGATCAGCGCCGAGCGCCGCCGCAGATAATCGCGGTCGACCAGTCCGCCGACCGGAACCTCGACGAAATCACGATCCGCCTCGTACAGGTCACGGTCGGCATAGGCCAGCCGCATCGCCTCGCCGATCACCTGCCACGATCGCGGGTCGTTCTTCCCCCATTGCGCGAGCGGGAAGCGCTCGACCATCGTCAGCACCTGCAACACGCTGAGCCCGCCCGAGGAAGGCGGCCCCATGCCGCAAATCACCCAGACGCGATACGGGCCGCACACACCGGGACGATCCTTCGCGACATAGGCGGTGAGATCGGCCTGCGTCAGCGGCACCGGATTCTTCGGCGCGGTGCTGACCGCCTCGCTCAGAGCGCGCGCATTCTCGCCAGTGTAGAAGGCGTCCGCCCCCTCCGCTGCGATCCTCTTCAGCGTTGCCGCCATGGCGGGATTGCGGAACGTCTCGCCCTCCTTCAGCGGCTGACCGTCATGCCAGTAGAGTGCGCGCATCGCCGGGAAATCCTTCCACAGCGGCGCAACCTGCTGAAGCGCGTTGGCCAGCCGCGCGTTGACGACAAAGCCGTCCTCCGCCAGCCGGATCGCGGGCTGGAACAATGCCGCCCAGGGCAGCTTGCCCCATTTCGCGTGCGCGCGCTGGGCCAGCCGCATGGTGCCCGGTACGCCGACCGAATAGCCGCCGGGCCAGATCTCGATGAACGGACGCGGCTTGCCGTCGGGGCCGAGGAAGCGATCGGCTCGGGCGGCGGCCGGCGCCATTTCGCGCCCGTCGATCGTATCGAGCGCGCCGGTGGTGCCGCCGTGATGGACGATGAAGCCGCCTCCACCGATCCCGCTCGACTGCGGTTCGACGATGTTGAGTGCGAGCATCATCGCGATCGCAGCGTCAGTGGCACTGCCGCCGTCGCGCAGGATTTGCTGGCCGGCGGCGGTGGCGCGTGGATCGGCGGCGGATACGACCCCCTGAGCCAGCGCAGGCGCAGGAAGGAGGAGCAGGGCGATCGCGACGAGTTTCTTCATGACGCGGACCCTAATCACCGGCTGGTCGTGCGCAAGCCGTCACGATGGTTAGGGGGGTATAACCCGGCTCATCGTGGGTGGTTCAGATCATCTCACCCGCCGCGCGTGCGCGTTCCTCCCGGGTACGCTCCGCCTCCGGCACCAGCCGATAGGCGATGACGCCCGCCGCGACCGTGATCGGTACGGTCAGCAGCAGCGACAGCATGCCGGTCGACAGGCTGCCCGTCAGCGTCGAGACGCGCCCCGCCAGATAGGGCCCCATCGCCAGCCCAAGCAGCGTCGTGCCGATGAAGAAGGTCGCGGTGGCGGTACCCCGCATGCGCGGCAGGACCAGATCCTGTGTCGTCGCCGCCGCCGCGCCGAGCCCCCAGCTGGCGAAGAACTGCGCCGCGAAGAGGCAGACGTACAGGATGATCGGCGTGGTGGTGGTGAAGGCCATGATCATGAAGGGCACGGGGATCGACGCGCCGAGGATGACCATGACGAGCCGCCCGGCCGGATTGCGGCGCCGCAGACGGTCCGCGATCAGCCCGCCCACCGTCACGCCCAGGAAACCGGACAGCGCGCCTTGCCCGCCCAGGATCAGCCCCGCCTCGGCGGGGGAGATGCCCAGGTCGCGCATCGCATAGGGGGCCGCCCAGAAACCGGCGGCATAGCTCAGGAAGGCGTTGAGGCCATAGCCGACGACGGTGCACAGGAACGCCGGCGTGGCGACGATCAGCCGGAACGTCGGCAGATCGCGGTACCGCAGCGCGCACGCCCATGAGAAGACGGCATAGACGCCGATCCCCACCGCCGCCCATTGCGGCAGCGGCTCGCCCAGCGCGATCAGCAGCGCGACCGCCGCCACCGTCGCCACCAGCCCGACGAGATTGATCGTCAGCGCGCGCGATCCCAGCCGTGCCGCGCCGATCAGCGTGAATGGCGGCAGGATGGTGACGAGTTCGTCCAGGAAGGCGCGAAACGGCGCCGGGTGCCGTTCGGGCTCCGGCAGGCCCTCCACCGCGCCGCGGATCGGCTCGCGCAGCATCGCGACGATCAGCGCAAGGAGCAGGCCGGGGATGCCGACCGACAGGAACGCGGCCTGCCATCCCGCCAATCCGAACGGGCCGCCATCGGGATAGATGCGGTTCCAGTTCTGGACGATCAACCCGCCGATAAACAGCGAACAGCCGCCGCCGACATACAGGCCGGCCGAGTAGATCGACAGCGCGGTGGCGCGAAGCCTTTTGGGAAAATAATCGGAGATCAGCGAATATGCCGAAGGGCTGGCGGTCGCCTCGCCCACGCCCACGCCGATGCGGGCGGCGGCGAGATGCGCGCCGGTGCTCGACAGGCCCGACAGCGCGGTCATCGTCGACCACAGCCCCAGCCCGACGGTCATCAACCGCACCCGATGCCAGCTGTCCGCGAGCCGCCCGAGCGGGATGCCGAACAGCGAGTAGAAGACACCGAACGCGGTGCCGTACAGGAAACCGAGATCCTCGTCCTTCAACCCCAGATCGCGTTTGATGTCCTCCGCCAGGATCGAGATCACCTGCCGGTCGATGAAGTTCAGGATATAGACGAGGAACAGGACCCCCAGCACATACCAGGCATAGCCGCTCGCGCGGGTCTCACTCTCCATCGTCATTCGCCTCTCCTCGCTCGTTCTGGTCAGGGTAACAGAGGGGGGCGGGGAGGGAAGGGCTAAGTTGGCAGCGCGGCGCGCGCGTCTACGCCGCGCCGGCGACGATCGCTTGCCATCCCGCCTCGTCCACCACGCGGATGCCGAGGTCGGCGGCCTTCTTCGCCTTCGCTCCCGCGCCCGGGCCGGCGACGACCAGGTCGGTCTTCTTCGAGACCGATCCAGCGACATGCGCGCCCAGCGCCTCGGCCTGCGCCTTGGCCTCGTCGCGGCTCAATGTCTCCAGCGAGCCGGTGAACACCACCGTCTTGCCCGATACCTCGCTGGCGCGGGTCGTGACGGTGAAATCCGGCGGACGGACTTCGGACAGAAGGTCGTCCCATACCGCGCGATTGTGCGGCTCGTGGAAGAAGTCGGCGAGCGCATGTCCCACCGCCGCGCCGACATTCTCGACCCCGATCCGTTCCGCCATCGCCTTGTCGAGCCGCGTGCGATGTTTCGCCTCGGTCTCGCCGATCACGATCGGGGTCGCCTCGCGCAGCGCGATCAATTCGTCCGCCAGCGTCGCGATCGCGGGCAGGGTGACGTACCGCTTGAGCAGGTCGCGCGCGGTGACGACGCCGATATGGCGGATGCCGAGCCCGAACAGCAACCGCGCCGCATCCGGATCGCGTCGCGCCTCGATCGCGGACATCAGTGCATCGACCGACTTCGCCTGCCATCCTTCGCGCCCGAGCAGTTCGTCGCGGTGCGCGGCGAGGCGGAAGATATCGGCGGGCTCCACGATCCATCCCAGATCGACGAACTCGCTCAGCGTCTTCTCGCCCAGCCCATCGATATCCAGCGCGCCACGGCTGACGAAATGCTTCAGCCGCTCCAGCCGTTGTGCGGGGCAGATCAACCCGCCGGTGCAGCGCACGTCGACCTCGCCTTCCTCCGCCACCGCCTCACTGCCGCAAATCGGGCAATGATCGGGAAAGACGAAGGGTGCCCGCTCAACGTCGCGCGGCAGTACCTCGACGATCTGTGGGATGACGTCGCCCGCGCGCTGCAGCACGACGCGGTCGCCCGGGCGCGCGTCCAGCCGCGCGATCTCGTCGCGATTGTGCAGCGTCGCATTCGCGACCACCACGCCGCCGACGCTAACCGGGGTCAGCCGTGCTACCGGGGTCAGCTTCCCGGTGCGGCCGACCTGGATGTCGATCGCCTCGAGCGTCGTTTGCGCGCGCTCCGCCGGAAATTTGTGTGCGATCGCCCAGCGCGGGGCGCGGCCGATGCTGCCCAGCCGTGCCTGCCAGTCGAGCCGGTCGATCTTGTAGACGACCCCGTCGATATCGAACGGCAGGTCGGCGCGTGCCGCCTCGATCGCACGATAGACGCGCAACGCGGCCGTCGCGTCGTCGCAGCGGGTGAAGGCATCGGCGACCGGAAAGCCCCAGGCCTCGATCGCCGCGACGACCGCCTGTTGCGTTTCCCCCGGCACTGCGCTCGCCTCGCCCCAGCCGTGCATCAGGAACCGCAACGGGCGCTGCGCGGTAATGGCGGCGTCTTTCTGACGGAGCGATCCGGCGGCGGCGTTGCGCGGATTGGCGAACTGCCGCGCGTCCTTGCCGGTCGTCTCCGCTTCCTCCGCCAGTCGCCGGTTCAGCGCGGCAAAGGCGGCCTTTTCCATATACACTTCGCCGCGCACCTCGAACACGTCCGGCGCGGCATCGGGCAGCGTTTCGGGAATGTCGGCGATGGTACGAACGTTGGCGGTGACGTCCTCTCCGACCGCGCCGTCACCACGGGTCAGCGCCTGCACCAGCCGGCGCTGCTCGTAGCGGAGCGAGCAGGACAGGCCGTCGATCTTCGGCTCGGCGGTCAGTGCGACCGGCTCCGCCTCGCCAAGCCGCAGGAAGCGGCGGACGCGGGCGACGAACTCGCCCACGTCCTCGTCCGAAAAGGCATTGTCGAGGCTCATCATCGGCCGCGCATGCGCCACCTTCGCCAGATGCGCGGCGGGGGCGGCGCCGACCGACCGATTGGGCGAATCATCGCGGATCAGATGCGGAAAGGCGCTTTCGATCGCATTGTTGCGACGGACCAGCGCGTCATATCCGGCGTCGTCGATCTCCGGCGCGTCGTCGGTGTGATAGCGTCGGTTGTGATAGGCGATCGTCTCGGCCAGTTGCGCCAGTTCGGCGGCGGCCTCGATATCGTCGGCGGGCAGGTCGGGGGCGGCGGCGGTGGTCATGCCCTCCGGTTACCGCCAACCTGTCCTGCGACGGAAGACGGAAATCGGGGGGCGGCCGAAATCAGGCGGCGACGAGGCTTTTGGCGGTGGCGTCGGCCAGGCTGGTACCGTCCAGGATCCGCGCGGTTTCGTCGCGGACGCGCATCATCGCGTGCCGGATCGCGCAATCCGCTTCGCTCCTGCAATCCTTGCACGAGCGATAAGCGGTGCGGCTGACGCAGGGGACGAGCGCCAAGGGCCCTTCGATCACGCGGATGATCTCACCCAGCGAGATCAGGTGCGACGGGCGCGACAGGCAATAGCCGCCCATCTTCCCCCGGTGGCTGTGCAACAAGCCGGCATCACGCAGATCGGCGAGGATCAGTTCCAGGAACTTGCGCGGCACGTTCGCTTCGCCGGCAATACGCGTCATCGGAATCGGAGGGCTGCCAGCGGGCGCCGTTGCCAGGAACAGCATCGAACGAAGGGCGTAACGCGAACGCTGGGTAAGCATAGCCTATCATATATAGGGATATTGTGGCGGACAAATGGCCAGCCCGGTTTTCATTCCCGTTTCATCGTCTTTTTCGGCATTGCCGGCTGCCGGTTTGCGTTCGCGCGACGCTCGCCTATATGGGGTAGGCCGGGTTCGACCCGGCTATGGCGATAAATCGTGGCGTACAATAGATGCAGCGGACCCGGGGGCAGTACCCGGCGGCTCCACCATCCGGGCTGAGACTCACGGCCGCACGCTTCCCGCGTGGCGACCCGTAGATCAGCTCGCATGACGGGGCCGAACCAGGATCGACGTGTATTGAAAAGCGCCGCCTTCGCTCGGAATGGGACCACCGCAACGGCCCATTACACAAGTGCCAACGATAAC
>NZ_JBELIE010000061.1:0-17992 GCF_042091075.1 Sphingomonas sp. | reverse complement strand
GGCGCCCATCCGCGCCAGTTCGGGCACGTGCATGTAACGGTTCTCGAAGATCGTCTCGGTCAGCACGCTCGCCCCCGCCGCCTTGCACAGCATCGCCATGAATTGCGCCTGCATATCGGTGGCGAAGCCCGGGTAAGGCGCGGTCGACAGTTCCAGCGGGCGTAATTGCGCATCGCTGGTGACGATGATCGACGAGCGGCGTTCCTCGATCCCCACGCCCGCCTGGCGCAGCGCGGTCAGCGTCGCGCCCATCGACGCTGGATCGACGTTGGTCAGCTCGATCTCGCCCCCCGTCACCGCGACGGCGCAGGCATAGCTGCCCGCCTCGATCCGGTCGGGCATCACCGCATAGGTGGCGCCATGGAGTTCATCGACGCCCTCGATCTCCAGGGTGTCGGTGCCGATCCCCTCGATATGCGCGCCCATCGCGACCAGGCAGCGGCACAGGTCGACGATCTCGGGCTCGCGCGCCGCATTGTCGATGCGGCTTGCGCCCCTTGCGGTCACCGCCGCCATGAGGACATTCTCGGTCGCGCCGACCGAGACGATCGGGAAGCGATATTGCCCGCCCGACAGCCGCCCGCCCGGCGCGGTGGCGGTGACATAGCCCGCGCTCATCTCCAGCGTCGCGCCGATCGCCTCCAGCGCCTTCAGATGCAGGTCGATCGGGCGGTTGCCGATGGCGCAACCGCCGGGCAGCGAGACGCGCGCCTGCCCCGCGCGGGCGAGGATCGGCCCGAGCACGAGGATCGAAGCCCGCATCTTGCGAACGATGTCATAGGGCGCCTCGGTCGAGGTCAGCTGACCGGCGCGGATCGTCATCACGCGGCCGAATTCCTCGGGCTTGCTGCCCTCGATCGTGGTCGATGCGCCGAGTTGATTGAGGAGATGGCCGAAACCGTCGACATCCGCCAGCCGCGGCAGATTGCGCAGCGTCAGCGGCTCGTCGGTCAGCAGGGCACACGGCATCAGCGTCAATGCCGCATTCTTGGCGCCGGAAATCGGCAACTTGCCGTGGAGGCGGCGTCCGCCGCGGATCAGGATACGGTCCATCGCATCCCTCTATCGAACGGCGCCGCGCACGCCAAGCGCGCGGCGGGACCCCGCTTGATCGGGTTTAATGCAGACGCGCCCGGCACCCGCGTACCAAGCGGAACAAATCGGGGGAAAAAAATCGGGTGCCGTCACATAGCCTCGCCGACCGGATCGGCGAACTCCTCGTCTTGACGCCGACGGAGCAACGGGTGCTGGAGCGACTGGGCGAGCGCGAGCGGATCGTGAAACGTGGCACCACGCTGGTGCGCGAGAACGACCGCTCGACCGAGCTGTTCGTGCTGAAACGCGGCATGATGATGGCCTATGTGCTGCTTCACGACGGCAGTCGTCAGGTGTTGCGGTTCCTCTATCCCGGCGACACGATCGGCATGTCGGTGATCGCTTATGGCAAGGCGCCCGACACGCTGGTCGCGCTCGCCGACAGCACGGTGGCGGCGATCGATCGTGTTCAGCTGGCGCAGCTCGTCTATCGTCACCCGCGGCTGGCGATGGCGTTCGCGGCGATGGAACAGGTCGAGCGCGCGACGCTGACCGATCGACTCGCGGCAATGGGGCGAACCCCGGCGCGGTCGCGCATCGCGGCGGTGTTGCTCGACATCCGCGACCGGCAGCGACGTTGCGACCCGGCGATCGCGAAGACCTTCAACCTGGGGCTGACGCAGGAGGAGATCGGTGATGCCACCGGGCTGACCGCGGTGCATGTCAACCGCATGCTGCGTCAGCTGGAGGAGCAGGGGTTGATCGCGCGATCCGGCACGCGGGTGACGATGCTCGACGAGCAGGCGTTGGTTCGCTTCGCCAACCACGTCGACCGCTTCAGCGGAATCGATCTGTCGTGGTTGCCGCCGGAGGGCGAGGCGGGCAGCGGATAGCCCGGCCGGAAAGACCGGTCGACCGCCCGATCGCGATCAGGCGGCGCGGCGACGCATGCCGGCCAGCAGATCGCGCGCGGCGCGCTGGGCGGTGGCGATTTCTCGCGCGGTCATATCTTCGGAGATCTCCGCGCGCGCTGCCGGGGCGGCGTCATTGCCGCCGGCGGAGGAGAGGTTGAACCACATATGCGCCGCGATCAGATCGAGCGCCGCGCCCGCGGTGCCGGTCGAAAAGGCTACGCCCAGATCATAGGCGGCATCGGCGTTGCCCGCGGTCGCCTCGGCGATTCGGCGCTCCAGCAGCGCGTCGTTGAATGTCATCACGATTGTCTTGCCCCAGATAGATTTCTGGAACCGATGTGTGGGGGTAGCGCCCTCACCAAATGGTTAACGCGGTGCTTCCCATTCCTTACAAGATCGACGCGCCGGGCGACATGCCGCGCTCAGGCGGGATCGACCGAAAGATTGTCGATCAGCCGCGTGTTGCCGATTCGCGCAGCGGCGAGCAACTGCCGGCGGCGGTCGGGCGCGGGATCCGGCGCCAGCGTCTCGGCGTCGACCAACGCGACATAATCCACCGCGAACCCCGCCTGCGTCAGCGTGGCGACCGCATCGTCCAGCGCCTTGGCGCTCTCCGCGCCGCCGGCGATCGAGCGCGCGGCGACGCCCAGCGCACGTGGCAACGCGACTGCCTTCTGCCGCTCCTCCGGCAGGAGGTAGACATTGCGCGACGAGAGCGCGAGCCCGTCGTCCTCGCGCTGTGTCGGCACCCCGACGACATCGATATCGATGTCGAGATCGGCGACCATCCGGCGGATCACGGCCAGCTGCTGAAAGTCCTTTTCCCCGAAATAGGCACGTGCCGGGGCGACCTGGTTGAACAGCTTCGCCACCACCGTCGCGACGCCATCGAAATGGCCCGGCCGCGCGGCGCCATCGAGCCCTTCGCTGATCCCCGCGACCGACACCGTGGTCGCGAATCCGTCGGGGTACATCGCCTCCACCGGGGGCAGCCACAGCATGTCACAGCCCGCATCGGTCAACATCGCGATATCGCTGGTTTCCTTGCGCGGATAGCGCGAGAGATCCTCGTTCGCGCCGAATTGCTTCGGATTGACGAAGATCGACGCGACGACAAGGGTGCCGGGGCGGCGCGCCGCCTCTACCAGTGCGATATGCCCGGCGTGCAGCGCCCCCATGGTGGGCACCAACGCCACCTCACGCCCGGCCGCCCGCGCGGCGGCGAGCGCGGATCGCAATGTGGCGAGATCACGATATACTTCCACCCGTTACCCCTCGAAACTCGCGGCGGCGCGTTCTATGATCGCGGGCGAGGGCAAATCAATCGGGGATGTGACGAATTGTCGGAGAGTGTGCCGAAGACGCACGTCATTGTGTTCGCCAACGAAAAGGGTGGCACGGGCAAGTCGACCACCGCGGTCCATGTGGCGATCGCGCTGGCCGCCAAGGGCGCCCGCGTCGCCTGCATCGATCTCGATCATCGTCAGCGCACGCTCGGCCGCTATCTCGACAATCGCGAAGCCACGGTGAAGCGCGCCGGGATCGAACTGCCGATCCCGGACCATGCCACCGGCGACGGGCGGGCCGACGGATCGTTCGCGGGGCTGTTTCAGCAATTCACCGCCGGCTACGATTTTCTGGTGATCGATACGCCGGGGCGCGACGACCCCGCCGCGCGCCTTGCCGCCGCACTGTCCGACACGCTGGTTACGCCGATGAACGACAGTTTCGTCGATTTCGACCTGATCGGGCAGGTCGATCCGGAAACCTACAAGGTCGTCCGGCCGAGCTTTTATTCGGAGCTGATCTGGGATGCGCGCAAGGCGCGCGCGCGCGAGGATGGCACGACGATCGACTGGGTCGTGCTGCGCAACCGCCTGCAATATCTGGAGGCGCGCAACATGCGCCGCGTGTCGGAGGCGCTCGATCAGCTCGCCCGGCGGGTGGGCTTCCGGCTGATTCCCGGGTTGGGCGAGCGCGTGATCTATCGCGAATTGTTTCCCAAGGGACTGACGCTGCTGGATAACAAGGCATTCGGCGGGATGGGCCTCAGCCATGTCGCGGCGCGGCAGGAACTTCGGGAAATGATGGCCGGCCTGGCGTTGCCCGATGTCGCAATGCCGCTGTTCGCCTGATGAAGTGGCTCGTCGCGGCGCTGGTGATCTGGGGCATATGGTGGCTGTTGCGCAAGCCCGTGGCGCCGCGCGTGTCGCGGCTGGCGGCGGCACGGCGAACGCTGGGGGTCGGTCGTGATGCCGATGCGGCGGACATCCGTACCGCGCACCGCCGCCTGATTGCCCAAATCCACCCGGATCGCGGTGGCTCGGCGGAGCTGACGCGTGAGGCGAATGCCGCGCGCGACCTGCTACTTGCGCGGCTGCGCGATGACGCCTGAGATGTTCGCACGGAAACGATGACGCATCACTTCGATCCGGTGATCCTGCGCGACTACGACATTCGCGGCACGGTGGGCGACAATCTGGGCGCCACCGACGCCTATGCGATCGGGCGCGGCTTCGCGACGCGGCTGCGACGTGATGGGGAGGGGGCCGCGGGCGGGCATGCCGGCCCGCACCGCGTGGTGGTCGGTTACGACGGGCGCACACATTCCCCCCTGCTGGAAACGGCGCTGGTGCAGGGATTGATCGACAGCGGCGTCGATGTCGTGCGCATCGGCCTGTGCCCTTCACCGATGCTGTATTTCGCGGAGGCGACGCTGGCGGTGAGCGGCGGCATCCAGGTGACCGGCAGCCACAATCCGCGCGACGACAATGGCTTCAAGATGGTCATGCGGCACGACAGCTTTTTCGGCGAGGATATCGCCACGCTGGCGCGACTGGCCGAAGCGGGCGACTGGGAGCGCGGCAGCGGCAGCATCGAATGCGTCGATCTGCTTGCCGATTATGTCGATCGCCTGCTCGCCGGCTATAGCGGGGGCGCGTACCGGATCGCGTGGGACGCCGGCAATGGCGCGGCGGGGCCGGTGGTGGCTGCGCTGACGCAGCGGCTGCCCGGTGAGCATCATCTGCTATACTGCGATGTCGACGGCACCTTTCCACATCATCATCCCGACCCTTCGGTGGAGGCGAACCTCGCCGATCTTAAGGCGGTGGTCGCCCGGGAAGGGCTCGATATCGGGATCGCCTTCGATGGGGACGGCGATCGGATCGGTCTGGTCGACGCGCGCGGGCGGGTGCTGTGGGGCGATGATATTCTCGCGCTGCTGGTGCCCGCGATGCTGGCCGAACGGCCCGGCAGCACGATCGTCGCGGACGTGAAATCGAGCGACGCGCTGTTCGACACGATCGCGCGATATGGCGGCACCGCGGTGATGTGGCAGACCGGGCATAGCCGGATGAAGGCGAAGCTGAAGGAACTGGGCGCGCCGCTGGCGGGCGAACTGTCCGGGCATATCTTCTTCGCGCACGATTATTACGGGTTCGATGATGCGCTGTACGCGGCGGTCCGGGTGATCGGGGCGCTCGATCGCAGCGGTGGGACGCTTGCCGACTGGGTGGAGGCGCAGCCGCCGCGCTGCACCTCGCCCGAGATGCGCGTGCCCGTCGCGGAGGCGCGCAAGACCGCGATCGTCGCCGAGGTGCTGGAGCGTCTGTCACGCGGCCCCGCGCGGATCGACACGACCGACGGCATGCGTGTGTCGACCGACGACGGCTGGTGGTTGCTGCGCGCCTCCAACACCCAGGCCGCGCTGACGCTGCGCGCCGAGGGCCGCGACGCAGCCGGGCTCGCGCGTTTGCTGGCGGCGGTCGACGCGGAACTGGCCAGAAGCGGCGTCACC
Organism: Sphingomonas sp.; assembly: GCF_042091075.1. Classification (GTDB taxonomy): domain Bacteria; phylum Pseudomonadota; class Alphaproteobacteria; order Sphingomonadales; family Sphingomonadaceae; genus Sphingomonas. The sequence goes on along the minus strand of NZ_JBELIE010000061.1, from coordinate 12,244 downwards.
CGCGACTGACCGGGTGACGCCGTCATGCGCGGCGGCGGATCAGTCCTTCGCCGCTGCCTTTTTCGGTGCTGCCTTTTTCGGCGCTGCTTTTTTGTCGGTGGCGGCCGGCTTTTTCGTGGCCGGCTTCTTGGCGGCGGTCTTTTTCGCCGGTGGCTTCTTCCTGCCCTTGGCGGGGGCGGCGGCGGCGCGGTCGTCGATCAGTTGCGCGGCTTCCTCCAGCGTCAGTTGCTCGGGAGCGATCGTCTTGGGCAACGTCGCATTGGTGGTGCCGTCGGTGACATAGGGGCCGTACCGCCCCTCCATCAGCTTGATCTCGGCTTCGGTACGCGGATGCGCGCCCAGCACCTTCAGCGGCGCGCGCGCCGCACCGCGCGCAGGTCGCCCACCGCCCGCCGCCGCCTCGGCGAGCTTCACCACAGCGGCGTTCATGCCGGTCTCGAACACCTCGCTGGTCGACGACAGGCGGGCATATTTGCCGTCGTGGAGCAGATAGGGGCCGTAGCGCCCGATGCTGGCGGTGATCGGTTCGCCCGTCTCGGGGTGGTTGCCGATCGTCCGTGGCAGGTGGAGCAGCTTTAGCGCCATCTCCAGATCCAGCTCGCCGATATCCTTCGGGATCGAGGCGCGTTTGGCGTCCTTCCCCTCGCCCAGCTGGATATATGGGCCGAACCGCCCCGACTTGCGCTCCACCGGCAGCCCGGTCTCCGGGTCATGGCCCAGCTGTTCGGGGCCGCTATCCTCCGCCGCGCCCTCGCCACCCTGTGCGAAGCGGCGCGTGTATTTGCAGTCGGGATAGTTGCTGCACGCGATGAACGCGCCGAACTTGCCGCCACGCAACGCCAGGCTGCCGATGTTGCAGGAAGGGCAGAGACGCGGATCGCTGCCATCGGCTTTTTCCGGGAAGAGATAGGGCGCGAGGAACTGATCGAGGGCGGCGGTCACCTCGCTCGGCTTCTGCTCCATCACCTCGGCGGTGCGCGGCTTGAAATCGCGCCAGAATGCCTCCAGCACCGCCTGCCACTGCGCGCGGCCGCCGGATACGTCGTCCAGCTCCTCCTCCAGCTCGGCGGTATAATCATAGCCGACGTAGCGTTCGAAGAAGCGTTCGAGGAACGCGGTCACCAGCCGGCCGCTTTCCTCCGCGAAGAAGCGATTCTTCTCGATGCGCACATAGGCGCGGTCTTTCAGGGTCTTGATGATCGACGCATAGGTGGACGGGCGGCCGATCCCCAATTCCTCCATCCGCTTGACCAGCGACGCTTCGGAAAAGCGCGGCGGCGGCTGAGTGAAATGCTGTTCGGCCAGCACCTCCTTCTTCGCGGGCGCATCGCCCTCGCGCAGCCGTGGCAGGCGGCGCGCATCCTCGTCCTGGCTGTCGTCCTGCCCCTCTTCGTAGAGCGCCAGATAGCCGGGAAAGAGGACCACCTGGCCGGTCGCGCGCAGCACGTGCCGCCCCGTGCCGTCGGCCATGTCGACCGTCGTCCGCTCCATCCGCGCCGACGCCATCTGACTGGCGAGCGCTCGCTTCCAGACCAGATCGTACAGCCGCGCATGGTCGCCGGAGCCGACCCGGTCGCGGCCGAAGTCGGTCGGGCGGATCGCCTCATGGGCTTCCTGCGCGTTCTTCGCCTTGGTCTGATATTGACGTGGCTTGTCAGGGACGTACCCGCCATCGTAGCGTTGCGCGATCGCGGCGCGCGCGGCGGAGATGGCGCTGCCGTCCATCTGCACGCCATCGGTACGCATATAGGTGATCGCGCCATCCTCGTAGAGCTGCTGCGCGATCCGCATCGTATGGTCCGCGGAAAAGCCCAGCTTGCGCGCGGCCTCCTGCTGCAACGTGGAGGTGGTGAAGGGCGGCGGCGGATTGCGCGTCGCGGGGCGCGTCTCGACCGACTGGACCGCGAAACGGCCCGCCTCGACATCGGCTTTCGCCTTCAGCGCGTCGCCTTCGTTGCCGATCGACAGGCGATCCAGCTTCTGCCCGTTCCACTGCGCCAGGCGCGCGGTGAAGGGCGTGCCGTCCAGCTCCATCGCGGCGGTGACCGACCAATATTCCTGTGCGCGGAACGCCTCGATCTCACGCTCGCGATCGACGATCAGGCGTAGCGCGACCGACTGTACGCGGCCGGCCGATTTCGCGCCGGGCAGCTTGCGCCACAGCACCGGAGACAGCGTGAAGCCGACCAGATAGTCGAGCGCCCGGCGTGCGCGATAGGCGTCGATCAGGTCGGTATCCAGCTCGCGCGGGTGCGCCATCGCCTGCGTCACCGCGGCCTTGGTGATCGCGTTGAACGTGACTCGCTGGACGTCCTTGGGCAGCGCCTTGCGCTTGGCCAGCACCTCTTGAACGTGCCAGCTGATCGCCTCGCCCTCACGATCGGGGTCGGTGGCGAGGATCAGGCGGTCGGCATGTTTCGCCTCGTCCGCGATCGCCTTCAACTGCTTGGCCTTGTCGGCGTAATTCTCCCATTCCATCGCGAACCCCTCGTCGGGATTCACGGATCCGTCGCGGGGCGGCAGATCGCGAACATGGCCGAAGCTCGCGAGGACGCGATAACCGGGGCCGAGATACTTTTCGATGGTTTTCGCCTTGGCGGGCGATTCGACGATGACGAGCTGCATTGCGTCCTAGATGGGAAGCCTCACGTATACGCGCGAGGGTTGAGTGAGGTGGGGCGGCGCGTCAACCCCGGCCCCGGGGTGCTGATACGGAGCGCTGATATGGGGCGTCGATACGGGGGGCGATAGCGGGGGGCGATAGCGGCGCGGGCGGCATGCTGCCTTCAGCACTGGCTGATCCGGCCTCCGGCGTGGCGTTCGATGCGTCCCGCCAGTTCGTGCTCCAGCAGCACCATCTGCACCACCGCCGGGTCACAGCCTGACAAGCGGACGATCTCGTCCACCGCCACCGGGACGGGGCCGAGCAGCCGCGTGATCGCGTCGCGTTCGTCAGGCGCGGCATCCTGCGGTGACGGCACGTGCCATGCGGGGGCGGGGGAGCGCACCGCGCGCGGATCGAAGGGGCGGATCTGCTCCAGCACGTCGGCCGCCTGCTGGATCAGGATCGCGCCGTCTCGAATCAGCGCGTTGCAGCCGTGTGCGCGGGGATCGAGCGGATGCCCGGGCACTGCCATCACCTCGCGCCCGGCCTCACCCGCCAGCCGTGCGGTGATGAGCGAGCCGGAGCGCGGCGCCGCCTCCACCACCAGCGTCCCGAGCGAGAGGCCCGCGATGATGCGGTTGCGATGCGGGAAATGCCGCGCGCGCGGCTCGGTGCCGGGCGGCATCTCCGCGATCAGCAAACCTTCCTGTGCGATCCGCTCCTGCAAGTCCCGGTTTTCCGGCGGATAGGCCACGTCGATGCCGCCCGCGATCACCGCGATCGTCGCCGGCAGCGCACCGACATGCGCGGCGGTATCGATTCCGCGCGCCAGCCCCGAGACGACCGCGACGTGCTGTTCCGTCAGGTCATGCGCGATCTGCCGGGCGAAGCGGCAGGCGGCGGCGGAAGCGTTGCGCGCGCCGACCATTGCCACGGGGGATCGTCGCACCAGCGACCAGTCCCCGCGCCACGTCAGCGCGATCGGTGCATCGTCGAGCGCGGCGAGCAGCGTCGGATATTCCGCGTCGCCATACAGAAGCAGGTGCGCGCCGCTGTGCGCGATGCGGGCGCGTTCGCGCTCGATCGTCGCGACGTCGGGCACCACGGGCGCGCGTCCGCCGCCGCGTCGCGCCAGATCGGGAAGTGCCGCGAGCGCCGCGCCGGCGGAGCCGAAGCGAGCGATCAACTGACGGTAGGTGACCGGGCCGATCGATGGAGTGCGGATCAGCCGCAGCCGATCGGTGACGTCATCCACCCGTCGCGTCGTCCCTGATCTCGACCGGGGCGGGCTTCGATGCGGCGCCGATGCGCGGTTCGGTGCCATCGATCAGCCGGGCGATATTGGCGCGATGCTTCCACAGCACGATCCCCGCCAACGCCATCAGCAGCGGGACCAGATCGAATTCACCCAGCGCCGCCGCCGCCACCGGCGCGCCGACCGCCGCGGTCATCCCCGCCAGCGAGGAAATGCGCGTGAGCGCCAGCAGCCCCAGCCACAGGATCGCGAAGACCAGCCCCAGCGGCCACCACAGGCCCAGCGCCACCCCCATCAGCGTGGCCACCCCCTTGCCGCCGCGAAAGCGCAGCCACACCGGATAGCAATGGCCGAGGAATACCGCCGCCGCCGCCAGTTGCACGTCCGGCGGCGACAGCCATGCCGCGAGCCATACCGCCAGCAGCCCCTTGCCCAGATCGAGCAGCAGCGTGGCGGCGGCAAGGCCCTTGCGCCCGGTACGCAGCACGTTGGTGGCGCCGATATTGCCCGAGCCGATCGTCCGCAGGTCCCCCGCGCCGAACAGGCGGGTCAGGATCACGCCGAACGGGATCGATCCGAGCAGGTAACCACCCAGCAGCGCCGCCGCCGGCGGCATCCAGACGATTTCGGTCAGCAGTGGCGTATCCCCCTTTTGTTCACCCGTTCTAGCGCAACTGTTCGCAGGCGCCAATGGTCGACGTTGCCGCTACGGATGCATATGCCTACGGGCGGCAGGATGAGTGATCCGCGACCCATCCTGTTCTTCGATTCCGGCGTTGGCGGCCTGTCGGTAGTGGCGCCGGCGCGCGCGCTGCTGCCTCGCGCGCCGGTCGTCTATGTGGCGGACTCGGCCGGTTTTCCTTATGGTACGCGGACCGAGCAGGAGATTGCGGCGCGAGTGCCGGCGCTGCTGGGGCGGCTGGTGGAGCGCTATCGCCCGCGGCTGGTGGTGATCGCGTGCAACACCGCCTCGACGATCGCGCTCCCGGTGGTGCGCGCGGCGCTCGACCTGCCCGTGGTGGGCACGGTGCCCGCGATCAAGCCCGCCGCCGCGATGAGCGTCACGCGGGTGATCGGTGTGCTCGGCACGCGGGCGACGGTGCGCCAGCCCTACGTCGACGATCTTGCCGCGCGATTCGCGGGCGATTGCGTGATGCTGCGCCATGGTTCGGCGGGGCTGGTCACGCTGGCGGAGGCGGCGCTGGCGGGCGAGACGCTGCCTGAGGGCGCCGTGGCCGCCGAACTCGACGGTCTGCTGCGGCAGCCGGGCGGGGAGCGGATCGACGTGATCGTCAACGCCTGCACGCATTTTCCGCTGTTGCAACGGCAGATGGCGGCGGTGGTGCCCGCGGGGGTGCGGTTCGTCGATGGCGGGCCGGGTATCGCGCGGCGGATCGCGACGTTGACCGCCGGGCAGGAATGGGGCGACCGACCCCCGGCGGGAACGCTGGTGTTCACGCGGCTGGGTGAGTCGGAGCAGCGTCTCGCCGCGCGATTGCGCGCCCATGGCTTCGATCGGGTCGAATCGCTGTAACGCCGGGCGCGATAGGTTCCGCTGGTCGGGGGTGGGACAATTTGTCCATGCTATCGATCACTGAAACGACGCATCTTCGCTGGCCAACCGCTGGCAGGGAGGATAAACGCGATGTCCATGACCAGCGACAGCGATGCACGCGTTGTGGATTATTCGCGCGTGTTCACCCAGGCGATTGACCGGCTCCATGCGGAGGGCCGGTATCGCGTGTTCATCGATATCCTGCGCAACAAGGGGATGTTCCCCAATGCGCGCTGCTTCGCCGGGCATAACGGGCCGAAGCCGATCACGGTGTGGTGCTCGAACGATTATCTCGCGATGGGCCAGCATCCGAAGGTGATCGCCGCGATGGAGGAGGCGCTGCACGATGTCGGCGCCGGTTCGGGCGGCACGCGCAATATCGGCGGCAACACGCATTATCATATCGATCTGGAGCATGAACTGGCCGACCTGCATGGCAAGCAGGCGGCGTTGCTGTTCACTTCGGGCTATGTGTCGAACGAGGCGACGTTGTCGACGCTGGCCAAGGTACTGCCGGGCTGCATCATCTATTCCGACGAATTGAACCACGCCTCGATGATCGCGGGTATCCGCAACGCCGGGTGCGAGAAGCGCGTGTTCCGTCACAATGACGTTGCGCATCTCGAGGAACTGCTGGCGGCGGACGATCCCGCGACGCCCAAGCTGATCGCGTTCGAAAGCGTTTATTCGATGGAGGGCGATATCGCCCCGATCGCGGCGATCTGTGATCTGGCCGACAAGTATAACGCGCTGACCTATCTGGACGAGGTGCATGCGGTGGGCATGTATGGCGCGCGCGGGGGCGGCATTTCGGAACGCGACGGCGTGGCCGATCGTCTGACGATCATCGAAGGGACGCTGGGCAAGGCGTTCGGGGTGATGGGCGGCTATATCGCCGCGGATCGCACGATCATCGACGTGATCCGCTCCTATGCGCCGGGCTTCATCTTCACCACCAGCCTGTCGCCGGTGCTGGTGGCGGGCGTGCTGGCGAGCGTGCGCCATTTGAAGCAGTCGACGGCCGAGCGCGAGGGGCAGCAGCGCGCCGCCGCCACGTTGAAGGCGATGATGCGCGACGCCGGGCTGCCGGTGATGGCCGGTGAGACCCATATCGTGCCGGTGATGGTCGGCGATCCGGTCAAGGCCAAGAAGATCAGCGATATCCTGCTCGCCGAATATGGCGTGTACGTGCAGCCGATCAATTATCCCACCGTGCCGCGTGGCACCGAGCGGCTGCGCTTCACCCCCGGCCCGGCGCATGACGAGGCGATGATGCGCGACCTGACCAGCGCGCTGGTCGAGATCTGGGATCGGCTGGCCCTGCGCATCGCCGCCTGACGCACCCACCGGCGCCCGGGCTGGGCCCGGGTGCGGGGGCGGGCTTTACGGCGTGGATCCGCGCGCGCCGTCCAAGGGCGCGTCGCGCTGCTCCAGAAGCGGCGGCAGATAGGGCATCGGTGCATCGGCGGGGATCGTCGCGATCGCGCGCTCGATCGCTTCGGCGCGCGCCTTGGAAGAGGGATGGGTCCGGCTGCGGAACAGGCCGCCGTCCACCTTGCCGCCCTGTTCGCGCCAGAAGGTGACCGCGATGCGCGGATCCCAGCCGGCGTTCCGCAGCAGATAGGCGCCCATCAGGTCCGCCTCGGTTTCGGTTTGACGGAACAGGCGGGCGTTGCGGCCGAATTCGGACAGCAATCCCCAGGTGACGCCCGCCGCCTCCAGCCGCGCGCGGTGACGCAGCACGGCATGGCCCAATTCATGCGCGACGACGACCGCGATCTGATCATCGTCGAACATCGTGAACAGGCGACCGCCCACCTGTACCACATGCCCGTCGGAGGACGCCCCGACGAGATTGCCCGCCAGCACCTCGAATTCGACGCGGCAGCCGGGGACGGGCGTAACCGTGATCACCCGGCTCGTACCGTTGCGGCGGATGGTCAGCGGCAGCGGCGCCGCGACCGGCCGTGCCGCGATCATCGCCCGCGCGGCGTCGCGGGTGGCGCTGGTGACCCGGCCGGCCGCGTCACCCGCGGCGGCGGGGGCGGGAACGGGTCGATCCGCCACCGCGATCAGCCCGTCGTCGGGCTGCAGCCCGGCGCGTGCCGCCGGGGTGTCGGGCAATACCAGTTCGACCAGCACCGGCGCGGCATAGCTGCCCGGCGCGATCGCGCTGGCCGGATATTGGTCGATCGCATGCAGGGTCGCGCCGGTCACCGGCTGCGGATCGCGGCACAATGCGGCGTTGGCGGTGGTAAGCCGCCACGCGATCGCCGCGAGCCGGGTGTCGACATCCAGCAATGTCGGTGCGGTGGTGGCAACGGCGGCTATCGCCGAAGCGGGCGTCGCGATCGTCAGCGCCGCCGAGAGGAGCGCGCCACGCAGATACTTCCACCGAATCATATCCCCGCCTTCGCCGATCCGCGCCAGCGCGGCAATCGTCCAGGCGATCCGCCGCAACGGTTTCGCCGGCCAACCTGCCGATCGTCGGCGGTGTGGTAACCTTTTGTTGCTAGGCCGCGCCATCATGCCCCGCGCGCCTTCCCCCCCGCCCGATCCCCGAGGCGCGTCGTGCCGCCTGGTCGCCGGGCTCGATCCGGCGATCGACGCGGTGGCGGCGCGTGCGCCGATGCGGCATGCCTTCCTGCGACACGGCTGGTTCGCCGCGGCGCTGGACGCCTATGGCGGGGCGGCGCGGACCTTGCTGGTCGAGCGCGACGGGACGCCGGTGATCGCGCTGCCGCTGGCGGGTGTCGGGCCGCCCTGGTGCCGGGCGGCGATGATACCAGGGGCCTATTGGCCGTTTCGCAGTTTCCCCGCCGCGACCGACGCCGGCGCGGCGGATCTTGCCCCGGCGCTCCGCGAGCTGGCGCGCACGACCCGCGTGTTGCGCATCGGCCCAGTCTATGAGGATGACCCCGCCGTCGTTCCGTTGATCGACAGCGCGCGGGCGGCGGGCTGGGCGGCGATCGACCGTTTCGTTGCCGATAGCTGGGTACTCAATATGGAGGAATTGCGCGCCACCGGAACGTGGCCGCGAGGCTCCACATTGCGCAAGAACCGTTTCCACGAAAAGCATCTTGCCACCCACGGCACGCCCGAATGGCGCTTTCTGTCGGGGGCGGACTGGCCGGCGGCGTTCGGCGCGCTGGCGCATATCGAGCAAGTCAGCTGGATCGCGTCGCGCACCGATGGACGCGACGCCAAGTTTACCGACGGCGGGCGCGGCGCCTTCTGGCGCGGCGTCGCGAGCGATCCGGTACTGGCGGACATGATGCGCGCCGCGCTGTTGACGATCGATGGTCGTCCAGCGGCCTTTTCGTTCGACCTTGATGTCGGCGAACTGAAATATGCCATTGCCAACAGCTACGATCCTGCCTTCGCCAAACATTCCCCGGGCAAGCTGCTGTACTGGCGCAATCTGGTGGAAGCGTTGGGGCGCGGGATCAGTCGCGTCGATTGGGGTGCGGGCGATAGCGGTTACAAGCAGGTGATCGGCGCCGAACGCGGCCCCGCGCTGCGCGACTGGCTGCTCGTGCGCCCTGGCGTTTCGGCCTGGGCGGCGCGGCGACTGGCTGGCTGGTGGCGACGATCGGGGCAGCCGCGCCAAGCCTTCGGCCACACTTCGTAACATTAACGCAATCTTATCGACCCGGAGATGACGCCCTACGGTCTTAAGCCCCGATCGACACCGCCGAAACGGCGGCAAGGGGGGCAAGGGATCAATGAAGAGCTTCGTGCTGCTCGCCGGCGTTTCGACGCTTGGCGTCCTCGCGGTGGGAACGGCCGCGGCGCAAACAATGCCTGCAGCGAGCAACACCGCCTCGTCGGAGGAGGCGGCGCAGGCCGATGCGGTGAGCGAGGCCGATATCGTCGTTGTCGGCACCGCACAGGGCGAAAAGAAAGCGATCGAGACCAAGCGCGAGGCCAACAACTTCGTCGAGGCGCTTTACGCCAATGATGTCGGCAAGCTGCCCGACCAGAATGTTGCGGAGGCGGTGCGCCGCCTGCCGGGCCTCTCGGTCGCCAACGACCAGGGCGAGGGCCGCTATGTCATCATCCGTGGCGTCAATCCCAATCTCGTCAACGTCGTCCTCAACGGCCTGACGCTACCCGCGCCCGAGCCCGATGGCCGCCAGGTCAAGCTGGACGACATTCCCTCGGCGCTCATCAATTCGGTGATCGTCACCAAGTCGCTCACCGCCGATCAGGACGCCAATGCGATCGGCGGCGAGGTCAACATCCGCACGCTGACCGCGTTCGACCGCAACAAGGAATATTTCGCCGACGCCCGCATCCAGTACGGCGCCTATCACATCAATGGCGGCCACCCCTATGAAGGCGATGTGCAGGTTGGCGGCCTGTTCGGCCCGGATCGGCAGTTTGGCGCGGTGCTGTCCGTCAACTATTCGGAGCGTCCGATCGAGTCGGAGAGTTTCCAGGGATCGACCAACTGGCGCGTGCCGAGCGTTGCCAGCGCCAACAAGAACTATACGCTGCCCGATCAGGCGGGACTGCGCGACTATAATCTCGTCCGCACCCGGCAGGGCGTCGTCCTCAATCTCGACTGGCAGCCCAGCGACGCCACCAAGCTGTTCCTGCGCGGCACGCTGTCGCGATTCGACGACAACGAGCGCCGCGACCAGTTCATCATCGACAACCAGACGGTGTTCAGCAATCAGACCGCGACCACCGGCACCTTCACCGGACGCGGCAGCATCCGCATCCGCCGCCGCGAGGAAACCGACAACACCAAATCGGTGCAGGCGGGCGGCAGTTTCACGCTCGGTACCGCGCAGCTCGACATTGCGGGCGCCTGGACGCGCGCACAGAAGCGCGACCCGCTGCGGTCCGAGTATAATTTCCGCACCGGCGGCACCGCGCTGACCGTCGATTACGACGTCTCCGACACGCCCTATGACTTCATCCCGCGCGTACAGCCCAACGCCAACCAGACGTCCTATGGGTTCAACAGCGTCAACTACGACATCCGCAACGCGGTGGAGCGGCTGTGGCAAGGGCGCGCCGACCTGACGCTGCCGGTCGCGATCGGTGAGGGATCGGCGATCAAGGTCGGCATCAAGTATCTCGACCGGCACAAGACCAATGCGCGCGACTATCAGGCATACAGCCTTGCCTCGGGTCGCACCTTCACGCTCGCCAGCGTCTCTTATCTGGGGGACACCAGCTTCTACGATGGCCGCTATACCTTCCCGGTTCGCGTCGATTACGATCGTGCGCAGGCGTTTCTCGCCGCCAATCCGGCGACGCTGACCACCAGCGCCAGCAACGCGCAGACCAACCGCGCCAACAGCCTTGGCAGCGACTATGACGTCGGCGAACAGATCTATGCCGGCTATGCGATGGCGACGCTCAAGCTGGGTGCGCTGACGCTGATCCCCGGTGTTCGCGTCGAACATACCGAGGACGATGTAAAAGCAAAGCTCGTCACCGCCACATCGACGCTGACGCAGGATTACAACAGCTTCTCCAACCGGAGCTATACCGACGTTTTCCCCGGCCTCAACGCGCGCTTCGACGCCACCGAGCGGCTGGTGTTCCGCGCCGCGGCGACCACCGCGATCGGTCGCCCGAACTATCCCGATTTCGCCCCCTCGGTGCTGGTCGACCAGACCGCGAGCCCGGTGACGGTCGCCCTCGGCAATCCGTCGCTCAAGCCATACAAGGCGATCAATCTCGACGCCGGCGTCGAATATTATCTGCCTGGCCAGGGGCTGCTTTCGGCGGGCGTGTTCTACAAGCGCCTCGACGATCCGATCTACACGCAATCGCCGCTCGGCGTCTCGGGGACGTTCGCCGGCCTGCCGTTGACCAACGTCACCGTGACCCAGCCGGTCAACCTCGATGTCGCCTATCTCAAGGGGGTGGAGGCGAACGCGCAGATCCGCTTCACCTTCCTGCCCGCGCCGTTCGACGGCTTTGGCGTCGCGGTCAATTACGCGCATATCGAGGGCTTTGGTCGCGGCACCCTGTCAGGCAATCCGACCCGCACCGGCCGTGTGCCGCTGTTCCTCCAGTCCGACGATATCGGCACCGCGCAACTCTATTACGAGAAATATGGCCTCGCGATCCGCGCCGCTTATTCCTATCGCTCGCCCTATCTCGACACGCTCGGCACCAGCGCCGCGACCGACCAATATACCGACAAGAACGGCCAGCTTGACGTCAACGTCAGCTATCAGGTGACATCGGAACTCACCTTCTTCGGTCAGGCGCTCAATCTCACCGATGCGCCGTGGCGGCGTTATATCGGCAGCAAACCCCAACTGGTCGAGCGCGAACGCTACGGTTATAGTTTCCGCTGGGGCGCGCAGTTGCACTTCTGACAAGGGATACGCCCGTGTTGAAGCCCGTCCTGTTCGCCGCCGCGCTGCTCGCCGCGGGGCCGGTCACGGCGAAGGAGCCACCGCTCCCCGCCGGGCTAAGGCTCGATCGTGTCGTGCTGATGATGCGCCACGGCGTCCGTCCGCCGACAAAGTCGCCGCCGATGCCCGCCGGCACCGCGAGCGCGCCGTGGCCAAGCTGGCCGGTGGAGCCCGGGTATCTGACCCCACATGGCCGCGCCGCGGTGGGGCAAGTCGGCACGTATGACCGGGCGAGCTGGATCGCGGCGGGGTTGTTGCCGCGCACCGGCTGCGCCAGGCTGCGCATCGTCGCCGACAGCGACCAGCGGACGATCGAGACCGCGCGTGCCTATGTCGTAGCGCTGGCGCCCGGATGCGACGTCGCGATCGAGCACAAGCCGCAGGACGTGCCCGATCCGTTGTTCGCTCCCCTCGACCAGCCCGGCGCTGCCTTCGATCCGGCG
>NZ_JBELIE010000060.1:0-18160 GCF_042091075.1 Sphingomonas sp. | reverse complement strand
TCCGCTGGATCTTCGGCGTCGGATCGATCAGCCCGATCGATCCCGCCGGGATGATGACCTATTTCAACCACTTCTTCTTTCTTGCCGATATCACCTGGATGGGCATCCTGTTCGAATTCGGGGTCGTCGGCGCGATCCTGATCGCGGCGATCCCGGCGCGCGGCGCGTTGCTGATGCACCAGCTTCGCGGACGGCACGACACGCCCTTCCTCGCCGCGCTGCAGGATTATCTGATCTATGGCCTGCTGATCTCGGAAATGCTGCCGATGACGCTCGCGCCCGGCGAAGTGACAACGATCATGGCGATCGCGGTCTATGGACTGGAACGGACACGCGCGCAGCAGGCGATGATGCGATGATGCGGGTGGTCGCCCCGGCGCTGCTCGGAGCCGGGATCGCCCTGGCGGCCGCAGCGGCGAGGTCGGGCGACGCGCCGCCACTATCGATGCCGATCATTGTCGACGCGGCGGCCGACGTCCACCCGATCAGCCCGCTGATCTACGGTATCAGCTTCGCCAGCCCGGCGGTGCAGCGCGATCTTCGCCTGGCGCTGGTACGGTCGGGCGGCAACAGCGCATCCTTGTACGACTGGCGCGACGAAGCGCGCGGCGCCGGCCGCGACTGGTTTTTCGAAAGCCTGCCGATCGCCGCCGACGATCCCGCACAATATGGTGCCCGTTTCGTCGCACAGGCGCGCGCGGGCGGCGCCGCGCCGATGCTGACCGTGCCGATGACCGGCTGGGCGGCATCGCTGGGGCCAGGCGGCGGCAAGCGCGCCGCGTTCGCGATCGACCGCTATGGCGAACAGGCCGCCAGTGACCGTGACGGCTTCGCCAACGCGGGCAACGGCATCCGCCCCAATGGTACGCCCATCACTGGCAACGACCCCCATGATGCGGCGCATCGCGTCTCCCCCGAACAAACCCGAGCCTGGCTGGCGTCGATCGTCGCCCGCTTCGGCCCGGCGGCGCGGGGCGGCGTGCGCTTCTACGCGATGGATAACGAGCCCGCACGCTGGCACGACATCCACCGCGACGTGTTCCCCATCGGCCTGCATGCCCAGGAACAGGCCGATCGCACGATCGCCTATGCCCGACTGGTGAAGGACGTCGACCCGCAGGCGATGGTGGTGGCCCCCGAGGCGGAGGGCTGGACCGGCTATCAATACAGCGGTTTCGATCAGCAGATCGGCGAGGCGCGCGGCTGGCACGATCTGCCCGATCACGCGCGGCAGACGCACGGGATGGCACTGATCCCATGGCTGCTCGACCGCTGGCGCGCGGCGGGCCATCCGGTGGATGTGGTCAGCGTGCATTTCTATCCGCAGGGCGGCGAATTCTCGGATGACGTATCGCCCGCGATGCAGCGCCGCCGCAACCGTTCCACCCGCGCCCTGTGGGATCCGGCGTATCGCGACGAATCATGGATCGCTGCGCCGGTCGCGCTGATCCCGCGGTTACGCGGCTGGGTGCGCGAGCACTACGTGCCAGGCACGCCGGTCGCGATCACCGAATATGACTGGGGCGCGGCGCGGCATATGAACGGCGCGACCGCGCAGGCGGACGTGCTGGGCATCTTCGCGCGCGAGGGGCTCGATATGGCGGCGCGCTGGCTGCCCCCGGCACCGGGCACCCCCGCCTATCTGGCGATGAAGCTGTTCCGCAACCCGCGCGGGCAAGGCGGCGGCTTCGGCGAGGTCAGCGTGGCGGCGCGCGCCCCCGCCCCCGACGATGTCGCCACCTTCGCCGCGCTGCGCCGTGCCGATGGCGCGCTGACGATCGTCGCGATCAACAAACAGATCGAAACCCCCGCGCCACTGTCGATCGCGCTGATGCATTTCAGCGCCGCCGGTCGCGTCATCGTGACACAACTCAGCGACGGACGGCTGTCGCCATTGTCGCCGCGGCGCTTTACCGGGGGTCGATTGACGACGACGCTGCCGGCGCAGAGCGTTACCCTGTTTGAGCTTCTTCCCGATGTCTCTTGACCGTATCGCCACGTTGCGCCGCCTGTATGGCGGATCGCTCGTCACCACCGCGACGCGGTTGATCGACGTGCCGTGCCGCTATGGCATGCATCTGCTGATCGCGTTGCGGCTGTCGCTGGAGGAAGTCGGCGCCTTCTATATCGTCTTCGGTGCGCTGATGGTCGCGTCGGGCCTCGGCCGGCTGGGGATCGATCGCGCGGTGACGCGCGAAATGGCGCGGCTGCTTGCCGCGCACGATACCGCCGGGGCGCGCCAGGTATTGCGGCGGGCGGCGGCACAGGTGGCGCTGTTGTCGCTGCTGTTGACCGCGGGCGCGATGGCGGCGGCGTGGCCGCTGGCGGCATGGGTGATGCACAAGCCGGCGATGGCGCCGCTGTTCATGATCGGTGCGCTCGCGATCGTGCCGCAAAACCTCGCCAATCTGGTCGCCGGCGCCCTGGCGGGGCTGCACCGTGTGACGCAAAGCCAGATCGTCTACACCTGGCTGTGGCCGGGGTTGTTCTGCGTGATCGCGGTGGTGCTGCCGCTGACCGACGCGGTGGCGCTGTTCGCGGTGGTGGTGGCGATGACGATCGCGACGATCGTCGGCGCGGTGATGCTGCTGCGCGACCTGCCCCCCGCCGGCACCCCGGCCACCCCCGCGACATCGCTGCTCGGCACCGGGCTGTCGCTGTTCAGCCTCGAACTGGTGCAATTGCTGATCAGCGCCGCCCCGCCCTTCATCCTCGGCGCGCTCGCCCCGACCGACGAAGTCGGGCTGTACGCGATCGCGTGGCGCGTGGTGCTGGTCATCTATATGTTCGTCAGCGGCGTCGCATCGATGATGTCGCCGCGCTTCGCCCGCCTCTACGTGCTGGACGATCGCATCGGTTTGAAGCGCGAGGCGGGGCGCGCGCTGGGCTTCGCGCTGGCGCTCGCGCTGGGACCGATCCTCGTCGTTACCTTGTGGCCGGAGCGGATCCTGCAATTGTTCGGCCCGCATTTCGCCCCCGCCGCGCCTGCGCTGCGCATCCTGCTGATCGGTCAGCTTGCCGCCGCGCTGACCACGACCACGCCGGAATTGCTGGGCATGACCGGCTATGCCCGCTCGCTGCTGCACATCAACACGCTGGCGGCGTTGATCCTGATCGGCGGGCTGACGGTGCTGTGCCCGTGGTTCGGCGCGCAGGGCGCGGCGATTGCCACCACCGCGACGATGCTGATCAATGCCGCCGGGACCAGTTTCATGGCGCAGCGGAAGCTGGGTTTCGTCCCGCTCACCGCGCTTTTCGCCGAAGGACGGCGCGCACGGCTGGCATAATCAGCGCTGGCAGCCGGTGTTACGGCCCGGCGTGAGCAAAATGACGAACCGCGCCGCCCTCTACAGCGACGACGCCGCTTCCGCGACCCCGCTCTCCAGCGGGGTCCAGTCGAGCGCCCATTCGCGCGTCGCACGAGTCGCATCCAGCCGCATGTCCTGTGCCCACAGCCGCGCCAGCGACGGCGGGATCGCCGGCGGCGCCTGCCCCGGCAGGCGCTCCGCGAGCTTGAGCGGAATGGCCGCCAACTTGCTGTCGAGCGTCATCTGCCAGCGCGGTATGCGCCGCACCGGCACGGCACCAAGCGCCTTGGCGAATGCGAGAAAATAGCCGTTCCAGTCCGGCGCCCCGGGCATCGCCAGATTGTACGCGCCACTGCCGCCGCGCAGCCCCGCCTCGACCGCGCGCGCGACATCGTCGACATGGACGATATTGCTGCACCCGTCCCCCGCCGCCCCCAGGTCGCCGATCCGGCGCTGGCGCAGCAAGGTCGCGATGCGCCGCGTCCATTGCGGGCTGCCCGCGCCATAGATGCAGCCGGGACGCAGGATGACGGTGTCGCCATCCGCCGCGCGCTCGGCGGCGATCTTCGCATCGCCATAGGCGCCCGCAGCCTGCGCAAGCGGCGCGGTTTCGTCGATCGTGCCGGTCGCCGCTCCATAGACCGCCATCGAGCTGAGATGCACGACACGCCGCCCCGCGGCGGCCGCGAAGACGGCGGTGCCGTTGCGCCGGATCGTATCAGCGTCGCCGGCGACCGCATTGACGATCGCATCCACCCCGCGCAGCGCCGCGTCGAGCGACGCGCGATCGGTGGCATCCACCGCGACACGCCTCGTATCGCCGGCGGCGATCGAACGGCGCGTCCCCGCGATCGGTTCGATCCCCGCCGCCTGAGACAGTCGCGCCATCACCCGCCGCCCGACGAAGCCGTCCGCACCCAGCACCAATACCCGCATCATGCCGCCACCCGCTGTCGATCGTTGATCCCTATCTCCGCCGCGCGCTGCGCGGCGAGCCGGTCCGCCAGCCGCAGCGCCAACGCGATCGCGGTCAGCGTCGGATTGGCCTGGCTGGACGTCGGGAAGACCGCCGCCCCCGCGAGATGCAGATTGCCGATGCCATGAACGCGGCAATCACCGTCCACCATGCTGGTACGCGGATCGCTGCCCATGCGCGCGGTGCCCAGATGGTGGCCGGGATAGGCGCCGTAGCGCGTCATCTCCTGCTCCACCGTGTCGGGATCATAGGTCAGGCTGCCACACCCCGAACGCTCCAGATCCGCCGCCAACAGCGCCAGCGCGGTCTTCACCGTCGTCACGTCCTGCGGCAGGTAACGCCAGTCGGCGATCAGCCGCGGCACGCCCCACGCATCGCATTCCTCGCCCAGCATGACGCGGCTATCGCGGTTGGGCATCTGCTCGGCATGGAAATCGAGCATGTAATCCCCCTTCGCGGGGGTGATGACCACGGACGGAAATTTCCGCTCGGCCAGGTAGCGGTGCCACAACGTATCGATCGCGAACCGCATGACGTCACCCGGCGCGCGCAGCACGTTGGCGACGTGACGCGCATGCTCGGCAATACCGGCCGTACCTTCGCCGGTCAGCCGTGCGCGATACAGTTTCGGCACCAGCGCGCGCCCGAGATACAGGGCCGACAGCGTCGCGGTGCCATGTCGCGGGTCGGCGATACGCGGATGATGCAGCCGCGCGACGACATTGCCGATGCGATGCGTCGCCTGCGCGGCATCGCTGAGCGCCAGCCGGCGGCGGCAATAAGTGCCGTCATCGGCGCGATCATAGCCGTGCCACACCGGCACGCGCATCCGCAGCGTGCCGATCGTCCCCGCCAGATGGCTCATATAATAGCGGCCGAGCACGTCGTGATGATTGGCGATTCCATGCGGATGCACGTCACGGCTTGCCAGCAGCAGTCGGGCGGTTTCCAGCCCGCCCGCACTGACGACCACGTCGCGCGCAGCGATCGTCACCACCGCGCCGCCGGGCAATCGCAGCTCGACACCGGCCACGCGCCGCCCGTCGCAGTCGAGGCGAAGTGCGCTCACCCCGGTGTGCATCGCCAGCCGCACCTGCGGCGACGCGGCCAGCCGGTCGCGATAGCGTCGCCCGAAATCGGTCGGACAGCTGAACCGTTCGAGCCGGTCGGTGCGATAGGCACCGCCGGCGAAGCCCGCGATCATCGGCTTCGCATCGGCCGGCAGCGCGGTCGTCGCATCATAATCGAACGCGCCCGCCTCGCACCAGCGATTGGCGGCGGGATAATAACCTGCCAGCGCCGCGCCATCGATCGGCCAGCCGCTGTCAGCCACCCACTCGCGCGGCGTGAAATCGATCGGGTCGAACGGCATGCATCGCCCGCCCCAGATCGTCGAGCTGCCACCCAGCCGCCGCTCGCGATAATCGTGTAACGGGCTGTGCAACGCGGGATCACTGACGGCGCCGCGATAGAAATCCTGCACCGCCGGGTCAGGCTGTTCGCCCCCCGCTTCGATCAGCAGAACTTCTCGCCCGGCGGCGGCAAGTGACAAGGCGAGCGCGATGCCGACGGGACCGGCACCGATCACACAGACATCGGCCTGCGCATTGGCCGGGTCGGTCAAGGAAGTGGCGTCGATGATCACGACCGTGCGCGTAACACTCAAGCTGCTGCGACATCGTTAATGCGGGCACGATAGGTGCGGCACTTGTCATACGCGATATTAATTCCTGTCGCATAGAGCGACGCGCATCTTTCCTTGCGGAGTGCCGACATGACGATGCAGGCGGCGGACCGGGATATCGCCACGCCAAACTATACAGGACCGGAACGGCGCCGCGCGGGCGTCTTCGGCTTGCGATTCTGCGATATCGACGCGAACGAGGCCGCACGGCACATGCTGACGGTACGACGCGGCGAGGCGGAAGGCGCCGGCCTGTTCGTCACGCCGAACATTCAGCATATCGCGCTGGCACGGCGGGATGCGGAGCTGCAACGCGCGATGCAGGCCGCGCAGATCGTCACCGCCGACGGCTTTCCGGTATATCGCTACGCGCGCTGGCGCGGCATCGCTCTGCCCGGTCGCGTCACCGGGCGCGAGGTGATCGAGCGGATGTTCGCGGATCCCGCGGCGCTCGCCGGGCATCGCTGCTTCTTCGTCGTCGATAGCGACGATACCGCGACAGCGCTGACGCGCTGGATGGCCGACACCGCACCGCAGGCGGCCTGCGCCACGCGCGTGCCGCCGTTCGGCTTCGAGCGCGACGCCGCCTATTGCACCGCGATGGCGGACGAAATGCGCCGCTTCGGCGCGACGCTCGTGTTCCTGTGCATCGGTGCGCCGAAAAGCGAGATCTTCGCGCATCGCTATCGCGCGCTGCTGCCCCCCTGCTGGCTATTGTGCGTCGGCCAGTCGTTCCGCCTGCTGCTGGGCACCACCACACCCCCGCCGGCGATCCTGGTAGGGCTCAATCTGGAATGGCTGTGGCGGATCGTACTGGAGCCGCGCCGCATGTTGCGACGCTACGGGCCAAGCGCGCTGGGATTCGTGCTGGCGGCCGTCAACGACTTGCGCCGTCGCTAGGGAACGGCCGCTTACCAGCCCTTAATACCGTCATCGTATAGCCCGACACGAAGCCACTTATCACTTACCGTCAGGAGTCGATTTGCTTGGAACAGCAGCTGCGCATGATCCTCGACGACGTGGGTGGATTGTCGGTCCCGGCAGGATCACTGTCGCCCCGCGACGATCTGTTCGCCGCCGGGCTCACCTCCTTCAAGACCGTCGGCGTGATGCTGGCGATCGAAGACGAGTTCGACGTCGCTTTCCCGGACTCGCTGCTTGTCCGCGCGACATTCAGCAGCATCGCGTCGCTCGCCGCCGCGATCGCCAGCATCAACGGCACGGCCAATGCGGCATAACGCGATCAAGCCCGACGAGGCGATGACCGCCGCGGTGCGCCGCGTTGCCGCGGTCGCCGCGGCGCATGCCGCCGATGTGGATCGCGAGGCACGCTTTCCCGCCGAGGCGGTGCAGGCGCTGCGCGAGGAAGGACTGCTGGGCGCGCTGGTGCCGCATCACCTGGGTGGTGGCGGGGCGACCATGACGGAGGCGACCGGGCATTGCCAGATCCTGGCCCGCGCCTGCGCCTCGACCGCGATGATCTATGCGATGCATCACAGCCAGCTCGCCTGTATCGTGATGCACGCGCTCGACGCGCCGTGGCACCGCGCCTTTGCGCAGCGGATCGCGGAGGAAGGACTGCTGCTCGCGTCGATCACCTCGGAAGTCGGGGTGGGTGGCGACATGCGGTCGAGCATCTGCGCTGTCGAGGTGTCGGGCGATCGCTTTACGCTGGAGAAACAGGCGCCGACCGTTTCCTATGGCGATCACGCCGACGTCTTCCTCGTCACCGCGCGCGTCAATTGCGACGCCCCTGCGTCGGACCAGGTACTGGTCGTCGTCCCGCGCGCGCAGGCGACATATGAAGCCACCGGCGGATGGGATGCGCTGGGCATGCGCGGCACCGGCACCGTTGGCTTTACCTTTCGGTCGGGCGGCGCGGCGGAGCAGATCATCCCCGCCCCCTTCGCCGACATCGCGGCGGAAGCAATGGTGCCCGCCTCGCATCTGTTGTGGTCAGGGGTGTGGACCGGGATCGCGGTCGAGGCGCTGACACGCGCGCGGCAGTTTCTGCGGGCGCAGGCCCGCCGGCAGCCGGGCGTGGCGCAGCCGGGCGCTGCGCGCCTGATGCACGCGGCAGGACTGCTGGACGCGATGCAGGCCCGCATCCGCCTGCTGCTGGCGCAGTTCGACGCGACCCACGCCCTGGGCAGCGATCGCCCGGTGATGACGGAGGCCGAATCCGGCTGGCCACAGGGCATGGCGCGCGCCGGCGTGCTCAACATGCTGAAGCGCGATGTCTCCGAGCAATGCCATGAGGTGGTGCTGGAGGCGCTGCGGATCTGCGGGATGGCAGGATACAAGAACGGCACCGATTTCAGCATCGGCCGGCACCTGCGCGACATCCTGTCCGCACAGTTGATGATCAACAACGATCGTATCGCCGCGACGACGGGCACGATGCTGCTCGCCCAGCGCGCAGACCTGGGGACGCTTTGACATGGATTTGCAGACCAGCTTCCGTACCCGCCTGATCGACGCGGGCATCCTCTTCCCCACCGGCATCGACGGGCTGTGGGGGCGTAACGGCACGTTCGAGGCGATCTTCGACGGGCTGGAGCGCGCGATCACCGCCGCCGGGCTGAAAGACCGGCCCGAGGTGATGCGCTTCCCCCCCGCGATGGCCCAGAAGACGTTCGAGAAGAGCGGCTATATGAAGAATTTCCCGCATTTCGCGGGAACCGTGCACTGCTTCTGCGGCGATGATCGCGCCCATCACAAGCTGCTTGATCAGATGGAAAAGGGTGAGGATTGGATGGGCGCGCAACAGCCCGCCGACCTGGTCCTGACTCCCGCCGCCTGCTATTCTGTCTATCCGATCGTCGCCGCGCGCGGGCCATTGAAGGAAGGCGGCCATCTGGTCGACGTCGCTTCCTATTGCTTCCGGCACGAACCGTCGCTCGAACCGACCCGCCTGCAATTGTTCCGCATGCGCGAATATGTGCGGATCGGGACGCCGGACGAAGTGCTCGCCTTCCGCCAGGATTGGATGGAGCGTGGCCAGGCATTCGCCCGCTCGCTGGAACTGCCGTTCGAGGTGGATGTCGCCAACGATCCGTTCTTCGGACGCGCCGGCAAGTTGCTGGCCGACAATCAGCGGATGCAGAACCTGAAGTTCGAGCTGCTCGTCCCCGTCAACGACGGCGCCGGCCCGACCGCCTGCCTCAGCTTCAATTATCACATGACCTATTTCGGCGACACCTGGGGCATCCGCACGGCGGATGGCGGCGTGGCGCAGACGGCCTGCTGCGCGTTCGGGATGGAGCGACTGGTGCTCGCACTGCTGCGGCATCATGGCTTCGACCCGGCGGAGTGGCCGGCGGGGGTGCGCGCCGCGCTGGAGCTTGCGTGACGCGATGGTGATGCGGCCCCTGTACCTCGACGACCGGTTCGCCTGGCTGCATACGCCGCCCGGCGGCATCGCGCCAGGCGCACGCGGGGTCGTGCTGTGCCCGGCGTTCGGGCAGGAAGAGGTTTGCACCCACTACGGGCTGATGGCGCTCGCCGATCAACTGGCGGCGCGTGGCATGATCGTGGCCCGCTTCGATTATGCCGGCACCGGCGACTCGGTCGACACGCCGCTGACGGTGGCGGGGCTGGTCGAGGATGCGCAGCGCGCAGCGGCGCTGCTGCGGCGCGAGGGCGCGGCGGATATCACGCTGGCGGGGGTGCGGCTCGGCGCGGCGATCGCGCTGACCGTGGCGACGGCGACCCCCGATCTCTCCGCATTGGTGCTGCTCGCCCCGGTGCTGTCAGGGCAGGCGTTCCTGCGCGAAACGCGCGCGGGGGCAAGCGTCGCCAGCCTGTCGGGGCTCGATCCGGTGCCGCCGATCGATGGTGAGGTGCCGCTGAACACCAACGGCTTCCACTGGCCACCGGCGTTCCAGCAAGAGATCAACGCGCTCGACCTGAGCAACGCCCCCGCACCGACCGTGCCGGTGCTGACCGTGCCCGCGCGCGGCGATCGCCGCGTCGCGAAGATCGTGCAGCGGTGGCAGGATGCGGGCGCGACGATCTCCGACATACCCTTCCTCGACTATGAGGAATGGATGCAGGATCCGACCACCAACCAGAATCCGGTCGCGACGTTCGATTGCGTGACGGACTGGCTCGCCCGGATTCCCCACACCACGCCCACCGCCGCCCCGCTATCCCGCACCGACGGGGCTCCGGCGATCCGCGACACGCTGGCGACCGACCGCTTCGTCGAGGAGCCGCTGCGCTTCGGCCAGGACGGCGCGTTGTTTGGCGTGCTGTGCCGCCCGGCCACGGGCGCCGCCGCGCCGATCGCGGCGCTGCTGCTGCACGAAGGCAGTACCCACCATATCGGCAATGGACGCGCCTATGTCAGGCTCGCCCGCCGGCTGGCGGAGGCGGGTTACGCCTCGCTGCGCATGGACCTGACCGGCATGGGTGACAGCCCCGCCGGGGACAACCCTCGCCACCCGCATTACGACCCGGAGCGGATCGTCGAGGGGGTCGCGGGGATGGATCGACTGGCGGCGCTGGGCTTTCGTCATGCGATGACCTTCGGCCTGTGCTCCGGCGCGCATACCGCCTTGCAGGTGGTGCTGGTGGACGAGCGGATCGTCGGCGGGGTCATCCTGAACCTGCAGAAGTTCATCTGGCATTATGGCGACGACATCCGCGTCGCCACGCGCGACAACAAGCGCTCGCTGAAGGGGTATCTGCGCGCGATGCGCAATGCTGGCGAGTGGCGCCGCGCCCTGTCCGGCAAGGCCGATCTGACCGGGATCGCACGCGTGCTGCTGAAGCGCGCGGTGATCCGCACGCGGCACACGATCACCGGGCTGTTCCCGCCCGCCCCCGGATCGGAAACCGCGCAGGTCCGCGCGCAGCTGCGCACGCTGTCGCAGCGCCGTGCGCACGTGCATCTCGTCTTCAGCGACGAGGATCCCGGCCTGGCAGAGATCGCGATGCAGTTCGGGCGCGGCGCGCGGCGGCTGGCGCATTATCCGCCGCTACGGCTGACGCTGCTTCGCGAAGCGGATCACCATTTCAACGGCAGCAGCGTTCGCCGCCGCTATATGGATCTGGTGGTGGGAGCGATGGACGCGGTCGTGGCGGATCATGGTGCTGGATTGCCGCCGGTGACCTTCGCGACCCCGGCCGGCGCGGACCCCCGCGCCATGGCGGCGGAGTAACCCTCCCACGCGGGAGGGAAGCGCCACCGCTATTCCTGGCGCGGCGCCTCACCGTCGCGCACCAACCGTCCCTCACGCGCACGGAAGTAGAATTGGCTGGCGATCAACCAGCCTTTCAGCGGGCGCAACGGCAGCACGGTGCTGATCACCAGGATCGGCAGACTGACGAGCAGATGCACCCACCACGGCGGGTTGGCGCGAATCTCCAGCATCAGCGCGAAGATGACGCCGGGCAGGCAGGCGAATAGCTGAACGAATACAGCCGGGCCATCGGCGGGATCGGCATAGGAATAATCCAGCCCGCACACCTCGCAGCATTCCCGCATCGTCAGGAATCCCTTGAAGATATGCCCCTGCCCGCAGCGCGGGCACCGCCCCCGCAATCCAGTGCGGATCGGCGGCAGCTTTTCCCATCGCCGCCCCTGCGCGTCGACGAAGCGATCATCTTCCTGCTCGTTCATACCGCCGCTCTGCGCGCTGCGGGGCGATTGGGCAACCACCTCGATCACCCGCCCTGACGATGCGACCGGATCAGACCGGCCAGATGCGCGCGCAATGTCGCGCCGTTGGTCGCCCAGCTATAGTCCGCCACCACCTGTCGTACCGCCATGCGCGGGGGCGGCGCGGCGAGCAGCTCACCGATCGCGGCGGCGATGGCGCCCGGGTCGCGCGGCACGATCCGCCCGGCGAGAGGGTCGGTCAGCAGCTCGCGCGCTCCCCCGGCATCGGTGATGACGATCGGCGTGCCGCACGCCAGCGCCTCCACCCAGGCGTTGGCCAGCCCCTCCGACTGCGAGGCCAGCGCCATCACGTCCGCCGCCGCCAGCCATCGCGGCAAGTCTTCGTGCCCCACCCCGCCCAACAGGCGGACGCGCGGCGACAGGCGCGCGCGGGCGATCCGGCGCAGCAGGGCGCCGCGCTCCGGTCCCTCCCCCGCGATGCCCAGCGTGACGCCGGGCAACCGCGCGATCGCATCGACGACCATGGCATGCCCCTTGCGCGGGATCAGCGCGCCGATCGACAGGACGAACGGTCCGTCGATCCCCAACATCCGCCGGACGCCCGCGCGATCATCGGCGGGCGCGAAGCGCATCGCATCGATCCCGGTGCGATGAATCGCGATCCGATCCCCCGGCATGCCCAGCGCGACCATGTCGTCGCGCAGCGCCGCGCTGACCGCCAGCAGGCCGTCTGCCGCCCGGGCCGCCGACAACACCTGCGCGCGGGTCGCCGCGACGTGGCCCCAGTGATGCACGTCCGCGCCACGCGCCTTGATCGAGACCGGCACGCCGTAGCGTTCCCCAAGCGCGATCGCGGCAGGGCCGTCGGGATAGAAGAAGGAGGCGTGGATCACATCAAAGGCGAATCGTTCCCGCAATCGATCCACCACCGGCGTCGCCGCACGCAGCAATGCCGCGGCGTTGCCACCACCGGCAGAACCTGGCCAGACGGTGAAGCGCGGGCGCGCAACCGCCAAGCCGTCACGCACCTCCTCCGTCGGCAGCGCCGCCAGCGCCGCATAGCGCGGGTGCCGGCGCAGCGGCCAGGGCGGGATGCCGACCGGCGCGACCACCGCGACCGCGGTATCGGCACAGGCCGCGAGCGCGCGAGTCTGCGCCGCGACGAACGTGCCGAAACGCGGCCGCGCGGCATCGGGATACAGGGTCGACAACGTCAGGACGCGCATGATCGCGCGTTATACGCGCTCCGCCGCGTCCAGATAGCCGTGCATCGTCGCCATTCCGGTCGGCGTCAGTTGCAACAGCACGCGACGGCGGTCCACCGGGTCGGCACCGCGCTGGATATAACCGCGATCGACCAGCGCCGTGATCTGTCGCAACGCGGTGGTCAACGGCGCGCCGGAGGCGACCGCCGCGCTGGTGGTATGGACATCCCGCCCCTCATGGGCGCGCACGAACAGCTCGAGCAGCAAGTCGAACGCGGGCTCCCCGAACATGTCTTCGCCGAAATATTGCGCCCGTAACCGGCGCTTGGTGAGGATGCGTTCCGCCGCGGCGCGCAGTTTGGCGCTCGTGTCCTCCCCGATCGCCTGTTCCTCGGGATCGACCGTGGCATGATAGTGGCGCAAGCCAACCGCCAACGTCGACCCGATATGACTTTCGACCCACAGCGCAGCGCCCTCCCTATCGGTGATCCGATACGTGCACGCCAACGGAATCTGATCGCGCGCGATCAGCTCCAGCGTCTCGCGCACCCCATGCCGGTCGTCCGGATGGATCAGGTCAAGCAGGTCGCACCCGATCACATCCTTGCGCTGACACCGCATCAGCAGCGCCAGGCCATCATCGACATCGATGATCCGCCGCCGCGCATCCGCCAGCCATCCCGACAACCGTCGAGGATGCTGCCCACTTTCCATCATTCATCCTCGGTGCAACTAGTACCTTTCTACCCATAGATGAAAAAGTTATCAAGAAAGCAAGCGCTTATCGGCGGCGGCGTTACAGCCGCCGCGCACCGGGATAGGCGAACAGCAAATCGGCGTCGGCCGATGCGTGCAATTCCTCCGGCCCGTCGACCAGCACGCATTCGCCCGCCTTCCAGGCCACGCCGCCCACCACGCCATCGCCGGTGATTGGCACCAGCCAGCCCTGCTTGCCCGCCGGCAGGTCGATCATCCGCCGCCCGCCGGTCCAGCGTTCCAGGACGAACTTCGGCCCGTCGACCAGGATCGTGCGGCCCGGCACGATCTCGCCCGGGATCGGCGGCGCGACATAGGGTTCCAAATCCGCCACTGCGACCCCGTCGTCGAGATGCAGTTCGCGCGGGCGGCCATAATCGAACAGACGATAGGTCGTGTCCGAATTCTGCTGCACCTCGATCACGGTCACGCCGGCGCCGATCGCATGGATCAGGCCCGAATGGGCATAGTAGAAATCACCCGCCTTCACCGGGACCCAGTTCAGCTTGCCCTCCAGCGAGCCGTCTTCCGCGGACCGGCGCAGCTCCTCCTTGGTCATCGGCTGCAACGGCCCCATCGCGATCGTCGAATCGGGATCGGCAGTCAGCACCGTCCAGCACTCGTCCTTGCCGCGCGGCAGCCCGCGCTTCTGTGCCTCTTCGTCGTTTGGGTGATCCTGCACCGACAGCTTTTCGCTGGTGAACAGATATTTGACGAGCAGTTCCGGCTCTTCGGCGTGCGGCGACTGAAACCAGATCTCGCCGATGGGCGCCGCATCGGGCGCCGGATCGGGGAAACCGGGATACAGATGATGCCGTCCCCAGGGCTTCTCGACGCGCTTGGTGGCGAGCAGGGTGGCAGGCATTCGAACTCCTGTAGCTGTCGGATCGTCGTGGTCAGCGGTCGGGAACGTCGGCCGCGACACGCACAATGCGCGAAAGCCGTTGTTCGCCTCACCTTCTCTACGCTAAGAGCGCCGGTAATGCGTACCCCCCTTTTCCGTCCGATCACGCTCGGGATCGTCGCCGCCCTCGCCCTGCCGATCGCCGGCTGCGCGACGAATCGTAACAAGGGCGACCTGCCTTATGTCGCACGTGACGTGGGCACGCTCTATTCCGCCGCCAAGAAACGGCTCGATCAGGGCCGCTACAAGGAAGCGGCGGCGCTGTTCGACGAGGTGGAACGCCAGCACCCCTATTCGGTATGGGCGCGCCGCTCGCAGTTGATGGGGGCGTTCAGCTATTATCTCAATCGCGACTACACACAGGCGATCCAGGGCGCGCAGCGCTTCCTGTCGGTGCACCCGGGCAACCGCGATGCGCCTTACGCTTATTATCTGATCGCGATGAGCTATTACGAGCAGATCAACGACGTCACCCGCGATCAGAAGATCACGCAACAGGCGCAGGAATCGCTTGGCGAGCTGATGCGGCGCTACCCCAACACCCGTTACGCGGCCGACGCCCGGCTGAAGCTCGACCTGGTTCGCGATCACCTGGCGGGCAAGGAGATGGAGATCGGCCGCTTCTACGAGCGTCGTCACCAGTGGCTGGCCGCGACGCTGCGCTTCCGCCGGGTCATCGATCAATATCAAACCACCACGCACACGCCCGAGGCGCTGATGCGGCTGACCGAAACCTATCTGGCGTTGGGCGTCCGCAACGAGGCGCGCAAGGCGGCGGCGGTGCTCGGTGCCAACTATCCCGGCACCGACTGGTACGAGCGCGCCTACAAGCTGATCGGCGAAAATCCGGTCACCGCGATCCCGCCGGTCGCGCCGGGCACCAACATCGTGCCCCCGCCGCCGCGCCCGCAGGTCGAGGTGCTGGAGCCGCTGCCTGACAATGGCGGCGCTCCGACAGCGGAGGCGCCAGCACCCACCACGCCAACGACGACCGGGGGCGCCGCCCCCACCGGCGGCGCGGCCGGGGCTTCCGACGCCAGCGGCATCCCGCCATCACGCTGACACGCCCCGCCGGAACAAAAAGGGTAAACAGCCGCGCCATTTGCGGATAAGGAGCGGGCAACGATGCTGACCGCTTTATCCATTCGCGACGTCGTCCTGATCGAGGCGCTCGAGCTGGAGTTCGGCGCCGGCCTTGGCGTGCTGACCGGGGAAACCGGGGCGGGCAAGTCGATCCTGCTCGATGCGCTGGGCCTTGCGCTCGGCCGGCGGGGGGAGAGCGGGCTGGTGCGCGCGGGGGCGACACAGGCGGTCGTCACCGCCACCTTCGACCCGCCGCCCGGCCTGGCCGAACTGCTCGCCGACAACGGGCTGGAGATCGAGCCAGGCGAGCCGCTGATCGTCCGCCGGATCGTCAAGGCGGATGGCGGGAGCCGCGCCTTCATCAACGATCAGCCCGCCTCCGCCGCGCTGCTGCGAGAGATCGGGGCGCTGACGGTCGAGATCCATGGCCAGCACGATGACCGCGGGCTGCTCGCCGCGGCGGGGCATCGCGCGTTGCTCGACGCGTATGCGCGAAGTGGAACGCGGGCGGTCGCGACCGCTTATGCCGCCTGGCGCGGCGCCGAGCAGGCGCTCGCCGCCGCCCACGACACGCTCGCCAGCGCGCAGCGCGACCGCGAGTGGCTGGAGCATGCCGTCGCAGAGCTTGACGCCCTGGCCCCCGAACCGGGCGAAGAGGAAGCGCTCGCCGATCGCCGCCGGTCGATGCAGCGCGCGGAAAAGATCGCCAGCGATCTCGACTCGGTGACCGACCACATCGACGGCAGCGACGGGGCCATGACGCATCTGCGCCAGGCGGGGCGCGTGCTGGAGCGGATTGCGGAGGATCATCCCGCGTTGGCGGAGGCGCTCGCGGCGGTCGATCGAGCGGTGATCGAGGGCGCCGTGGCGCAGGATCGCCTGCGCGAGGCATCGGCCGCGCTGATGCACGATCCACGTCAGCTGGAGGAGGACGAAGCCCGCCTGTTCGAGTTGCGCGGCATGGCACGCAAGCATCGCGTCCAGCCCGACGATCTCGCCGCACTGGCCGGAGAGCTACGGCAACGACTCGATCGGTTGCAGGCGGGCGAGGAAGGGCTGGCCGCGCTCGAAACGACGGTGGCCCGCACTCGCGCGGCCTATGAGGAGGCCGCCGCGGTGCTGAC
Source organism: Sphingomonas sp. (assembly GCF_042091075.1). Classification (GTDB taxonomy): domain Bacteria; phylum Pseudomonadota; class Alphaproteobacteria; order Sphingomonadales; family Sphingomonadaceae; genus Sphingomonas. The sequence continues at coordinate 1,494 of NZ_JBELIE010000060.1, read as the reverse complement.
CGAGACACGCCGCGCCGCCGCGACGCGGCTCGATGCGGCGGTAGCGGGCGAACTGGCGCCGTTGAAGCTGGATGCGGCGCGGTTCCGCACCGTGGTGGCGCCGCTGGAGGAACGCGAGTGGTCGGCGGCGGGGCGCGACCGAGTCGAGTTCGAGATCGCCACCAACCCCGGCGCGCCGTTCGCGCCGCTCGCCAAGATCGCCAGCGGCGGCGAATTGTCGCGCTTCATCCTCGCGCTGAAGGTGGCGCTGGCGGAGGAAGGCGGCGCATCGACGATGATCTTCGACGAGATCGATCGCGGCGGCGGCGGCGCGGTCGCCTCCGCGATCGGCGAGCGGCTGGCGCGGCTGGCGGAGGCGACGCAGCTTCTGGTGGTCACGCACAGCCCGCAGGTGGCGGCACGCGGGGCGACTCACCTGCTGATCGCCAAGGCCAGTGACGGCACCGTCACCCGTACCGGTGTCCGCCCGCTCGCCCCCGCCGAACGTCGCGAGGAAATCGCCCGGATGCTGTCCGGCGCGACCGTCACCGACGAGGCGCGCGCGCAGGCGGCGCGGCTGCTGGAAACGGCGTGAGCGCACACCGGGAAAGCTGACTCTCGCTCTGTCCTAGTATCACCTTGCGCCGCGATGCTAAGCGAACGCTCATGGGTCACGCGCATCATCACCACGATCATTCGCATGGGGGGCATCACGGCCACGGCCATTCGCACGCCGCGCCGCCCGAGCGGTGGGATCGCGCCTTCGCGGTCGGGATCGGCCTCAACATCGCCTATGTGATCGCGGAGGGAGTGGCAGGGTTCGCGCTCGGATCGGTCGCGCTGCTGGCGGATGCGGGGCACAATCTGTCCGACGTGCTCGGTCTGGCGGTGGCGTGGGGCGGCGCGACGCTGGCGAGAAGCGCGCCGTCGAAACGCTTCACTTATGGATTGAAGGGGTCGACGATCCTCGCCGCGCTCGCCAACGCCCTGCTGCTGCTGGTGGCGATCGGAGCGATCGCGCTGGAGGCGGCGCAGCGCTTCGGCACCCCGCCGCACGTGCCGGGGCTAGACGTGGCGGGCGTCGCCGCGATCGGCATCGCGGTAAATGCGATCACCGCCTGGATGTTCGCACGCGGGCGCCAGGGCGACGTCAACATCCGTGGCGCCTATCTGCACATGCTGTCGGACGCGATGGTGTCAGCGGGCGTGGTAGCGGCCGGGATCGTGATCTGGTGGACCGGCGCGGGCTGGATCGATCCACTCGTCAGCCTGATCATCGCGGCGGTGATTTTCTGGCAGACCTGGGGATTGCTGCGGGAAACGGTCGAGATGTCGCTGGCGGCGGTGCCGCGCGGGATCGATTATGACCGCGTCCACGGCGCGCTCGCGGCGCTGCCCGGCGTGGCCGCGATCCATGATCTGCACATCTGGCCGATGTCGACCACCGAGCCCGGCTTGACGGTGCATCTGTGCATGCCGGGCGGGCACCCCGGCGACCCGTTCCTGCACGATGCG
>NZ_JBELIE010000235.1:0-3444 GCF_042091075.1 Sphingomonas sp. | reverse complement strand
AGGCGGCGTTTCATGCCCCCCGAAAGGGTGCGGGCATAGGCCTTCGCCTTATCTTCCAGATGCACCGCGCGCAGCAGCTCCATCGAGCGGCGCTCGGCTTTCGGCACGCCGTACAGCCCGGCCTGGATCTCCAGCGTTTCGACCGGGGTGAAGAACGGATCGAACAGGATCTCCTGGTTGACGATCCCGATCGACACCTTGGCGTTGCGCGGGTGAGCGTCGATATCGAAGCCCCAGATCTCCGCCGTGCCGCTGGTCTTGTTGACCAGCCCCGCCAGGATGTTGATCAGCGTCGACTTGCCCGCGCCGTTCGGGCCGAGCAGCCCGAAGATGCTGCCGCGCGGCACGTCGAACGTCACGCCGTCGAGCGCTCGCTTGCCGCCCGCATAGGTTTTGCACAAATCTCGGATGGCGATCGCGGCGTCGGTCATATGGATCGATTAGGCGTCCGGCACCGCGATGCCAATCGCCGAAAGCAATTGTCGCGCGCGGCGCGGCTTGCTAATCGCCTGCGCCATGTTGCCGCCACCCGAAGTCATCCGCGTCTCGCAACCCCGCGTCGCCTGCGATGGGGCGAGCGACATTCCCGGCGGCGCCGCGCTCGGCCATCCGCGCGTGTGGCTGCAGATCGATGAGCATGGCTATGTCGACTGTGGCTATTGCGACCGCCGCTTCGTGCTGATCGGCGGCCCGGCGGATGGCGTCGATCAGGCGACGCTGCCCGACATTGCCGAAGGCGCCAGCCCGCAATAACGCGCCGCCCGGTGGCGTCGGGCCGGTTCAGCGCCTATTTTGGCCGGCATGACCGATCCCCGCTCCTTCCTGTATCGTGACACCCTCGACGCCGACGCCGCGCTGCGCGTCACCGCCGAGGTGCTGCGCGGCGCCGATGACGGCGAACTGTTCCTGCAATATCGCAAGGCGGAGGCGTTCGGGTTCGACGATGGCCGGCTGAAGACCGCCACCTATGACACCACCGCCGGCTTCGGCCTGCGCGCGGTATCGGGCGAGATGACCGCGTTCGCGCATGCCAATGAAGTGAGCGAGGCCGCGATCCGCCGGGCCGGAGAAACGATGGCGCTGATCGATCCGTCGGCGCAGCCGCGCGCCGCCGCGCCCGCGCGGACCAACAACCGGCTTTATACCGATGCCGACCCGCTCGACCTGATCCCCTTCGCCGACAAGGTGAATCTGTGCCAGACGATCGACGCCGCCGCGCGCGCACGCGATCCGCGCGTCGTGCAGGTGTCGGTCGCGCTGTCGGCGACATGGAGCGTGGTGGAGATCGTGCGCCCCGACGGCTTCACCGCCACCGACGTGCGCCCGCTGGTACGCCTCAACATCGCGATCGTCGCCGAGGTGGGAGGGCGTCGCGAAACCGGCTCGTTCGGGATCGGGGGCCGCTATCTGTACGATCGGCTGTTCGATCCCGCGACCTGGAACCGCGGGATCGATGCGGCGCTGGCGCAGGCGCTGGTCAATCTCGAATCGGTCGAGGCGCCGGCGGGCGAGATGACGGTGCTGCTCGCGCCGGGCTGGCCGGGTGTGCTGCTGCACGAGGCGATCGGCCACGGGCTGGAAGGCGATTTCAATCGCAAGGGCACCTCGGCCTTTTCGGGACGGATCGGCGAGCAGGTTGCGGCGCGCGGCGTGACGGTGGTCGATGACGGATCGATCATCGACCGGCGCGGCAGCCTGACGATCGATGATGAAGGCACGCCGACGGCGGAGACGATCCTGATCGAGGATGGCTTCCTGAAGGGCTATATGCAGGATCGGCTCAATGCGCGGCTGATGGGGGTCGCGCCGACCGGCAATGGCCGCCGCGAAAGCTTCGCGCACGCGCCGATGCCGCGAATGACCAATACCTTCATGAAGGCGGGAAGCGACGATCCGGCGGAACTGCTGTCGCGAGTGAAGAAGGGCATCTTCGCCAAGTCGCTCGGCGGCGGCCAGGTCGACATCGTCTCGGGCAAGTTCGTGTTTTCGTGCACCGAGGCCTATCGCATCGAAAACGGTCGCCTGGGGGCACCGATCAAGGGCGCCACGCTGATCGGCGACGGGCCGAGCGTGCTGACCAAGGTTCTGGGCGTGGGCAACGACTTCGCGCTGGACGAAGGCATCGGCGTGTGCGGCAAGGGCGGGCAGAGCGTCCCCGCGGGCGTGGGACAACCGACTTTGCTGGTCGACGGGCTGACGGTCGGCGGCACGGCGGCGGGATAGGCACGAAGGGATCGGGCCGGTTATCGGCCCCCGGCGATCGGATTGCCCGGCTTACGTTCGGCGGAAGCGATGCTATCGTGTCGCATCTCGCCGCGCCGTGCGCATGAATCGGAGTGAACCGATGGAGTTCTTCCCCGCCCTCAACGCCGATCACCGTGCCTTTATCGCCAAACAGCCGGTGTTCTTCGTCGCGACCGCGGCCGATGGCGCGCGGATCAATCTCAGTCCGAAAGGCATGGACACGTTTCGCGTCCTCGACGACGACCGGGTCGCCTATTTGGATGTCGCGGGATCGGGAAACGAGACCAACGCGCATCTGATCGCGGACGGACGGATCACGATCATGTTCTGCGCCTTCGACAATCCGGCGCTGATCCTGCGCATTTACGGACGCGGCCGGCCGGTGCTGCCGCAGGATGCCGACTGGGCCGATCATGCCGCGGGGTTCGCGCTGCTGCCGGGGACGCGCCAGATCTTCGTGATCGCGGTCGACACGGTCCAGACGTCATGCGGCTGGGGTGTTCCCTATATGACGTTCGAGCGCGAGCGGCCGACGCTCAACAAATATCACGCGACCAACAGCGACGCCACGCGCTTCGCGAAATATGCGGTGCGCACCCGGAGCATCGACGGTTTGCCAGTACGCAATCCGACGGCGCCGGCATGATCGCGCCGCGCTGATGGCCCTGGTCGAACTCGGTCGCTACGATCGCCAACTCGCCGCGATCCTGGTCGGCCGGCTGGAGGCTGACGGCATCCCCGCGCTGGCATTCGATGCCGGCGCATCGATCGCGGACGGCAGCTGGCTGCTGATCCCGGTACGGGTGATGGTCGACGCGGACGATCTGGCGGCCGCCAAGGCCATCGTCGGAGCTGCCTAAAAAAGCGGCAGGCGTGACGCGCTGCACAATTTTACCGCTTCTTTACCGATGCCGCCTGCGGAATCGAGCCATCTGACGCCGCAAAACGATCTGGCACGGCGATTGCGTTGGCGTTCCTCGGGTAATCGGAAGGGGGCGCGATGAAGCTGGTCATTGCCATCATCAAACCGTTCAAGCTCGACGAGGTGCGCGAGGCGCTGACCGCCGTCGGCGTGGCGGGCATGACGGTATCGGAGGTCAAGGGCTTCGGTCGGCAGAAAGGCCAGACCGAAATCTATCGCGGTGCCGAATACAGCACCAACATGGTCCCCAAGATCAAGATCGAGGTCGTCTGCGGCAG
>NZ_JBELIE010000059.1:0-18331 GCF_042091075.1 Sphingomonas sp. | reverse complement strand
CGACCATCAGCAGCAGCGAACGGACCCCGGCGACGACCCCGAGGCCGATCGCACCGCCCCAGCCGAACGGCAATTGCGGCACCGCGCCCGGCGCGACGCTCGCCAGCGCGATCGCCATCAGCGCGACGCCGATCAGCCCGAACCGCAGCATGCGCGGCCATTCGCCTGCCGGTTGTTCCCGCCATAGCCGGATCGCGACGATCGCGGGGATCGGCAGCAGCAGCGCCACCGCCGGGCCGATGATCGTCAGCGCCAGATCGGCGAACCATGCCCCCGGGCCACCGAGCAGATTGCCGGTCACGCCCCCGGCGGCGGTGTTGAACGCGGCATCGCCGGGACGGTAGCTGGCGAGCGCCAATGCCATCGCGACCGTGCCGAGCATCAGCAGCACCGCCATCAGCAGTGCCCCGCTGCGCAACGCCCCCGCCTTCACCGTCTCGCGCCATAGCGGCGCCCCAGCGCGGCTCGCCATTACCCAACCCCGTGTCGATGTGAGAGAAACCGCGTCATTGTCCCCGCGCGCGAGTCCGGCGTCAAGACGGCGCGTGGCGGTCGGGTTGCCGCCCCCGGCGAAACGAGCGGCGACCCCCGTTGCCGTCTTGGGCGATTGGCAGCACCGCCCCGGCAAGCTAGAGCGACGACATGGATCACGCAGATGTGCTCATCCTCGGCGGCGGGCTGGTCGGCAGTGCGCTCGCGGTCGCGCTCGATCGTCACGGCCTGTCCGCGATCGTGGTAGATCCGGCCGATCCGGCGGTGACGTTGAGCGCCGGGTTCGATGGACGCGCCTCGGCGGTGGCGAGCGCGAGCCACAAGATGCTCGACGCGATCGGGGTCGGTGCCGCGCTGGCCGGCAAGGGTTGTGCGATCTGTCAAATCCGGGTGAGCGACGGTCTGGCGCCGGGCAAGCTCGATTTCATTCCAGCGCCCGATGATGCCGCGCTCGGCACGATGTACGAGAACCGGCTGATCCGCCGCGCGCTTTATGATGCTGCGATGGCGGCGGAGCAGGTCGACGTGCGGATGCAGACCCGCGCCACCACGGTGGAGCGCAGCGAGCGCGGCGTGCGCGCGCTGCTGACGTCCGGCGACACCGTCACCGCCGATTTGCTCGTCGCGGCGGAGGGGCGGCAATCGCCGACGCGCGAGGCGGCGGGAATCAACGTCGCGCGCTGGCAATATGATCACGAAGCGATCATCGGCGCCTTCCATCATGAGCGCAGCCATCAGGATGTCGCTTACGAGATCTTCTACCCCGATGGCCCGTTCGCCTTGTTGCCGCTGCCCGACGACGAGACCGGACATCGCTGCGCGATCGTATGGACGGTGGGCAAGGATCAACGCGCGGGGATGCTGAAGCTGAGTGACCGTGCGTTCCTCGCCGAAGCCGAGAAACGCATGGGAGGGTTCCTCGGGCGGCTGTATGAAGTGAGCCCACGCACCAGCTATCCGCTCGGCTTCCATCATGCGGCGCGGGTCACCGATACACGGCTCGCGCTGGTGGGTGACGCGGCGCACGGCATCCATCCGATCGCGGGGCAAGGGGTGAACCTGGGTTATCGCGACGTCGCCGCGCTGGTGGAGGTGCTGGTGGAGGGGCGGCGGCTCGGGCTGCACGCGGGCGATGCGCAGTTGCTGGCGCGCTATCAGAACTGGCGCAGTCTCGACACGTTCATGGTCGCCGCCGCCACCGATACGCTGACGCGGCTGTTCGGCATTCCCGGCAAGACCGCCAGCGCGGTGCGGCGCTTCGGCATCTCGCTGGTCGATCGCCTGCCGCCGCTCAAGGATCGTTTCATGGCCGAAGCACGCGGAGAAAGCGGCAATCTGCCGCGCCTGCTGATGGGCGTGCCAGTGTAAGCGTTCACGCCGCCAGCGGAAAGCGGAGCAGGCGATCGTCGAGCGCGATCAGTGCCTCGCCCGCGCCGCCGGTGACGCGGCAGATCTCGGGGTGCGTCGCGTCCAGCCCGCCGGTCAGCGCCCCGAAAGCGGGGAAGATCAGCTTGCGCTGCGTCGCGACGAAGCACCGCCGCGCGATCATCTTGCCGCGCACCCGGATTCGCAATTTCGGATGGAAATGCCCCGATACTTCGGGCCGCGGCTCCGCCGGATCGGCTTCATGGCGCAAGATCACGCCATCGACCAGCGCCTCCGCCATGACGTCGCCGCCACAGCGATCCACAAATACCCGGTCGTGATTGCCGGTGATCCACGTCCAGCGCATTCGCCGCGTCAGATCGGTCAGCAAGGTGCGCGCCTGTTCCGGCAGTCGGTCGCAGCCCGCCACATCGTGGAAACTGTCGCCCAGGCACCACATTTCGGTCGCCCCGGTCGCCTCCACCAGCGCCGCCAGCCCACCGAGCGTCGCGATCGAATCATAGGGGGGCAGGAATTGCCCGCCGCCCGCCAGCCAGCTCGCCTTTTCCAGATGGAGATCCGCGACCAGCAGCGCGCGACGTTCCGGCCAGTAGAGCGCACCGGCGGGCAGCGCCCGGAAATGATGGCCACCGAAGCAAAGGCTGGCGAACGGAACGGGAACCATGCCGTCCGCCATGCCTTAGTCGCGGCGCCCGATCAATGGCTTGCCGCGTCGGGCCGAGTCCCTGCCACGTCGACCCGACCGCTGCGTTCCAGTTTGCCCCAGCCGACCACGCGACCGCGTATCGCGGCGGAGATCGCACGGACCACCACCCCATACATGATCTGCCGATACACCAACCGCTGCGCGATCAGCAGATGCGCGGGGTAGCGCACGCGATGACCGTCCAGGTGATAGGCCAGCCAGCCGCACAACACGTCGATCGCGGTGAAGGCGACCCAATATATTGCCATCGTGCCGACGTCTCCCGACGTCTGCGCCCAGCCGTGCTGGGTGATCCGCAGCGTGGTGCCGACGATCGACAGGATCAGCGCGAGATCGATCAGCGGGCTGATCGCGGCGAAGACGATCTGGAACAGCCATGCCTGCGGCATGCCGACCAGCGCCAGCCCCGAAGGCTTGCGCCGCCACAGCACGACGCGGTGTTTCCACAGGCATTGCAGCGTCCCGAATGCCCAGCGGAAACGCTGTTTCGCCAAGGCCCGGAACGATTCGGGGGCCTCGGTCCACGCCACGGCGCGTGGATCATAGGTGACCCGCCAGCCGGCGCGCTGGATCGCGATCGTCAGATCCTGATCCTCCGCCAGCGTATCCTCGGGATAGCCGCCGACCGCGTCCAGCGCGGCGCGGCGCCACGCGCCCACCGCACCGGGCACCACCGTCATGGCGTCGAACCCCGCCAGCGCACGCCGTTCGAGATTCTGCGCGGTGATATATTCGACCGCCTGCCAGCGCGTCACCAGATTGTGGCGGTTGCCGACCCGCGCATCCCCCGCCACCGCGCCGATGCGCGGATCGGCGAACCAGCGAGCCAGCCGCCGGATCGTTTCTGGCTCGAACTGGGTATCGGCGTCGAGCGCGATGATCACCTCGCCGGTGGCATCCCGCAGCGCGCGATTGAGCGCCGCCGCCTTGCCGCCGTTGACCAACGTCAACAGCGTTACACGCGGATCGTCGGCGAAGGCGTCACGCACCAGCGCGCTGGTCGCGTCTGTCGATCCGTCGTCGGCGACGATCACCTGCAGATCGGGATAATCGCTCGCCAGCACGCGCGCCACCGAAGCGGCGATCACGCGCTCCTCGTTGAAGGCGGGGATGATCACCGAGACGGTGGGCGTGAAGACGGGCGGCGCGACGCGGTGCCGCCGCGCCTGTAGCCACGCCAGCCCGGCCATCATCAAGGCACGCGCGATGCCCAGCGAGATCGCGAGGAAGAACAACCATTTTAAGAGCTTCGAGACGATCGCGAGAAGGATGAAGATGCCGACGTCGGTGCGCACCGCCCACAGATCGTGGCGCGAGACCGGTGGCATCACCTGGGCCTGGGAGAGCCCGATCAGCCGCGATACCGGGACGAACGTATATCCCTGGGCACGCAATATCGCGATCAGGCGCGGCAGGGCGGCGACCGTCTGTGCGCGATCCCCACCGCCGTCATGCAGCAGGATGACGTTCGCGGCATTGGTGGGAGAGGCGGCATGGACCTGATCGACGACCTGCCGGACGATCGCGTCGGCGCCTGGCCGCTGCCAGTCGTTCGGGTCGACGTGCAGGCCGACGATCGTATAGCCCGCGCGCTGCGCCGCCAGCGCCGGTTCGAGTTCGTCGGCGGTGGTCGGCTCGGCGTCCCCGAAATAAGGAGCGCGGAACAGCTTCAGGTCGCGCCCGGTATAGGCCTGCACCAGCCGTTGCGTGACGTTGAGCTGCAGGGCGGTTTCGCGGGGCCCCAGCGTCGCCATGTTGGGATGGGTATAGCTGTGATTGCCCAGCTCGCTGCCCCCTGCGACGATCCGCTGGAGCAGCCCGGGATGCTCCAGCGCATTCTCACCGATCACGAAGAACGTGGCGGGTACGTGCGCCTTTTCGAGCACGTCCAGGATACGCGGCGTCCACGTCGCATCGGGGCCGTCGTCGAAGGTCAGCGCCAACAGTTTCGGATCGGCCGCGCCGGTGCGCTGGACGACATAGGGCGTCGGTAGCGACAGATAGCGCTCGTCACGGATGATGTGCTGCGCATCCGCGAACAGCACCCGCCGTCCGGTGGTGGGGGTGGTGGTGATCCGCAGGATCTCTCCGCTGCCTTCCACATCGGTGTTCAGCGACGAGGAGATCCGGCGCAGATCGGGCAGCCTGCCGGTCCGGAACGCCGCCAGATCGCTCCAGATACCAGGATCCTCGCTCCCCAGCCGCCACAAGGCGACATCATCGATTCCGAGCTGCTTGAGCGCTTGCAGCTGATTCCAGCTGGTCGCCGCGTCCATCATCCAGATCGTGTGGCGCTGCCCGTCCTCGTCATAGCCGAAGGCGGCATTGCCCGAGGCGCGGTCGAAGGTTACCGGCGCCTGGCTGTCGTGCGCGGCCAGCCAGGCTTCCTCGATCGACATCGCATCGGTATCGTGGCCGTGCCAGTCATAGGCATAGCTGCCCAGCGCGACGATCAGCTTGTCCCGCCCGATCAGGCGCACCGCCTGTTCCACCTGCGGCACGAACCAGCCCTGCGCCGCGATCGGGCCGGGGCTGCCGCCGTCGTAATGCTGGTCATAGGCCATGAAGATGACGCGGTCGGCCACCGACGCCAGCGCGGGGAGCGGCCAGTCTTCGTCCTCCGCGGGTGCGGTCACCGCCAGCTGCGTGCCGGCAGGCAAGGCGGCGCGCAACTGCCGCAGGAACAGCAGATAATGGCCCATGGCGCTGGCGGGCAGCGCCTCGAAATCCATCACCACGCCCGCCTCGTGCCGCCAGGCGACATACCGGCCAAGGCGTCGCGCGAAATCCGCGCGTGCCGCCGGATCGGCCAGCAGCGCCGCCGCGCCCGCGCCGTCCCACTCGGCATTGGCAAAATTCTGCACCATCGGCAGCACTTTGGGCGGGCGCGGCATCGCCGCGATCATCCGGTCGAAGCGCACGTCCCGCGCCAGCGTGACGCGATGGGCCGGCCCCCCGACGAAGATCGTCGCCGGCACCACCCAGTCGAGCGCGGCGACATGGCGGCGCAACGACGCGATGCTGGTGTCGTCGCCCGGAATGTAGAAGCCGACCGAGAGCGGAGTGTTCGGTCCGGCGCGGCTGGTGCGCGGCAGCCAGCGGCGCCAGCCCTGCGCACGCCCTCCGGCGATGTCGCCGTGCGCCGCGGCGGCATGGGGCTGGGGCAACGGCAACGCCAGGTCGCGCGCGGGCGCCATCGCGATCAGCGTGGTCGCAAAGGCGATCGCCGCGATCAGCAACAGCACGATCAGCCCGGCCAGCGCGCGTTTGGAGCGTCGGCTGCGACGGCCGGTGGGGTCGAAGAAAACCGGAGTCATGACGTCAGCCTTTATGCTTCGCCGAGAAGGCCAGCGCGATACCAGCGCCGGATCGCGGGCAGCCGGGTCAGCTCGCATCCGCAATGGCGGCAGCGGGCATGTTGCAGGCCCCGGGCATCGGTGCTGATCCGAGTACCTGCGACATGCCGCTCGCGCGCGCAATCCCGCACGTGTCGATCAACCGCCGCCGGGGCGGGGGTGGAGGACGGCTCGGGGAATGGCGGATGGGTCATGCTGCCTCCTTGCGACGCGCCGCGTGCCCGGGGCGTGTCGGAAAGATGAGCGATCGGTCATGTTGCGCCCATTTCGCGAACAGCATGGGCACGCCAGAGAGATGGGTGAGACAGGACGTTCCCGTGGCCAGCCATCGCCTTCACACCCCCGCCGCCCGCCCGATCGGCACATTGGCAGTCGCGCTCTCCGCCATCGCGCGGGGGCGCGGCGTCGATCGGATGTGGCGCCGGTGCCAGGGGGCGGCAGCGGCGCAGAAGGGCATGCTGCGGGGCGCCGCGCCGAGGCGCCGCGGATGAGATCGCTGCGGCAGCTGCGATATGCGTTGTTGGCGCTGCTGGCGATCGCGCTGGGCGGTGCGCTGCTGTCCGTTCGGGCGATGCACGCCTCGCGCGGTCGCACGCCGGATGTGATGGGGGCGACCTTCGCCACCCCCGCCGCGGATCATCGCGCGGGCGGAGCGTGGATCATCACCAGCCTGCGCGTCGGCGGCCCGGCGGAAAGCGCCGGGCTGCGGGTCGGCGACGTGGTGGAGACGGTGCGGGGCGATGCGGGCGCGGTCTCGCTTGCCGAAGCGAAGCGAGAGATGGCATCAGGCGACAGCGTGGAGTTCGATATCCGGCGTGGTGGCGCCACGTTTCACGTCGTGATGGCCAGCCTTGGAGACCGCGATGTCGGCAAAGATCCTGGTGATTGAGGATGATGGTGCTACCGCTGAGTTCGTCGCGAAGGGGCTGACCGAGGAGGGCTTCGTCGTCGATCGCGCCGACAACGGTCGCGACGGGCTGTTCCACGCTACCGACGGCAGCTATGATTGCATCGTGCTGGATCGCATGTTGCCGGGGATGGACGGCATGGCGGTGCTGGCGGCACTGCGCGGCGCACAGATCGAAACACCGGTGATCGTGCTGTCCGCGCTCGGCTCGCCCGAGGATCGCGTCAAGGGTCTCACCGGCGGGTCGGACGATTATCTTGCCAAGCCGTTCGCGTTCGCCGAACTGCTCGCGCGGATCCGCCTGCTGATCCGCCGTGGCAAAGTGAGCGCGGCGGTGCAGACGGTGCTCACCTGCGACGATCTGGAGATGGATCTGCTGGCGCGCCGCGTCAGGCGCGCGGGCCGGACGATCGAGCTGCAACCGCGGGAGTTCCGCCTGCTGGAATTCATGCTGCGCCACGCCGAGCAGGTGGTGACGCGCACGATGTTGCTGGAGGGCGTGTGGGATTATCACTTCGATCCCGGCACCAACGTGATCGACGTGCATCTCAGCCGCCTGCGCAAGAAGGTGGACGAGGGGTTCGCGCGGCCGTTGCTGCATACCGTGCGGGGCGCGGGATACCGGCTGGGCGTGGCCGCGTGACGCGGCGCTGACGCCGGATGTTCTGGCGTTCCACCACGTTCCGCTTCGCCGCGCTGGTCTTTCTCTTGCAGGTCGCGGCGTCGGCGACCCTGCTGTTCGCGCTGCGCACGGTGGTGCACGGGCAGGTGTTCGCACGCGCCGCCGCGATCGAGGAGGTCGTGCGCAATGATCTGCTCGCCACCGCCGCCGGGAGTGGGGAAGCCGGACTGGCCCGCGCGATCGCGCTCCGCGTGTCCAGGGCGATCACCCCCGGCACGGTGCTGTTGTTTGTGGATTCGGGCGGAAGGCCGATCGCGGGCAATCTTGCCGCCTGGCCGCCGAACGTCGCATTCGGCCGTTCGATACAGGTTGACCTGTATCGCACCCGCCGTTCCACGCCAGAGGCGATGTTGGTCCGCGCAACCCGCTTGCCGAGCGGCGCGCGATTGCTGACCGGCAGCGTGGTGGAGGGAGAGCGCCGCGCGGTGCGATCGCTGGAGGCGGCGACGCTGTTCGCGCTATCGCTGGGGATCGCCTTCGCGGCGCTCGCTGCATGGCTGTCGGCGCGGATGATCGTCGTCCGGCTCGACACCACTGTGGAGACGCTCGCCGCTGTGCGCGACGGTGATCTGTCGCGGCGCGTTCCCACCGATCGCGCCGGCGATGCCTTCGCCTCGCTAGCGGGATCGGTCAATGATACGCTCGACAGGGTCGAGGCGCTGGTGGTCGAATTACAGGTGGCGACCGACGGACTGGCGCACGATCTGAAATCGCCGTTGACGCGGCTGCGCTCCGCGCTCGAACGCGCCGCGCGGGAGGTGACCGAACCTGCCGCTCAGGAAGCGGTCGATCGCGCGCTGGCGGAGGGTGAGCGCTTGCTGGCGCTGGTCGAAACCGCGCTGCGCATCACCCGTGCCGAGGCGGGGATCGGCACCGAAAGCTTTACCCCGGTCGATCTGGCGGTGGAGCTGGAAGACATCGCGGAAATCTATGGCCCGGTGGCGGAAGACGCTGGCCGTGCGATCCGGGTCATCGGCGCCGCATCGGGGGTGACGCTGCCGATACACCGCGAATTGATCGGTCAGGCGCTCGGCAATGCGGTGGACAATGCGTTGAAATATGGCGCGGGGACGATCACGCTCGGGTTAGCGGTCGGCGAAACCCACGCCACATTGTCGGTCGCGGACGAGGGGACGGGGATCAGGCCCGAGGATCGCGCCGTGGCGCTGCGCCGCTTCGGTCGGCTCGACCTTGCGCGCGGCGGAACGGGCGCCGGACTGGGCCTGTCGCTGATCGCCGCGGTGGCGCGGCTGCATCGCGGCGCCGTGCGGCTGGAGGATGCGCACCCCGGCCTGATCGTCGCGATCGACCTGCCGCTGATGGACCGGGGATAGTAAAGCGAGCGATCTCGCTTGCGGCGACCGCGGGAGAACATCCCCCGCCGTCGCCGCGCCAATCTGATAGCGCCGGCGTCTATCCGGCATAGGCCTTGACGAGATCGAACAGATAGTTGCGCGCGTCGTATAGCGACGAGACGCGGATGCGTTCGTTCAGGCCGTGGATGCCGTTGAAATCCGGATCCAGGAACGTCCCCGGCGCGCCATAGACCGGGATGCCGATCGCTTCGAGGAAGATGCCGTCGGTCGCGCCGGTCGACATGCTGGGCAGGATCGGCACGCCGGGGAAATGCTTCGCCGCAACCCGCGTCATCGGCCCCAGGATCTTCGGATCGAGCGTCGGCGGCACCGCCACCGGACGGATCGGCTGGTTGGCGGTGACGGTCACCTTCGGCCCGGCGAGCTCCTTCAGCTTCGCCAATGTCGTATCGACCGTTTCGCCGGGGAAGATCCGGCAATTGACGTTGGCCGTGGCACGCTGCGGCAGCGCATTCTCGGCATGGCCGGCATTGAGCAGCGTCGCGACGCAGGTGGTGCGGAGCGTGGAGTGCAGCACCTTGTCCCGGCTGACGATCGCATCCGCCGCCTGGTCCTGCGGGTTGGCAAGCAGGCGGCGGATCGCGTCGCCCAGTTCGCCGCCGCGCATCTTGGCATTCGCGGTGAAGAAGGCGCGCGTCGTGTCGGTAAACTTTACCGGGAATTCGTAGCCCTGAACCGCCTTGATCGCGTCGGCCAGTTCATAGATCGCATTGTCCGGCGTGGGGGCGGAGCTATGCCCGCCCGGGTTCGTCGCGGTCAGCGTGAAATTCTGCGCCGCTTTCTCGCCCACCTGCACGCTGAGCAGCTGGCGCTTTCCCTGCGCATCAAGCAACCCGCCACCGCCCTCGTTGAGCGCAAATTCCGCCGCGACCAGATCGGGGCGGTTCTGCGCCAGCCATTGCGCGCCATTGAACGCCCAGGTGGTTTCCTCGCCGCAGGTCAGCGCCAGCTTGATCGTCCGCCTGGGATGATAACTCTGCTGCCGGAACCGCACCATCGCATCGGCCCAGATCGACGACATCGCCTTGTCGTCGACGGTGCCGCGCGCGTAATAATAGCCGTTCTCCTCGACCAGCGTGAACGGATCGCGCTGCCAGTCGGCGCGCTTGGCCTCCACCACATCCAGGTGACCGAGCAGCAGCATCGGCTTCATCGCCGGATCGCTGCCTTTCAGCACCGCGACCACGCCGCCGTCATTGGGGTGGTCGGGCACCGAGAAATAGGTGATGTCGGCATCGGCATAACCCGCCGCCTTCAGCCGCGCGCCCACCTGAGCCGCCGCCTTGGTGCAGCTGCCGACATTGGCGACGGTATTGGTTTCCACCATCTCCTTGTACAGCGCAAAAAACGCTTTCTCGTCCGGGCGGTTCTGCGCCCCCGCGACCATCGGCGCACACGCCAGTACCGCCCCGATCATTCCCAACCCGCGCATGCGCCCTCCACGATCCGTTATCGGTGGTAAAGCTTGCAGCGATTGCGACGCCGCGCAACCATGACGTGTGCCTTGTCTACCCGGGCGAGCGAAGAAAGCCGCTATGATACCGCGTCACGCGGCATGACGAGCCGGAGCTCGCGATTGGCGAAGTCGATATCGACGCGCCGGAACAACCGCAGCGCGTCCATCCCCAGCATGATCGCGGGCCGATCGTTCAGCCCGAAGGCGCGGAACGGCGCGGCATCGGCG
Source organism: Sphingomonas sp. (assembly GCF_042091075.1). GTDB lineage: Bacteria > Pseudomonadota > Alphaproteobacteria > Sphingomonadales > Sphingomonadaceae > Sphingomonas. The sequence continues at coordinate 7,742 of NZ_JBELIE010000059.1, read as the reverse complement.
AAGGCGACCGGCAGCGAGCGGATCCGCGCGCTGCCCAATCGCATCTCGGGCACCACCGCGATATCGCCGACCATCTGCTGGCCGAGGACGCTGGTGAAGATCGCTGGTTCGCGCGCCTTGCCGCGTCTGGCGAGCAGGCGGCGCAGCGCGAGGTTGCCGACACTGGTGGCGGTGCCGGTATCGAGCACGACGCGCACCTTGCGCCCCGCGACGCTGGCGTGCGTCACGACCAGCTGGCCGTAGAGGCTGCGCGCCTGGATGACGATCTCGTCGTCGGCGGCGGCGCGGTGGCGGCGGCGCGCAACGGGAACGACCGTCATCGCGTCGCGATCGAAATCGATGCGCAGCGCATGGCCCTGCAACGTATCGATGCCGAGCATGCCGGGGGCGCCAAGATGCGATGCCTCCAGCGCGGGCGCCTGGATCGCTCGCCCGCCGATCGACCCCGCGGGCAGGGTCGCCACCGCGAGCGACGGGACGATCACGGTATCGACCTCGCCCGATCCGGCCATCGCGGTGACGCGGACGCGCGGCCCGAGCGGCAATCGCAGCAAGCGGGCGAGCTGGCGCGAGACGACGCTGCGCTGCGCGCCGGTGTCGATGATGAAGGGGTAGGGGCCAGCGCCCGCCACGCGCACCGGCACCGTCATGCGCGTTTCGGTGGTCAGGAAGGAGAGATCGTCGCCGCTGGGGGTGGGGTCGGGAGCGGCGGCAGGAGGAGTGGCGGGGATAGGGGCCAGTGTCGGCTGCTGCGCCGCCACTGGCGCGGCGAGCGCGATCAGCGCCGACACGCTCCACCTCTCCATCGCGGAAGAATACGCCCGTTCCGGGCCTTTAGAAAGCGAAAACCTTCCCCGCGACGAGCGAGGCGTCAGTCGACCGCCATCGCCTCGGCGGCCAGTGCCTCCGCTTCGATCAGCAGCGCGTCGTCCGCGCTCCCGGTCGCGACCTTTTCGCGCCCGATCAGCGTCAATACCGGCACCGCCAGCGGCGTGACACGCGGCAGATCGACATGCACCATCGTGTCCGCCGCGCGGTCGAGCAGGTCGGCAAGCCGCCCGACATCGGTCATCCGCGCGCGCGCGTCGGCCCAGGCCGCCTGCAACAGCACATGCCCCGGCTCGTATTTGCGCAGCACGTCATAGATCAGGTCGGTGGAGAAGGTGACCTGGCGCCCGGTCTTGCGCTTGCCGGGGTGTTGCCGCTCGACCAGCCCGCCGATCACCGCCACTTCGCGGAATGCCCGTTTCAGCAGGTGCGAGCGCTCGACCCAGTCGACGAACTCATGCTCAAGGATGTCGGACGAGAATAGCGCGGCCGGATCGCGCACCTTGTCCAGCGAATAGCAGGCGATCGCGTAATCGTTGGCGACGAAGCCCAGCGGGCGCAGCCCCAGCGTCTCCATTCGTTTGGTGACGAGCATGCCGAGCGACTGATGCGCGTTCCACCCCTCGAAACTGTACGCGACCATATATTCCCGCCCTTCGCGGGGGAAGGTTTCGACCAGCAGCTGGTCGGGGCGGGGCAGGGTGGAGCGGCGCTGCTGGATCTCCAGCCATTCGCGCACATCGTCGGGAAAGCGCCGCCACTGATCGGGTTCGTGCAGAAAGTGGCGTACCCGCGCGGCAAGGTTGGTCGACAGCGGCATGCGGCTGCCGCCATAGGTGGGGATGCGCGCGGGACGGGCGGTGGCGCGGACGATCAGATCCTCGGTATCGATCTTCTCCACCTCCAGGCTCATCCCGGCGAAGAAAAAGGTATCGCCATGGCTCAGCGTCGCGGCGAAGCCTTCCTCCACCTTGCCGAGAGCGCGGCCGTTGCGGAACCGCACCTTGAGCATCGTCGCCTCGACGATGATCCCGGCGTTGAGACGATGCTGCGCGACGAACTTCGGATGGCTGACACGCCATTTGCCGTCCGCATCCTGCGTCAGCCGGCGAAAGCGATCATAGGCACGCAACGAATAGCCGCCGTCGCGGATGAAGCCGAGCACCTGATCGAACAATTCGGCGGTCAGCGCGGAATAGGGCAGCGCGCCGCGTATCTCGTCCAGCATCGCCGCCTGATCGAAGGGCGCGGCGCAGGCGCACGCCATCACATGCTGTGCCAGCACGTCGAGCGCCCCCATGCGGAAGACGTCGGCGTCAAGCTCGCCCGCCTCGACCGCGTCGAGCGCGGCGCGGGCCTCCAGATATTCGAAGCGGTTGCCGGGGACGAGGATCGCTTCGGAAGGTTCGTCAAGGCGATGATTCGATCGTCCGATCCGCTGCAGCAGCCGTGACGACCCCTTGGGGGCGCCCATCTGGACGACGCAATCCACATCGCCCCAGTCGACCCCGAGATCGAGGCTGGCGGTCGCCACCAGCGCGCGCAGCCGGCCCGCCGCCATCGCCGCCTCCACCTTGCGGCGGGCTTCTTTTTCCAGGCTGCCGTGGTGGATGCCGATCGGCAGCTGCGCGGTATTGGCTTTCCACAAGTCCTGAAAGATCAGCTCCGCCAGGCTGCGCGTGTTGCAGAAGACGATCGAGGTGCGGTGCCGCTCGATCTCCGCCATCACCTGCTCGGCGGCGTAGCGCCCCGAATGCCCCGCCCAGGGCACGCGATCCTCGGGCAGCAGGATCGCGATGTTCGGATCGACCCCCGTATCGCCCGCCACCAGCGCGACCGTATCGATATCGCCATCGGGGGCCAGCCAGGCGCGATAGCCGTCGGGATCGGCCACCGTGGCGGACAGTGCGACGCGGCGGCACGCCGGCGCCAGCCGTTGCAGCCGCGCCATGCAGAGCGACAGCAGGTCGCCGCGCTTCGTGGTGGCGAAGGCATGTACCTCGTCGACGACGATCGTGCGCAGCCCGGCGAACATCGTCGCACTGTCGGGATAGCTGAGCAGCAGCGACAGCGATTCGGGAGTGGTCAGCAGGATATGCGGCGGCCGGACGCGCTGTCGGGCCTTGCGATCCGAAGGCGTATCCCCGGTGCGGGTCTCGATCCGCAGATCGAGCCCCATCTCGTCGACGGGGGTGACGAGATTGCGCTGGATATCGACCGCCAGCGCCTTCAGCGGGGAAACGTACAGGGTGTGCAGCCCGTCGCCCGGCGCCTCGATCAGTTCCGCGAGCGTCGGCAGGAAGCCGGCGAGCGTCTTGCCCGCGCCAGTGGCGGCGATCAGCAGCGCATGCCGGCCGGCGCGCGCCTGTTCCCACATCGCCAATTGATGCCCGCGTGGCGACCAGCCGCGCGCGGCGAACCAGTCGGTGAGGGCAGGGGGCAGGGGAGCGGTCAAGCGGGTGATGTAGGATGCGCCACGGCGGGTCGCCAGATGAGGATCATGCGCCTCCGCGTGATCCTTTTCCAACGGATACGATTCCCTATCCGGCAGGTTGAGGAACGATGGCGACACGCGGCACGACCCTGGGCGACTGGCTGGAACCCCATCCGACCGGCATCTATGTTCGCCCGGCGGATGCGTGGGTCGATCCCTCGGTGCCGCAGCCGCGCGCGTTGGTGACGCATGGCCATGCCGATCATGCCCGCGGCGGGCATGGCACCGTCTGGGCCACGCCGGAGACGCTGGCGATCATGGAGGCGCGCTACGGCCCGCAGGCGGGCGTGCCGGTCAGCTATGGCGAGACGATCCGGCTGGGGGAGGTGGAGGTCGGCTATGTGCCGGCGGGCCACGTCCTTGGTTCGGCACAGATCGTGCTCGACTATCGCGGCGAGCGGATCGTCGTGTCGGGGGATTACAAGCGCCGCGCCGATCCCACCTGCACGCCGTTCGAGCCGGTGGCGTGCGACGTGTTCATCACCGAGGCAACGTTCGGCTTGCCGGTGTTCCGCCACCCCGATACCGGCGATGAGATCGACAAGTTGCTGGCGCGACTGCACGCCGATCCGGCGCGCTGCGTGCTCGTCGGCGCCTATGCCCTGGGCAAGGCGCAGCGGGTGATCGCCGAGCTGCGCGAGCGTGGACACGAAGCGCCGATCTACATTCACGGTGCCCTGCAACGCCTGTGCGATCTCTATGCCGATCTCGGCGTGCGACTGGGCGAGTTGCTGCCGGTCGCGGGCGTGCCCAAGGCGGCGATGGCCGGGCATGTCGTGATGTGCCCGCCGTCAGCGCTCAACGATCGCTGGTCGCGCCGGCTGCCCGATCCGATCACCGCGATGGCGTCCGGCTGGATGCGGGTGCGGCAGCGCGCGCGGCAGAAGAACGTCGAGCTGCCGCTGATCCTGTCCGACCATGCCGACTGGGACGAACTGACCGAGACGCTGACCGAGATCGCGCCGCGCGAAGTGTGGGTGACGCATGGCCGGGAGGAGGCGCTGGTGCATTGGTGCATGACCCGCCAGATCCGCGCCCGTGCGCTGGCGCTGGTCGGGTTCGAGGACGAGGACGATTGACGGGGAGGGTGAACGCCGTCCCCGTTGCCGTCATGCCCGCGAGGGCGGGAATCGGAAACGCTGCCGGGGTGATCCCGGCCAGATCAGCCTCAACCCCGCTTGCATGGTTTCGCATGAGACGATTACACCCGCCTATCCAACGACAAAGGGGATCGCCTGATGCGCTTCGGTTTCGCTGCCCTCCTGCTTGCCGCCGCCGCGGCGCCGACCGTGGCGCAGGATCGGAAGCCGCCCGCCAGCAATGCCGAGCTGCAGAAGGAGAAGATCGAGGCCGCTTATGCCAATGCGCCGGTCGAGGAGCGCGAGGAGCGGTCGAAGGGCGCGGTGACGGTCGGCGGCCAGCGGTTGCCCTATACCGCCACCGCCGGCACGCTGACGCTGCGCGACCTGGAGGGAAAGCCGACCGCGTCGATGTTCTATACCGCTTATACGCTCGACGGCACCAAGCCGGGGACGAAGCGGCCGATCACCTTCTTCTATAACGGCGGGCCCGGCAGCCCGACCTTCTGGCTGCACATGGGCTCGTTCGCGCCGATGCGGTTGCGGACCGGCAATCCTGAATTCATCCGCCCAGCGCCATATGATTTCGGGCCGAACCCGTACACGCTGCTCGACAAAACCGACATGGTGTTCCTCGACGCGATCGGCGCCGGCTATTCGCGCCCGCTGGGGGATATGAAGCCATCGGCCTTCTACGGCACCGATGAGGATGCGGACGCCTTCGCCAAGGCGATCCTGAGGTATGCGACCAAGTTCGGCCGCTGGAACAGCCCCAAGTTTCTGTTCGGCGAAAGCTATGGCACGCTGCGGTCGGGCGCGCTGGCCTATCAGTTGCAGGATCGCGGCATGGCGCTGAATGGCGTGGTGCTGCTCAGCTCGATCATGAACTATGGCTATCGCCAGCCGGGGCTCGATCAGGTCTATCTCAACTATCTGCCCAGCTATGCCGCCACCGCCTGGTATCACAATCGCCTGCCCAACCGTCCGGCGGATGTCGCGACGATCGTACAGCAGGCGCGCGACTTCGCGGTCGGACCGTATATGTCCGCGCTGGCCAAGGGGCAGGACATTTCCGACGCGGAGCGCGATCAGGTCGCGACGCGGATGAGCCAGTTGATCGGATTAAGCCCCGATTTCATCAAGCGCGCCAACCTGCGCATCGATCTGCCACGCTTCCAGAAGGAGTTGCTGCGCGGTTCGCGGCAGACGATCGGCCGCTTCGATTCGCGCTACACCGGCACCGACAGTGACGCGGCGGGCGAGCGGCCGGAAACCGATGCGTCGTCGGATGCGATTTCGGGCGCCTTCATCGCGACGTTCAGCGATTATGTGACGCACACGCTCGGATACAAGACCGACATGCCATACCGCCTGTCCGCCCGCGATGCGGCCGGCTGGACGTGGAACTGGCAGCATGACGCGCCCAACCGCATGGGGAAGCAGAACAATCCCAATACCGCGGTCGACCTTGCCGCGGCGATGCGCGCCAATCCCTATCTGCAGGTGCTGTCGATGAACGGCTGGTACGACATGGCGACCCCGTTCTTCGGCACCGAGAACGATCTGGGGCATATGATGCTGGAACCGGCGCAGCGCCCCAATCTGCAGTTCACTTATTACCCGGCCGGGCACATGGCCTATCTCAACCCCGAGGCGCTGGCGGCGATGAAGCGTGATCTGTCGGCATGGTATGATCGCGCGGTTTCGGTCGCGCGTTCGGGCACGCCCCCGGTCGCGCCTTCGGTTGGCGCGTCGGAGGGGCCGGCACAAACCCCGAATTGAGGGATTGATGGGGTGGGCGAGGGCGGATCGACTTGCCGCGCATCCGCCCGTCGCGGCGGAGGATGGTAGGACCGAAGGCCCGCGCTAGCCGGCCCCCGCGCCCGCCAGCGCGCGGGCCCGGCGGCGCTGTACCGAGCTGCCGATCCCCATCGCCTCGCGATATTTCGCCACCGTGCGCCGCGCGATGCCGAAGCCTTTGGCGTTGAGCAGGTCGACCAGCGTATCGTCCGACAGGATGGTGTCGCCTTCGCCGGCGATCAGCGCGCGGATCGCGCTCTTCACCGCCTCCGCCGATACCGCATCCCCGCCATCGGCCGCCTGGATCGCCGAGGTGAAGAAATATTTCAGCTCGAACAGCCCGCGCGCGCAGCTCAGATATTTGTTGCTGGTCACGCGGCTGACGGTCGATTCGTGCATCTCGATCGCGTCCGCCACCTGCCGCAACGTCAGCGGACGCAGATGGGCGACACCGTGCAGGAAGAATGCTTCCTGCTGCTTCACCAGTTCGGTCGCGACGCGGATGATCGTGCGCTGCCGCTGGTCGAGCGCCTTGACCAGCCAGTTGGCGCTGGCGAGCTTCTCCGCCAGCCACGCCTTGCTGGCCTTGTCCTGCGGGCCCGACGCCAGTTCGGTATAATAACGTCGGTTGACCAGCACGCGCGGCAATGTCGCGGCGTTCAGCTCGATCGCCCAGCCGCCGCGCGCGCGCGTGACGGTCAGGTCGGGGATCACCGGCGGCGGCGCCTCCCCACCATAGCGGCAACCCGGCTTCGGATCATAGCCGCGCACTTCGCGGATCATGTCCGCCATGTCTTCGTCATCGACCCCGCACAGCCGTTTCAGCCGGGTCAGATCGCCGCGCGCCAGCACGTCGAGATGGTCGAGCAGGCGGGCCATGCACGGATCGTAGCGATCGACCTCACGCGCCTGGATCGCGAGGCATTCCGCCAGATCGCGTGCGCCGACGCCGGTCGGCTCGAAGCGCTGGATCGCTTCCAGCACCGCCTCTACCCGCGCCAGCGCGACCCCCAGCCGCTGCGCGATATCGAGGAGGTCGGCACGCAGATAGCCGGCCTCGTCGATCTGATCGATCAGCGTGCGCGCGATAAACAGGTCGGCGTCGTCGAACGCCGCGCCCGCCTGTGCCAGCAGAATGTCGGCCAGGCTCTCGCTGGTGTCGGCAAAGCTGTCGAGGTCGAGCGCCTCTCCCGAAGGCCCCGTGCCCGGCAACGATCCCGCCGCCGAATCACCGACGCGATCCGATGGTCCGTCGTCGAACCGCTCGGCGGCGATATCGACGTCGAGCGATTCGCCCGCCGCCTCGCCCGCGGTGACAAGTTCGTCCGCGCCGGCTGGCTCGTCGCGCGCCGGGGATTCGTCGACCGGGCTATCGGCGGATGGGGCGGTGGTGGCAGGCTCTTCCGCCGGCGCGGTACTGTCGAGCAGCGGATTGCGCTCGATTTCCTCCGCGATGACCCCTTCGATCTCCAGGTTCGACAGCGCCAGCAGCTTGATCGCCTGCTGCAGCTGCGGCGTCATCACCAGCGATTGCGACTGGC
>NZ_JBELIE010000058.1:0-18433 GCF_042091075.1 Sphingomonas sp. | reverse complement strand
GATCGGCACGCGCTACACCGTGTTGACCGCCGCCGGCGGGATCACCGGCAGCTACACGCTGGCACAGACCGCGATGGGCGATACCGAGTTCCGGCTGGCACAGTCGGCCAATGCGGTGTTCGTCGATGTCGCGCGCTCCATCGGGTCGCTTGCCCGTCTGTCGGCAACGCCGAACCAGCGCGCGTTGGCGGCGGGGCTGGCGGGGCTGCCCGCCACCCAGCGCGCGGCAGCGGCGCTGGTGCTGAACCCGGATGACGACGCCGTGCGGGCCGGCCTGACCAGCCTGGCCGGGGAGGTGCATGCGTCCCTGCGCACCACGATGCTGAAGGATGCGCAGGGCGCGCAGGAAGCGGTGCGGATGCGCCTGCTGTCCCCGATCAGTGGCGAAGGCGTACAGCTGTGGCTGCAGGCGAACGGCCGCAGCGGTCGCGATGACGGCGCACGTGGGACGGCGGCGGTCGCGCGCCATGGCTGGAGCGGCGTCGGCGGGGTCGATCTGGCGATGCCGGACGGGGCGCGGTTCGGGATCGCGGGCGGCTATACCGAGACCCGTCTGGCGATCGACGATCGCGACAGTGCCGCGACGCTGAAGAGCACGCACGCGCTGGTTTATGCCGGGGGGATGCTCGGGCCGATCGCGCTGCGTTCCAGCCTGGGCTATGCCTGGGTCGAGAATGATGTGCGACGGACGGTGCGCATCGGTAACTTCGCCGACCGGCTGACCAGTCGCTACGACGGCAATGTGATCCACGGCCAGGTCGAGGCCGGCATCAGCGACGCGATGTTCGGCGGCACGGTGGAGCCGTTCGCCGGGGTAGAATATTATCGCGTCAGGACCGATGGCTTTACCGAGGCGGGGGGCGATGCGGCGCTCGCCGGCGGCGTGCGGACGCAGGCCTTCGCGCTGTCGACCGTGGGGGTGCGCGGCGTCACCCCGATCGTCGACGGGCTCAGCGCGCGATCGCGCATCTGGTGGCAGCACGCGCTCAACGATCCCTATCCCGATGCGACGCTGCGATTTGCATCGGGCACCACGCCTTTCACGGTGATCGGCGCGCCCTTGTCGCGCGATGCGGCGGCGGTGGCCATCGATCTGGCATGGACGCCGATCGAGCGGCTGACGATCACGTCGGGCTATGCCGGGATGATCGGCGGTCGCGGGGATGACAGCACCTTCCGGATCATGGCCGCGCTCGCCTTCTGATCCGGCACCGCCGCACCCTCCGCCGATCCGGACGGATCGGCGGACGGCAGCGCATGCGCGGCGCGAGAAATGCTGGATGCCCGACGTGGATTCGAACCACGATTGACGGAGTCAGAGTCCGTAGTCTTGCCGTTAGACGATCGGGCAACAGGCCGGCGCGTCTAAAAGCGCTGGCTTGTGTTGTCAACGCCCGCCTTGCCGCCCCTCCCGCAAATGTGTAGCTTGTCTGCCAAGCACCAGCCGTATCGCCCTCATCGGCGGCAACGGCATGGAAGAGAAAAAGAAAGTTTGACGGCAATGGTGGACATGCCCGCCCAATTGCCGCGCCGGCAAGGCCAGCGCCCTGCCCGTTCGGCCCCCCCGCCGCCGCGCCACACCCGCGGCGCACCGCGCCATTATGCCGCGCTCGATCTCGGCACCAACAATTGCCGTTTGCTGATCGCGCGGCCGCAGGGAGACGGTTTCGCGGTGGTCGACGCGTTCTCGCGCATCGTCCGGCTCGGTGAGGGGCTGGCGGCGCATGGCGCGCTGTCCGATGCCGCGATCGAACGGACCATCGCGGCGCTGCGCGTCTGCGCCGACAAGCTGAAGCGCCGCAACGTCCGGCTGGCGCGCTCCGTCGCGACCGAAGCGTGCCGCCGCGCCTCCAACGGTGCCGACTTCATCGCGCGGGTGCGTGAGGAAACGGGAATCCACCTCGATATCATCTCCGCCGAGGAAGAGGCGCGGCTGGCGGTGCTGGGCTGCCACGCCCTGCTGGAACCGGGTAGCGGCCCCGCACTGGTGTTCGATATCGGCGGCGGCTCGACCGAGCTGGTGCTGATCGATGCCGATACCACGGTGCCCCGCGTGCGGGACTGGCATTCCGCGCCCTGGGGCGTCGTGTCGCTCACCGAAAGCGCGGGCGGCGGCAATGACGCCGCGGAGCGCGCGAATGCCTATCGGCGGATGCGCGCGTTGGTGACGGAAAGCTTCGCGCCGTTCGCCGCGCGGCTGCCCAAGGTGACGGGCACGCGGCGGTTGCTGGGCACCAGCGGCACGGTGACGACGCTGGCAAGCGTGCATCTGGAACTGGAACGCTATGATCGTGCGCAGGTCGACGGGCTGATCGCCCCCGCCGCCGCGATGCGCGCGATCAGCCAGGAACTGGCGGGCATGTCGCTGGCGGAGCGGGCGCAATTGCCGTGTATCGGTCGCGAGCGTGCCGATCTGGTGGTGGCGGGATGCGCTATCCTGGAGGGCATTCTGGACCTATGGCCGGCGGAGCGGTTGGGCGTCGCGGATCGTGGCATTCGCGAAGGCATCCTGCGCCGCCTGATGGAAACCGGAGCCTGACATGCGGGGAACAGGGGCGGGGCGCCAGCGCGTCAAGACCGCGCGCAATCGCAGCGCGCAATCGACCCGCTGGCTCGAACGCCAGCTCAACGATCCCTATGTCCGCCGCGCCAAGGCAGAAGGATATCGCAGCCGGGCCGCGTACAAGCTGATCGAACTCGATGAGCGTTTCGGCCTGCTGAAAGGCGTCAAGCGCGTCATCGACCTGGGCATCGCGCCGGGCGGCTGGAGCCAGGTGGTGCGGCGCAAGGCACCCGGCGCGGCGATCGTCGGCATCGACCTGCTGCCGGTCGATCCGATCGACGGCGTGACGATCTTCGAGATGGATTTCATGGCCGATGCGGCGCCGGCGGCCCTGATGGAGGCACTGGGCGGCGCACCCGATCTGGTAATGTCCGACATGGCCGCCAACACCGTCGGCCATCCGCAGACCGATGCGTTGCGCACCATGGCGCTGGTGGAAACCGCGCTGGCCTTCGCGATCGACGTGCTGCGTCCCGGTGGCACGTTCGTGTCCAAGGTGTTCGCCGGGGGGGCCGATGCCGCCCTGGTGGCGGAGATGAAGCGCAACTTCACCACCGTGAAGCACGCCAAGCCGCCGGCGAGCCGCAAGGGCTCGGTGGAATGGTTCGTCGTCGCGCAGGGCTTCAAGGGGCGGGTGGAAGTCAGGACGGACGACGAGGGATAGGGGAGGCCCCGTCCTCACCCCCCCTGTCCACCACATCCCGCCTCTGCTATCGGCGCGGTCCCGCCCCTTCGGCGGTGCTCCCTTCCGTGCCGGACTTTTGCATGACCTCGCCCCGCCGTACCTTCGCGATCATCTCCCACCCCGACGCGGGCAAGACGACGCTGACCGAAAAGCTGCTGTATTTCGGCGGCGCGATCCATCTGGCGGGTGAAGTGAAAGCGCGCGGCGCGAACCGGCGCGCGCGCTCGGACTGGATGAAGATCGAGCAGCAGCGCGGCATCTCGGTCACGTCGAGCGTGATGACGTTCGAGCATGACGGCGTGACCTTCAATTTGCTCGACACGCCGGGCCACGAGGATTTCAGCGAAGATACCTACCGCACGCTGACCGCGGTCGATTCGGCGATCATGGTGATCGACGCCGCGCGCGGCATCGAGGCGCAGACCCGCAAGCTGTTCGAGGTATGCCGACTTCGCTCGGTGCCGATCATCACCTTCGTCAACAAGGTCGATCGCGAGGGGCGCGCGCCGTTCGAACTGCTCGACGAGATCGCCGACGTACTGGCGCTGGACGTCTGCCCGATGACCTGGCCGGTCGGCATGGGAGGCACGTTCGAGGGCATCCTGAACCTGTCCGCGAACAGCGTGTCCCGCCCCGAGGGCGACAGCCGCACGTTCCAGGGCCTGATCGACAGCACGCCGACGCTGCCCGACGACGTCGCCGAGGAGGTGGAGCTGGCGCAGGCGGGCTATGCCGCCTTCGATGGCGAGGCGTATCGCAACGGCGACCTGACCCCGGTCTATTTCGGCTCCGCGCTGAAGGATTTCGGCCCGGCGGAGCTGATCGCGGCGCTGGCCGATTATGCCCCGCCGCCGCGCGCGCAGCCCGCCGAACCGGCGCCGGTCACGCCCGATGAGAAGGAAGTGACCGGCTTCGTCTTCAAGGTGCAGGCCAATATGGATCCGCAGCATCGCGACCGGATCGCGTTCATGCGGCTGTGTTCGGGTACGTTCCGGCGCGGCATGAAGCTGACCCCGACCGGCCATGGCAAGCCGATCGCGGTCCATTCGCCGATCCTGTTCTTCGCGCAGAACCGCGAGGTCGCCGACGAGGCGTTTCCCGGCGATATCATCGGTATCCCCAATCACGGCACGCTGCGCGTCGGCGACACGCTGAGCGAGCGGGCCGACATCCGCTTCACCGGCCTGCCCAATTTCGCGCCCGAGATCCTTCGCCGCGTCGCCCTGAAGGATCCGACCAAGACCAAGCAGCTGCGCAAGGCGCTCGACGACATGGCCGAAGAAGGCGTGACGCAGGTCTTCTATCCGGAGATCGGGTCGAACTGGATCATTGGCGTCGTCGGCCAGTTACAGCTGGACGTGCTGCTGTCGCGGCTCGACGCTGAATATAAGGTCGCCGCCGGGCTGGAACCCGCCCCGTTCGATACCGCCCGCTGGGTATCGGCGGAGGATGCGGCCGAGCTGAAGAACTTCACCGACCTCAATCGCGCGGCAATGGCCAAGGATCGCGACGGCAATCCGGTGTTCCTTGCCAAAAGCGCGTGGGAAGTCGGCTATGTCCAGGATCGCTATCCCAAGGTGCGCTTCGCCGCCACGCGGGAGCGTTAGGGAAAGCCCTTTCGCTCCGCTCTGGCGGATGGGGGGGGGCATCGCACGGCCGCCCCCGGATCGGCGCCGGGACGTGCTAGTCCTTCCAGCCCCAGTAGAGCTGCGCCGGGGGTACGTTCCACCATTCCATGTCATGGTCGATCCGCTCGAAATGCGGCGCGATGAAATCGCGGACCTTCGGGCTGAACTGATACACCAGGAACGCACCGCCGGGGCGCAGCACGCGCTGCGTCGCAGCGGCGATTCCCGGCCCCACGCCGGCGGGCAGCGTCGAGAAGGGAAGACCCGACAGCACGTAGTCGGCGGCCTCATGGCCGTGCTCGGCAACGATCCGCTCGACATCCGCCGCCGATCCATGGACCGCGACAAACCGCGAATCCGTGATCGTATGATCGAGATAGCGAATGAAATCGGCGTTGGTGTCGATCGCGATCAGCATCGCGTCAGGCGCCATCCGCTCCAGGATCGGGCGACAGAAGGTGCCGACGCCTGGCCCGTATTCGACGAACAGCTTGCAACGGCCCCAGTCGACCGGGCCGAGCATTTTCGCGATCAGGCGATCCGACGAGGGGATGATCGACCCCACCATCACCGGATGCTTCAGGAAACCGGAAAAGAACATCTGCCACGGACCGGGGACGCCGGCGGCTTTGCTGCGGCTGCGCCGCATGGCGTTGGTCGAGCTGGGCATGTGGAAAGATCGGACTCCTGAACCTTGGATCAGGTGACACTTTCGCGTCACCCGGATGACGAACGCCTTTCAGGCGCGGGGGTTGCCATAGCGGGGTTGCGTCGCGCCCCCAAGCGCCTAATCGAGGTTCCGGCACACGCGCATCATGGAACGGGAAGAACAGCGGCATGCGGCGGAGCTTCGATTCCACCTTCGCACTGATGTTCCTGGTGATGCTGACGATCGCGGCAGGCAATACCGCGCTGCAATCGGTGCTGCCCGCGCTTGGGCGGTCGCTGGGGGTGAAGGATTCGGCCGTCGCGGCGGCCTTTTCTGTGTCGGCGCTGCTGTGGGTGCTTGCCGCGCCATTCTGGGCCAGTCGTTCTGACCGGCACGGCCGGCGCGTGATGATCCTGCTGGGCATGGGTGGTTTCTGCATCAGCCTGTTGCTGTGCGGCACCTTCCTCGCGCTGGGGATCAACGGCGTCATCGGCGGGACCAGCGCGTTCCTGCTCTTCATCGCCGGGCGGCTGATCTACGGCTCCTTCGGTTCCGCCGCGCCACCGGCGGTACAGGCACTGGTGGCGGGGAATACCACGCAGGAGGAACGCACCCGCGCGCTGACGCTGCTCGCCTCCGCCTTTGGCCTGGGTACGATCCTCGGCCCGGCGATCGCGCCGTACCTGCTGCTCGGGCGGATCGGCGGGGTCGAGCTGGGGCTGTCCGGCCCGGCGTTCGTGTTCGCGCTGTTCGGGCTGGGCGTGTTCGTGACGGTGCGGCAGCAATTGCCCGACGATCGCGGGCTCCCCGCGGAGGCGCATGGTGCGGCCAACGCCTATCCCTCGATCGGCGGCCAGCCGTCGGGCGCCAGCGTGCGCGCCGCGGTCGCCCCCAAGGGCACCGGAATCCGCTACCGCGACCCGCGCATCCGCACCTGGATGCTGGCCGGGCTGGTCATGGGCCATGCGCAGGTGATGACCGGGCAGGCGATCGGCTTTCTGGTGATCGACCGCATGAACCTGCCCCCGGAACTGGCGCTCGAATCGACCGGGCTGGTGCTGATGATGGGCGCGGGCGCTGCCCTGCTGGCACAATGGGGATTGATCCCGCTGCTGAACCTGCGCCCGCGCGCGCTGGTGCTGGTCGGGTTGACGCTGGCGGCGGCGGGCACCGCGCTGACCGGGCTGGCGCCGTCGCTGTACGGGATCGCCACCGCCTATGCGCTCGCCAGCCTTGGCTTCGGCTTCACCCGCCCGGGCTTCACCGCCGGTTCCAGCCTCGCGGTGGGGGCGGACGCGCAGGGGGCAGTGGCGGGCAAGGTGACCAGCGTCAACGGCGCCAGTTTCGTACTGGGGCCGTCGATCGGGGTGGGGCTTTACGAAATCTGGCACCCACTCCCGTATCTGTCCGCTGGCGCGGCGTGCGTCGTGCTGTTCCTCTGGTGCCTGCGTGCCTTGCATGACGCGCCGGACACCGTGGCGGCCTATGACGATCCGGTGGTGTGAGCCGCCGGATTGACGACGTCGCCCCGGCGCGGGGCCGGGGCGATGGCCTGTGTCAGTCCGCGCCTTTCGGTCCACGCGGCGTGAGTTGGCCGGGCGCGATGAAGCCGATCGGCTGAATCGCATTCGCTTCCTGTTTCAGTCGCGCCGCCATCTGCTCATATTCGCGCTCCACTTCGGGTGTCACGCTGGCGCGGCTTTCCGCCAGCGCCTGTTCGAAATGCACCTGCCGCACCTCCTTCGATTCGAGCGACTCGCGTAGCGCGATCAGGCCCGCGCGGCGGACGACGTCTTCGAGATCCGCGCCGGTGAACCGATCGGCGCGATCGGCGATCCGATCGAGGTCGACATCGTCCGCCAGCGGCATCTTCTGCGTCTGGATCGACAGGATCCGCCGGCGCCCCTCCGCGCTCGGGACGGCGACATAGATCAATTCGTCGAACCGCCCCGGACGCAACAGGGCGGGATCGACGAGATTGGGCCGGTTGGTCGCGCCGATCACGACGACGGATTGCAACTCCTCCAGCCCGTCCATCTCCGCCAGGATCGTGTTGACGATCCGCTCGGTGACCTGCGGCTCGCCCAGCCCGCCGCCCCGCGCGGGCACCAGCGAATCGAGCTCGTCGATAAAGATCACCGTCGGCGCCACCTGCCGGGCGCGCTGGAACAGCCGCGTAATCTGCTGTTCGCTTTCCCCATACCATTTGCTCAGCAGATCGCTCGATTTGGTGGCAATGAAATTCGCCTGCGCCTCGCGCGCGACGGCCTTCGCCAGCAGCGTCTTGCCTGTGCCCGGCGGACCATAGAGCAGGAAGCCCTTGGCCGGACGGATGCCCAGCCGGCGGAAGGCGTCGGGATCCTTCAGCGGCAGTTCCACCCCTTCCTTCAGGCGCATCTGCGCATCGTCCAGCCCGCCGACGTCGCTCCACTTCGTGGTGGGCGCCTGCACCATCACTTCGCGCATCGCGCTTGGCTGAACGCGCTTGAGCGCCTCCATGAAATCCTCGCGCGTCACCGCCAGCGTGTCGAGCACCTCGGGCGGGATCGTGCGCTCCTCCAGGTTCAGCTTCGGCATGATCCGCCGCACTGCCTCGATCGCCGCCTCGCGGGTCAGCGCGGCCAGATCGGCCCCAACGAACCCGAAGGTGGTGCGCGCCAGTTCGCCCAGGTCGACACGATCGCCCAGCGGCATGCCACGCGTATGGATGCCCAGGATCTCGCGCCGCCCGCGCTCGTCCGGCACGCCGACGACGATCTCACGATCGAACCGGCCCGGCCGCCGCAGCGCCTCGTCGATCGCCTCGGGACGGTTGGTCGCCGCGATCACGACCAGATTGGCGCGCGCCTCCAGCCCGTCCATCAAGGTCAGCAATTGCGCCACCAGGCGCTTCTCCGCCTCGCCCGACACCTGCCCGCGCTTCGGCGCGATCGAATCGATCTCGTCGATGAACACGATCGAGGGCGCGTTCTTGCTCGCTTCCTCAAACACCTGCCGCAGTCGCTGTTCCGACTCGCCGTAAGCCGAGCCCATGATCTCCGGCCCGTTGATCAGAAAGAATTGCGCGTCGGACTCATTCGCCACCGCCCGTGCCAGCCGGGTCTTGCCGGTGCCCGGCGGACCATAGAGCAACAGCCCCTTCGGCGGATCGACCCCCAGCCGCTGGAACAGTTCGGGATAGCGCAGCGGCAGTTCGACCATCTCACGCAATTGATCGATCGTCGCGGCCATGCCGCCGATATCGTCATACGTCACATCCGCTCGGCGCGCCGCCTGCGGCTCCTCATATTCCGGGCGCAGCTCGATCTCGGTATGCTCGTCGATATGGACGACGCCCTTCGGATGGGCGGACACCACCAGCAGGCGGATTTCCTGCAACGCATAGGCCGGCGCGTTGACGTAACGCTCCATCCCCGGCGGCATATTCTGCACGCGTTGATGCCCGGCGGTGGCGACGATATCGCCAGCGCACAGCGGGCGGCCGAAGAACGTCCGCTTCAGCGCGTTGGTGGAGCCTTGCAGCCGCAGGTTCTGCTGCGCCGGGGCGAACACCACGCGCGTCGCCGCCTTGCTTTCGACCTTGCGCACCTCGACGAAATCGCCCGAGCCGACCCCGGCATTGGCCCGCTGCAGCCCGTCGATGCGCAGAAGCTCCAGCCCCTCGTCCTCGGCATAGGGGCCGACCGCGCGCGCCGGCGTGGTCTTCTTGCCGACGATCTCGATCACGTCGCCATCGGTGATGCCCATCGCCACCAGCACCGAGCGCGGCAGATGCGCGATACCGCGGCCACTGTCCTCGGGCCGCGCATTGGCGACCTGCAACTTGATCGCCCGTTCATCGGCGTCGGCCATGTCCATCCCTTTCGTCTCGGCTTCGCGGTCGAGCGCAGGAGATAGGACGAGGGTTCCCGATTGCGAGCCCCCCGGCGCCGCCCAACGGCTCGCGCCCGGACGCAAAAAAAGGCCGACCCCCGCAGGGATCGGCCGTGATAGTTTTTAGGAGAGGATGCCTGAAAGGCAGGGGTGATGTGCGCTGCGGCGCGGCAAATCACAAATGAGAAATTATCCATTGCGATTGCAAAATCTGCAACATTACTCCTATATTGCTTGCGTGCTGCTGGCCAAGTTGCATGATGCAGCGCACAACATATTGCTCGGATCCGCATGCGCCGCCTGCCGCCCCTGACTGCGATCGAAGCCTTTGTCGCGGTGGCGCGGCTGGGATCGATCAAGGCCGCGGCGCAGGAACTGGCGCTGTCCGCTCCAGCGCTCAGCCGCCGCATCCAGACATTGGAACGCTTCCTGGCGCGCCCGCTGTTCGATCGCCGTCATCAGGCGATGGTGCCGAATGCCGATGGCGAGCGGCTGCTGGCGGCGATCGCACCAGCACTCGATGGTCTGTCGGACGCGATCGAGACGATGACCAGCGGCACCGACGTACTACGGCTGCGGCTGGGTGTGCTGCCGCTGTTCGCGTCGCAGCGGCTGTTCCCGCGGCTGGCGGACCTGCGCGCGCAACATCCCGAACTGCATCTCGACATCGACACCGCCACCAACGCGCTGGGGCGGCTGGGCGAAGGGCTGGACGCGGTGATCGTGCTGGCGCGCGAGGTGGATCCGACGCTGTATGCCGAGCGTCTCGATCGCAACAGGGTCTATCCGATCGCGGCGCGGCGGCTGGTCGAGGGCGTGCCGCCGATCCAGCGGCCCGAGCAGCTCGAACAACATACCGTCCTGTTGCATCGTGAGATGATCGATACCTTCGCGGCGTGGCGGCATGCCGCTGGCCTCCCCGCGATCGAGCCCGCCGCGGTCGACTATTTCGATTCGGGCGCGCTGATGCTGGAGGCGGCGGCGCAGGGACTGGGGGTGGCGTTCATGCACGAAAGCCATTTCCACGACGCCAATGACCCGCGCCTGGTGCGACTGTTCGATATCGAGGTGACCAGCCCGTACAGCTATTGGTTCGCCTGCCGCCCCCGCGCCCTGCAGACCAAGCCGGTGCGCCTGTTCCGCGACTGGCTGATCCGCACGCTGCGCGAGGCGTAGCGCACCCCGTCAGAACGCCCCGATCCGGTGGCCGCTTCTTGCTGGCCGACCGGCAGGCACCCGAGGCTTCGGAACGATCGCGTGCAGACGACACGTGCCCCGCCGCCGCCGCCTTCAGCGCGGGGCGGCGGCGGGGAGCGCGTTACGACGCCTTCATCGTGACGATCTTGCCCGGATTCGCGGGCGGCTCGCCCTTGGGCAGCGCGTCGATCAGGTCCATGCCGTCGTTCACTTCGCCCCACACGGTATATTGGCCGTCGAGGAAGCGCGCATCATCGAAGCAGATGAAGAACTGGCTGTTCGCCGAATTCGGATCCATCGTGCGCGCCATCGAACAGGTGCCGCGGACGTGCGGCTCCTTGCTGAACTCCTGCTTCAGGTTGGGCTTGTCGGAGCCGTGCATGCCGGTGCCGGTGGGATCGCCGCCCTGCGCCATGAAGCCGGGGATGACGCGGTGGAAGACGACGCCGTCGTAAAAGCCGTCGTTGGCCAGCTCCGCGATGCGGTTGACGTGTTCGGGCGCCAGATCGGGGCGCAGCTTGATCGTGACGTCGCCGCCCTCCCCGTTATGGGAGTCGAGCGTCATGACGAGCGTGGAATAGGTGTCGGCCATGGGAATCCTTCTCGGTGGGATGCGCGGGCACGTAGTGATCGCGGGCGCGGCTGGCAAATCCCGAACACGCGCGCTAGGGCCGGCGCAGCGCAGGACCAAGGGAGGCGGCAGATGAGCGACACCGGGCTTCCCGAAGCGATGACGGCCGAAGACGATACCCGGCTGGACGAGGACGACCGTCTGAAACCCGAATTCGTCGATGCGGTGCTCGACGCGGTCGAGGAGGGCGATTCCGAGGCGGCCCGCGCCCTGGTCGAACCGCTCCACCCCGCCGATATCGCGGATCTGTTCGAACTGACGCCCGAGGAGCGCCGCAAGGATCTCGCCGCCGCGATCGCCGATCTGGTCGACGCGGACGTGTTCGCGGAAATGAACGACTATGTCCGCGAGGCGCTGATCGACGCGCTCGACGCGCGACAGGTCGCGGATATCGCCAGCGAACTCGATACCGACGATGCGGTCGCGATCATCGAGGACATGGAGCCGGAGGACCAGCGCGAGGTTCTGCGCGCGATGGAGCCCGACGATCGCGCCGCGATCGAGGAGGCGCTGTCCTACCCGGAGGAGTCCGCCGGCCGCCTGATGCAGCGCGACCTGGTCGCGGTGCCCGAACATTGGACCGTGGGCGACGTACTCGACTATCTGCGCAGCCATGACGAGCTGACGACCGATTTCTGGGAAATCTTCGTGGTCGATCCGGCGCATCGCCCGATCGGCACGTGCGCGCTCAGCTGGATCCTGCGCACCCCGCGATCGATCGCGATGGGCGACGTGATGCAGCGCGAGCAGACGCTGATTCCGGTCGACATGGATCAGGAAGAGGTGGCGCTGCGCTTCCAGAAATATGCGCTCATCTCCGCCGCGGTGGTCGATGCGTCCGGCCGGCTGGTCGGCATGATCACCGTCGACGACGTCGTCCATATCATCCAGGAAGAGGCGGGCGAGGACGCGCTGCGGCTGGCGGGCGCGGGCGATGGCGACATCAACGAGCCGATCGCGGTAACGGTGCGCACGCGCGTCGCGTGGCTGATCGTCAATCTCGGCGCGACGATGCTGTCCGCCTCCGTGGTCGGGCTGTTTCAGGGCGAGATCGCGCGCTTCGCGCTGCTGGCGGCGCTGATGCCGATCGTCTCCGCGCTGGGCGGCAATGCGGGGACGCAGACGCTGGCCGTGATGGTGCGCGCTATCGCCACCAACCAGCTGACCAGTTCGAACACCGTGCGCATGCTGTTCCGCGAATTCCGGGTGGCATTGTGCAACGGCGCGGCGCTGGGCGCGGTCGGCGCGATCGGCAGCTACGTGCTGCTCGGCAACGGGCAATTGTCGCTCGTCTTCGCGCTGGCGATGATGATCAACAGCGTGGTCGCCGGGCTGGTGGGGGTGATCGTGCCCGTCGCGCTCGACAAGGCGAGTATCGATCCCGCGGTATCCTCGGCGGTGTTCGTCACCACCGCGACCGATGTGATGGGCTTCCTGTCGTTCCTCGGCCTCGCCTCCTTGTGGGGGCTGAGCGGCTAACCCACATCGGCGTTCCATGTCGCCCCTCCCCACGCCGCCCGAAACCCCGCCGCTTCATCTCACCAAGGTGGCGTTCGGTGCCGCGAGCATCGATCTGCTGGCGGAGCGCCTCGCCGCCCGTGCCGCCGTCGGCCCGCTGTTCCTGACCACCCGCTACCTGCCGAAACGGCATGCGGAGATCGCCGGGCAGGGGTCGCTGTTCTGGATCATCAAGCACATGCTGGTGGCGCGCTCTCCGATCCTCGCGTTCGGTGAGGCGGACGGGGGCCGGGTCGCGATCCATCTCGATCCAGCACTGCGACTGGTACAGGCGCGGCCGAAGCGCGCGCATCAGGGCTGGCGCTACCTCGAAGGGGCCGAGGCGCCGTTGGACCTTGGCGGCGCGACCTCCGACGGCCTGGCCACGATGCCGCCCGCGCTGATCGGCAAACTGAGCGATCTGGCGCTGATCTGATCCGGGGTGGCGATGGACGGACGACGTCGCGCCGCCCTAGCCCTTTTTCTCCAGCGCCGCCTTCAACCCTGCCAGCCCGCCGAACGGCCCCGCCTCCTCCTCGCTGATCACACCGGCGGCCTTCAGCGTCTCGGCGGCGCGCGGGCTGCGCGGGAAGGGATCGAGCGCCAGCGCCATCGTCTCCGCCGCCGCCTCGCCCAGATCGATTCCGCCGCCCTCGATCTCGATC
Organism: Sphingomonas sp.; assembly: GCF_042091075.1. Lineage (GTDB taxonomy): Bacteria > Pseudomonadota > Alphaproteobacteria > Sphingomonadales > Sphingomonadaceae > Sphingomonas. The sequence continues at coordinate 5,045 of NZ_JBELIE010000058.1, read as the reverse complement.
GTGTCGAGGGCGCCCGCGTCCAGCTCGATCTCTTCCTCCGTCGTCGCCGGTGCGACGAAACGCAGCGCCACTTCCTCGTCGACCACGGCGGCCAGGGGATCGCCGGTGACCGAGCACGCCTGCACCACCGCCGCCCGTACCGAGCCGCGCGCGATGATCCCGCCCGCCTCGCGGTGGAGCATGAAATCGCCCTCCAGCCGGTCGATCGCGATCAGGCCGAAACGTCGCGCCAGCGCCGAGCGTTCATTCTCCTCCGCGGTGACGAGGACGCGCCGTTCCTCTCCCCCGATCGTATCAAGCCGTTCCACCCGCGAGAATTCCGGTGTCATGGCAGCACCCCCTGCATCAGGGTATCGATATCGAGCGTATCGAGCCGCCGGCGCAGCGACACCAGCCCGTCGCGCACATGCGCCACCGCCAGAGGATCGGGCGCGGCGCCGCGATACAGGTTGCGCACCAGCGATTCGTCAAGGCCGGCCCCCGACGGATCCGCCGCCAGCCCGTCGCGATAGACGCCCAGCCGCCCGCCCAACATGCCCATCATGCGGCCGACATGCTTGCCGACGACCATGTCGCCGAAGCCGATCTGACGCACCTGCGCGTCCATATCGTCGATGAACCGCTCGGTCAGTTGCGCGGTCGGCGTGGCCCCCGCCGGATCACCCTCCAGCCGCAACAGCACCATCGCCAGCACCGCGGCGACCATGTCGAAACGGCCGTCCAGCGTATCGGGAACCTGCCCGTCGAGATACCAATGCGGCGCCCGCGCGCGCGCCACCACCGCGTCGTACAACGGCAGCGCGGCGGTGCGATCGCGCGTTCCGAACAATTGCTTCAGCCAGCCCACGCCATCTTCCCGTCGCGCGGCACCCGCGCGCATGCTTGTGTCGTCGTCATCCGCGGCATATTGAGGCAGGCGGTCGCAAAGTCCATGCGCGCGTGCATGCCGGCGTGCGGCCGATCGCCAGTTGAGCGGAGTATCGATGCGCCCCCTTCTCATTCTGTCGCTTCTGGTCGGCGTGACGGCCGCCGGTTGCGCCCCGCTCCGCTCGCACCAGGGCTATATCGTCGACGCCGATCTGGTGAACTCGGTCCAGCCGGGAATCGACAATCGGCAATCGGTGCTGGCGACGCTGGGCACCCCCAGCTTCACCAGCCAGTTCAACCAGGGCGACTGGTATTATATCGCGCGCGACAGCCGCAATTACGCCTACAATCTGCCGCGCGTGCGGGAGCAATTGACGCTGCAGATCAGCTTCGACCAGGCCGGCAACGTCAGCGCGGTGCGCAAGTCGGGGATCGAACAGATCGCCAACGTCACGCCGTATGGCAAGACGACGCCGACGCTGGGACGCGAACGCGGCTTCTTCCAGAGCCTGTTCGGCAATATCGGCACGGTCGGTGCCCCCGGCGCTACCGGTGGCGCTGGCGGCCCCAACGGCTCGGGTCGCCCGTAAACGCGCGTCGCGCGCTACCTTTCGTTTCGCTGACGTCGTCATTCCCGCGCGGTTCAGGCCGCTAGCGGTAGCGGATGTGCCGGGCCGGACGGGCCCGCCACGACCGGGGCGACCCGAAACGAAAGGTGCACGTGATGGGTAGGATCATGACCGCGGCGCTGCTCGCCGCGACGCTGTTGCCGAGTGCCGCGGTCGCGCAGTCGCGCGGCGATCTGTATCGCGACCGACAGGAGATCCGGGAGGAACAGCGCGATCTGGACCGTGCCTATGCGCGCGGCGACTGGCGCGACGTTCGGCATCAACGCGCGGATCTGCGCGATGCGCGCCGCGACTATCGCGACGATCTGCGCGACCGCCGCGCATGGCACCGCGACGATTGGCGTTCGTGGCGCGACGGCCACCGCACCTTGTACGGGCGGGGCGGATGGCGTGCGCCGTTCCGTTACCAGGCGTTCCGCCCCGGCGTGCCGATCGCGGCGCCTTTCTATGGCCCGCGGTATATTATCGCCGATCCGGGTGTCTATCATTTGCCGGCCGCGCCCCGCTACGCCCGCTGGGTGCGCCATTACGACGACGTCTTGCTGGTCGATCAGCGCCGCGGCGTCGTGATCGACGTGATACGCAACTTCTACTGGTGATCCACCCGGTTAGGCCGCGCCGCCACCACGCGCGACGCGGCCAGTACCGGCTTGGGGTCGGCACCGGTCCCGAAAGGGGAAGGGGGACCGGGGCGGTGAACGCGCAAAAGGGTTAATGGTTCGTGCCCGCGCCGGGCAATCGCGTATTGCGTCGTGGTGTTGCGAAATAGTCACGGCGCTCGCCATGATCGGCGACATGGTGCTCCTGCTCGACGTTCTGGCCGGGGAAGTGGCGTTGTTCGCGGCGGTGATGATGCTGGTCGGCGGCATCGACGACCTGCTCGTGGATGCGCTGTTGTGGCAATGCGGCGACGCTTTCCGCCCGCTATCGACCCTGCCGGCGGCGCCCCCGCTACGCTATGCCGTCTTCGTGCCCGCGTGGCACGAAGCGGCGGTGATCGGGGCGATGCTGGAGGCGGCGGCAAGCTCTTACGATCTCGCGCGGCTGCGCCTGTACGTCGGATGCTATCCCAACGATCCGGCGACGCTGGACGCGGTGCGCACGATCATCCCGCGATCCCCCGCGGTGCGGATCGTCGTCGGCGATCGGCTCGGCCCCACCAACAAGGCGGATTGCCTCGTCACATTGTGGCACGCCATGCGCGCTGATGAGGCCGCCGGGCATGCGCGATACGATGCGGTGATCCTGCACGATGCGGAGGACTGCATCGATCCGGCCGAACTGTCCGTCTTCGATCATCATCTGCGCCACGCCGCGGCGGTGCAATTGCCGGTCGTTCCCCTGATCGAGCCGCGGCGCCACTGGGTATCCGGGGGCTATGCCGATGAATTCGCCGAAGCGCATATGCGAACGCTGGTCGTGCGCCAGGCGCTGGGCGCATCGCTGCCCCTTGCCGGGGTGGGCTGCGCGCTGCGCCGCGACGTGCTGGAACGGATCGCCGCGGGCGATGGCGAGCCGTTCGACGCCAGCAGCCTGACCGAGGACTACGAATTGGGGCTGCGGATCGGCGCGCTCGGCTACCCGGTGACGTTCGTCCGCTGGTGCAACGCGCAGGGATCGCTGATCGCGACCAGCGCCTATTTTCCAGAACGCTTCGGGGCATCGGTGCGGCAGCGATCGCGCTGGATCGCGGGGATTGCGCTGGCCGGATGGGATCGTACCGGCTGGGGACGCCGGCATGCCGCCGAACGATGGATGCGCATGCGCGATCGGCGCGGGCCGTTGGCGGCCCTGGTCATCGCGCTCGCCTATGCGGCGCTGCTGCTGCGGTCGCTGTCGTGGCTGGCGCATCGGCTGCACGGCGACTGGCCACCCGCCGTGCCGTCGGCGGTCTTCGCCCTGTCGATCGCGAACCTGCTGCTGCTGTCCTGGCGCATCACGATACGTGTTCGTTGCACCGCCGCGCTCCACGGCCGGCGTGAAGGGTTGCGATCGATTCCGCGGCTGTTCGTCGGCAATGCGCTTCTGATCGCCGCCGTGGCGACCGCGATGCGCGAATATGTCCGAAGCCTTGTCACCGGCCGACCGCTCCGCTGGGACAAGACCGAGCATCGCTTCCCGGGCGTCGACTGCGGCACGCGGTGAAAGGAAGGCCCCTGCTCTTTCTCGCGACGATCGTCGTCGGCTGGGCCGGGTTGCGCTGGTGGTGGCTGGGGACGACATCCACCGCCGGAAGGCCCTCCGTGGCGGCGGTGCGCCAGCCCTCCGGCGTGGAGCCGCCGCCGCCGATCCTGCGCGTCGCCACCGCGCCGTCCGCAACGAAGCCCGGCGCGATGCCACGATCGTCGCGCTGGCCGCGATCCCGGTCCGCCTCCGAAGGCCGCTCGCGCATCTGGTCAGGCCGTATCGAAAGCGTCCCCGCGCTGGCCGCGGCATCGCCGTCTGGCGATGGCGATGGGGATGGCAATCCCGCCTCCCCTTCACCGGAAGCCGCACCGCCGCCGCCAGCGCGGATGGCGACGAGGATCGACGGTGCGCCAGAACCGCGCTGGACGGGCAGCATCTGGTCGATCTGGCGCGAGGGCGGTGCCACGCTCCAGGCGCCCCAGCTGGGCGGCAGCCAGATCGGCGCGCGGCTGGCCTATGCCATCGATCCGGCCCGGCATCTGGCCGTGGCGGGGCGGGTTGCGGCGGCGGTGTGGCCAGCGCAACAGGATGCCGCCGTGGCGCTGGAATGGTCGCCACCGGGGCTGCCCGTCCGGCTGGTGGCGGAGCGCCGGATCGGCGTGACGAACAGCATCGGCGGTTGGGGAATCGGTGCCGTCGCCGGTGTCTACCGCCGGCCCGCCCCCTTCGGTACGCAGATCGACGGCTATGCGCAGGCCGGGGCGATCGCACGGCGTGGCGGCACGGAGGGCTATGCGGATGGCGCGATCCGCGTGACGCACCCGTTGCGGATCGCGCGCGCGGCGGAGGCCCGGGTCGGCTGGGGCCTATGGGGCGCGGCGCAACGCGGCGCCGCCCGGTTCGATACCGGGCCCGGCGTCACCGCCGCGCTGCCCCTGGCCGGCCGGAAGATTCGCGTCGCGCTCGACTGGCGCGAGCAACTGGCCGGCAACGCCCGGCCGTCGAGTGGGCCGACGTTGTCGATCGGCACCGACTTCTGATGGCGCAGCGCGATCGAACCCGCTAGCGAGGGCGCGCCATGGACATCTATCTGCCGATCGCGAACCTGTCGGTGAACGCGCTCGTGATGATCGCGCTGGGCGCGGGCGTCGGGCTGCTGTCGGGAATGTTCGGCGTCGGCGGCGGATTCCTGACGACCCCGCTGCTGATCGTCTACGGCATCCCGCCCACCGTCGCCGCCGCCTCCGCCGCGACGCAGGTGACCGGCGCAAGCGTATCGGGCGTGTTCGCGCATTTCCGTCGTGGCGGCGTCGACGTGCGGATGGGGACGGTGCTGGTGATCGGCGGCGTGCTGGGGTCGCTGTTCGGGGCGTGGCTGTTCCGTTTGCTGCAACAATCGGGGCAGATCGATACGGCGATCGC
>NZ_JBELIE010000057.1:0-18507 GCF_042091075.1 Sphingomonas sp. | reverse complement strand
AATCGTCAACGCCGCAACCGACGCGCCGCATGCCCAAACCAGTGCCTTCATCGATCCTCTCCCCTTGCTCGCCGGCAATGCCGGCGCCTCTAGCCCCGGGGAACTCGGCCCCCTTGCACCTTCGATGCGCTGACCACGCCCATAAGTGAAATACAACTTTGTGATCGAACATTGCAGTTTGTGGATAGATCGATCGCGCCGATCCGATCGGCCGGTCGCGTCAGCGCAGGGCGGGTCGTTCGCAGCGGTAGCTTTCGGCGCGCGCGCTATCCCCGCCGACATACTGGGCACGCGCCGGAAACGGGCAGAGCGGGCGCGTGCGGCTTACCGCGTCGGCGGCCACGAGCCGGTCGGGGGCGTGGCCTCGCTCTACCCATGTTTCGATCGCCGCCTGCGCGTCAAAATCGGTAAAGCCCGGTCCGCCGCCGCAATGGCCCATGCCCGGCACCAGGAATAATCGATACCATCGCCCGCCGCCGCGCGGATCCGTGCGCGACATCATGGCGCGGCGATAGGCAAGCGTATCGAGCGGCGACACCACCGGATCGGCAAGGCCATGATATTGCAACAGCTTGCCGCCGCGCTGGCGGAAGGCGCGCAGGTCGGGGTTCACAGCATCGATGACCGGGGACAATCGCCGTTGCGCAACGGCGAGATCGCGCCCGAAGGAGAAACGCCACCAGTTCCAGCCGTCGCCAAACCCCGCCCAGGTGCGCCAGAAATTGGCACGCGCCGGTTGTTGCGGTCGCGCGGGGTCCGCCCAGTAGAGCGACCAGCCCGGCTCGCTTCCGGGCAGCCAGGGTATCGTCACCCGCGCACCGCCGCGCGGATCGGGCGCACCGCGATACATGGCACGCGCCGCCGCCACCTGCTCCGGCGCAAGGCAATCGTTCGTCTGCCCCGGCCGGCACGCCAGCGCGGCGGGCTCCACATGACACGACAGCGGATCGTTCAGCCACTGATCACTGGCCAGCCCGCCCACCGCGCCGCCGTTGGCGCTGCCGCACATGGTCTGCGCATGCTGGTTCAGCAACCGCAGATCGGCCGGCGACAGCAAAGCGGCGGTATCGTCGCCGCGCCGGTGGTTCGACAGATATTGCCACAGGAATGCGGCATTGAGCCGAACGCGATTACTGCCGGGCGCGCCGGCGACGATACCGTCGAAGTCATGCGGGAAGCGCTGCGCCTCCATCATCGCCTGATGACCGCCGGTCGAGCATCCGGCGAAATAGGCGTGATCCGCCGGCCGCTGATAGAAGCGAGCGACCAGCGCCTTGGCGGCGATCGCGGTGACATGCACCGCGCGCCACGCCCAGTCGGCGATCGCCTGCGGGTGTCCGCGAGCGAAATCGGGATCGTCTCCGCTATGCCCGGTGTCGGTCGCGGCCACCGCGCTGCCGCGAGCCAGCGAGCGGCGCATCCCGGGTCGCGGCAGATCGGATGAATAGCCGCCATTGCCAAGCATCTGGAACCGCCCCGTCCAACGCGACGGCGGGGGCAACAGCAGTTCGAAGCCGATCCGCGACCCGGCGACCGGACGCAATACACCGCGCACCCGGCAATGCGCCGGTTCGTCCGCGTCACCGGGCCGCCACTCGGCAACCGTCCCAGGCGCCGCGAGCGAGCGGCAGGTGACCTCGGGCGCCGGAATACTGGCGGCGTCCGAAGCCCAGGCGAGCGCGGCACCGCTCAGGAAGATCGCGGCGATCAATCCGCGTCCCCGGCGGCAGCCCCCTCCGCGCCCCTATCGTCGCCGATCACGAGATCGAGCAATTGCGCGCCGAGCGACTTGCCATGGGCATCCAGCGCCAGCGAACGGGTGACGCCGCCACTCAGCGCGCCTTCCAGTACGAAGTTGAGCGCCCCCAGCTCCGGCAGCGTATAACGGGTGACCCGACGGGCACGCAGGCCCGGCAGGTGCGAAAGGACGCGGTCCGCCGTCACCGCCCGCTCGATCAGCGGATAGTGCGCCGGATCATAGACGATCACCGAGATCTGAGAGATGTCGCCCTTGTCCCCGGTGCGCAGGTGCGCAACATCGCCGAGCAGCATTCAGGCCTCCACCATCTCGACCTTTGGCGTCACCGCGTCGGCAGGCAGCAGCGTCGACGCGATCGCCAGGACCGGGCGAACCGCGCGTGTCGCGCCACCGCCTCCGAATGGCCCATTGGTATACAACGCCTCCACCTCCGCTCCGATGGCGGCGGCGCTCGCGCGGTTCGCGCTGCGCCCGGCCACTCGCACGCGCACCTCGCGCGGGGCGGCGGCGCCATCGCCGCCCGAACGGTCGACCGCATCGACCCCGATCAGGTCGCATCGCAACTCGCTCACCTCGGCGCCCACGATCCGCAGCCGTTCACGGACGATCTCGATCGCCATTCTGCCACGGTCGATCGCGGCAGGCCCCGCATAGGAAATCTGGCCCTCCCCGATGAATCCATCGTCATAGCCGATCGATACCTTCAGCTGTCCGGTTCGCGCCGTGCCGCCACCACCGGATACCGCGATACTGTCGGGCGCCACCTGGACGAAGCGCGCGGTGCGGAAATCCGCCACCACATCGGCCTGATGATAGGCGCCGGGATCGAGGATCTCGTACAGCAACTGCTCCTTGCAGCTCGCGACCGAAAGCTGCCCCCCGGAGCCGGCCACCTTGCCGAGCGTCGCGGTGCCGTCGGGCGCGATATCCGCAAACGGAAAGCCGAGCCGCGCGAGACCGGGCACCTGTTTGCGCCCGCTGTCCGCGAAATAGCCGCCGGTCAGCTGCCCGGCGCATTCGAGCAGATGGCCGATCATCGTCCCGCGCCCGATCAGGACGGGATCGTCGAGCGACCAGCCGAAGGCGTGGAGCATCGGCCCGACGAACAGCGCCGGATCGCCCACCCGCCCGGTGACGACCACCTGGGCGCCACGGTCCAGCGCAGCACCGATCGGCTCCGCGCCTAGATAGGCGTTGGCGGACAATTTGCGCTGCAGGTCGGCGGTCGTGCCGAAACGGTCGATCAGCGGCCACGGCGTCGCCTCGATCGTGGCGAGGACGTCGTCGCCCGTCACCGCCGCGATGCGCATGGGAGTGAGCCCCATGTCGCGGGCGAGGGCGGCGATCGCCCGCGCCGCCCCGACCGGATTGGCCGCGCCAGCGTTGGTCACGATCCTGATCCCGCGCGCATGCGCCGCCGGCAGCACGCGGCGCATGCGTTCGAGCAGCAGCGGATCGAACCCGCCGCTCGGATCGCCGCGACGCGCCTGTTGCGCCGCGGCGATCGTCCGTTCGGCGAGGCACTCGAACACCAGATAATCGAGTTCGCCGTGCTCCACGAGCTCCACTGCGGGCTCGATGCGGTCGCCCGCGAAGCCCGCCCCGGCGCCGACCCTGATCGTGCCCGCCGCCTTCACAGCGAGAACAACCCGAGCAGCACCGCCGCCACGACCATCACGAGGCTGGCGGCAAACAGCCAGGGAATCGCGAAGCGCTGATGCGCGCCGAGTTCGATCCCGCTGAGGCCCGCCACCAGAAAGGTGGCGGGGGTGAGCGGGCTTATCGGAAATCCTGTCGTCATCTGCCCCAATAGCGCCGCCTGCGCGACCGACACGGACGTGTTCCCGAACCGCTCGGCCACGCCGGCCAGGACGGGTAACACCCCGAAGTAAAAGGAATCGGGATCGAACAGCAGGCTGAGCGGCATCGCCAACACCCCCACGATCAGCGGCAGCCGGGCTCCGATGCCGTCCGGCACGTGCGCTGCGGCGGCGTGCGCCATCGCCGCGATCATGCCGGAGCCGTTCATGATGCCGGTGAAGGCGCCCGCGGCGAACAGCACCCCAGCCATCAGCAGCGCGGCGGAGGCATGGGCGTCGATCCGGCGGCGCTGCTCGTGCGCGTCCGGATAGTTGATCAACAGCGCCAGCGCGGTGCCGACCATGAAAACGACCACTGGTTCGACCAGCCCCGACACCATGATGACGATGACCGACAGCGTCAGCACGACGTTGACGGGCATCAGTCGCGGACGCAGCAACCGCGCGGTGGCGTCGGCGTCGGCGGTGGTGTTCGATCGCCCGGCCGGCGCGTCACCGTCGATGCCGGCTGCCAGCGGCAGCGACCGCCCCGCCGCAATGCGCCGCGCCTCGCGGTCGCCGAGCCACCATGACGCCGCGAACACGAAGCCAAGACCAACGAGTTGCACGCCAATCATCGGCGTAAAGAGCGTCGACACCGGCACCTTCAGCGCCGCCGAGGCGCGCAACGTCGGCCCGGTCCATGGCAGGAAGTTGACCCCGGCCGCCAGCGACGCCGTGCAGGCAAGCACGCGGCGGTCCATTCCCAGACGATCATACAAGGGGCGCAGCGCCGGAACGGTGACCAGGAAGCACACGGCGCCCGAACCATCGAGGTGGATGAGCAGCGCCAGGGCAGCGGTTCCCACGGCGATGTACCGCGGATTCTCTCCCACCAGCCGCAGCACCAGCCCGACGAGCGGCGCCAGCAGGCCGGCGTCGTTCATGATGCCGAAAAAGAGGATCGCGAAAACGAACATCCCGGCGACGGGCGCGATTTTCGCGATGCCCGCCACGACATAGCCCGGTACCGCCGCACCCAGCCCGATGACGATCGCCGCCGCGACCGGCACGAGGATGAGGGCGGCGAGCGGCGATATCCGATTGGTCAGGATGAGCGCGAGCAGCGATGCGATCGCCACGACGCCAACAACGGCCAGCATGCTCCTCCCCTTTGCTAAAGCCCATCATGTTGCGACGCCCTCGATCCAGCAATATGAATTATTGGATCGATCAATCAGGATATTGGAAGCGTGCGCCGGGGCTCGTCCGGCTCAGCGGGTGGTCGCGAGGAAGTGATGGAGGAACGCCTGCGCCGCGGGCGGCAGCGTCCGCCCGGCGAGCCGCGCGACGCCGATGCTGCGCTCCACGACCGGGTCGACCAGCGGACGCCATGCGATCGCGCGCCCGTGCAGCATGCCGAGCGTCGAATGCGGCAGGGCAGTGATGCCCAGCCCGGCCTCTATCAATGCGCCGACGCTCGCCAATTGCGCGCAGCCGTAGAGCGGGATCACGGACACGTCGGCACGGATCATCGCGGCGTCGGTCAGCTCGCGGACGCTGCTGCTCGGTGCCATGGCGATGAACGGATGCTCCGCGAGGATCGACCAGCGGGCGGGGCCGCCGGTATCCAGCAAACCGCCGCTTTGGCAGGCCAGCACCATCGCGTCGTTCATCAGCGGATCGAACAGAAAGGCGTCGCTGTCGGGCGGGGTCGTGATCGCCAGATCGATCTGGCGACCGTCCATCTGCTCGTACAACGCGCCCGACAGGTGATCGCGCATCACGATTTCGACGTTGGGATGGCTGCGCCTGAAGCTGGCGATGGCGTGCGGGAGCGGGCCGGCCGCGACCGAGGGAAGAGCGCCCACCACCACGCGCCCGCGTTCCCCGGCGAAGGTCTGCGCCAGCCCGGTGAAGGCATGGTCGAAATCCGACGTCAGCCGTTCCACGACCGGCAGCAGGGCCTCGCCCGCGCTGGTGAGCGCGACATTGCGCGAATTCCGATCGAACAGACGGCTGCCGAGTTGCTCCTCCAGCAGGCGAATGGTACGACTGAGCGCCGGCTGCGACACATTCGCGAGCCGCGCGGTTTCGCTGAAGCTGCGATGGTGCGCCACCATCTGAAACAGGCGCAGACTGATAAGGCTCGGTTGGCGCCGCATGATGCTCCTGAAGTGCCCTTCGCGCTCCCCCATGCTGGCCCCGTCATGGCCCGGAGAGCGACGGCGAGCGTGGCGCACGAGAGGATTTGAAGCAACGCCTTCGATACGCTTCCGCCTGCGGGCGAGCGTCGCTTCGCCCGGCCAGTCGCCAGCCGCCAACATTCGCTCGAAAAACCCCTATGGACGTGGCGAACCAAAGGATGGTGGGCGCTGACGGGTTCGAACCGCCGACCTACTCGGTGTAAACGAGCCGCTCTACCAGCTGAGCTAAGCGCCCCTGTCGCGGGGAAAGCGCCTCATACCGCGCTTTACGCCGATCGCAACCCGGCTGATGCCCAACGTCATACGAGCGGCAGGTTCGCGCTGGTCAGTGCATGAACGTAGCGCTGCATCGCCGCGGCCGATTCGTCGCTTAGCGCGATGTGGCTGCGGCGCCGGTCCTCGTCGTCGGGCGAGCGCACCAGCATGCCGCGCGCGGTCAGCTTGGCGATCCAGCGCAACGCGGTGGTCGGCGCCACCGCGGCGGCGATACACAGGCTCGACACCGATACGCGCCGCCGCTCCAGCCGCGCCGCGAACAGATCGAGCAGCATGTCCCATGCCGGATCCTCGAACAGTCCCTCGCCCAAAAAGCGGTCGCGCATGCGCCGCGCGCGGATCACGTCGCGCACGGCGCGCGGCGGCAGGTCGAGCGCGATCGGCGGCAGCGCGAAGCTCAGGCGGCGATCCTTGGCCCGGTCGCTATGATCGTCACGGCCGCTCAGCCGCGCCAACATATCGGCGATTCGCGCCACCTCCTCGTGTAGTTGCGCCAGCCGCTGGCGTTCTTCATCGGCACTCCGAAAGAGACCGGTATCGCGCACCGCGGCGATGACGATCGCACTGATCCACTCGGCCTGATCCGATTCGCACAGCAATTGCACGCTCCCTAGTCCATCGCGAAGCGCAGCGGCGACCGGGTCGATCTGTGGGAGATCAAGCCCGATGACGAGGCGCGCACCTCGCGAGACGACGATCGCGTCCGCGGCGGCGACAACCTCATGCAACAGATCCTCATCCGCGCCGGTGACGTCGAGAACGATGACCGGCGCGTTCAGCCCGGCGGGATCCGCATCGAAGATCCCGGCCATGTGGCTAACCGCCGCGTTCAGCGCGACATGCGCGATGATCGTCCCGCCCACCAACGCGATCGCCTCGACCGCATCGATCGCACCGTCGCCACGCAGGCTGGCGAGGAAGAACGTCGCATCGCGCGCGCCCCCCGCCGCGAAGGAATCGGACATTCCGGTCAGTCGATCGATTTGACGATTTCTTCGACCATCTTCTTCGCGTCGGCGAGCAGCATCATCGTGTTGTCCATATAGAAGACATCGTTGTCGACACCGGCATAGCCGACGCCGCCCATGCTGCGCTTCACGAACAACACCGTTTTGGCCTTTTCCACGTCCAAAACGGGCATGCCGTAGATCGGCGAGCTCTTGTCGGTCTTCGCCGCAGGATTGGTAACGTCGTTTGCGCCGATGACGAACGCGACGTCGGTCTGCGCGAACTCGCTGTTGATGTCCTCCAGCTCGAACACCTCGTCATAGGGCACGTTCGCTTCGGCCAGCAGCACGTTCATATGCCCCGGCATGCGCCCCGCGACCGGGTGGATGGCGTATTTCACCCGGACGCCATGTTCCTTCAGCTTGTCCGCCATCTCGCGCAGCACGTGCTGCGCCTGCGCCACCGCCATGCCATAGCCGGGGACGATGATCACCTGCTCCGCCTGGGTCATCAGGAAGGCGGCATCCTCCGCGCTGCCGCGCTTCCACGGGCGATCCACCTTGGCCGCGCCGCCCGCGCCGGCTTCGGGCGCGCTGCCGAAGCCGCCCGCGATCACGCTGATGAAGCTGCGGTTCATCGCGCGGCACATGATGTAGCTCAGGATCGCGCCCGACGATCCCACCAGCGCGCCGGTAATGATCATCGCGCTGTTATGCAGCGTGAACCCCATCGCCGCCGCCGCCCAGCCCGAATAGCTGTTGAGCATCGACACGACGACCGGCATGTCCGCGCCGCCGATCGGGATGATCAGCAGGAACCCGATGGCGAACGACAGCAATGTGATCGTCCAGAACACCCACGGGCTCTGATCGAGCGTGAAATAAGCCACCAGCAGCAGGATGGCCGCCAGGACGGAAAGGTTGATGACATGCCGCCCCGGCAGCATGATCGGCGCACCGCCCATGTTGCCGTTCAGCTTCAGGAACGCGATGACGCTTCCCGAGAAGGTGATCGCGCCGATCGCGACGCCCAGCCCCATCTCGACCCGGCTGACCGGCAGGATATAGGCCACCGGCGTGCCGAACGCATCGACCAGGATCCGCGCGATGCCGAACGCCACCGGGTTCAGGAACGCCGCCGCCGCGACCAGCACCGCGGCGAGGCCCACCAGGCTGTGGAACGCGGCGACCAGCTGCGGCATCGCGGTCATCGCGATCCGCCGCGCGGTGGTCAACCCAATCGCGGCGCCAAGCGCGATCGCGGCGACGATCTCCAGCACCGCGACATAATCGATGCGCGCAAACAACGCGGTATAGCCATAGCCCTCGACCACCGTGGCGACGACCGGCACATGCGTCAGCAGCGTCGTGACGACCGCGAGCCCCATGCCGATCATGCCGAAACGGTTGCCGCGCTGGCTGGTCGCCGGGCTGGACAGCCCGCGCAATGCCAGGATGAAGCACACCCCGGCGATCAGATACGCCAGCGCGACCCACGGATTGACGGCGACGTGCTCCACGATGTTCTTCCCCCCGTCGCCCCTGCGCAGGCAGGGGCCGATGACTATTCCGTATCGCGCGCCGCGTGACACACCCGCCGCGCTGTCCGTGTCGATATATGCCCCATGCCGCTGCCGGCATGGGCCCCTGCCTTCGCAGGAGCGACGGTCAACGCGCCGCCGGCCGCTCCTTTTTCTTATACATCGCCAGCATCCGATGCGTCACCGCGAAGCCGCCAAAGATGTTGACGCTTGCCAGCACCACCGCCAGCAGCCCCAGCCATTTGCCCCCCAGGCTGCCCGCCGCCGCGCTGGCGATCAGCGCGCCGACGATGATCACCGAGGAAATCGCATTGGTGACCGCCATCAACGGCGTATGCAGCGCGGGCGTGACCGACCAGACGACGTAATAGCCGACGCAACAAGCCAGCACGAACACCGACAGGATCGAGATAAAGTCCATGTTATTCCTCCCCACGCCGGGGATGGTGGAGGGGCGTTGCCGCGAGCGTGACGATCGAAGCAGCAACTGCTTCGACGTCGCGCCGCACGTTCACCGCCGCCACCCTGACCACCCTGTTCCCGTTTTTTTGCATAAAGCGATCGCGCGCTCGGCCACGAACCGACTGTGATGGCGCGCCATGATGCTGGCGGTCGATCTCGCTCACCGTCCGCGCGGCCCTCACGACAATAACCGCGGGTTCACCACCGCGCCGTCCTTCGTCAGCCGCACCGCGTCGCCGATTTCCTCGTCGAGTATTGGCCGTCCCTGTTCCTTGTCCCAGAAGGTCGACAGGAAATTATACAGGTTGCGCGCGAACAAGGCCGAAGCGTCCGCCGCCAGCCGGCCGGCGACGTTGCGGTGGCCGACGATCTTCACGCCATGCCGCACGACGACCTCGCCCGCGACCGCCCCCTCGACATTGCCGCCCTGCTCCACCGCCAGATCGACGATGACCGAGCCGTCGCGCATCGTCGCGATCTGCGCGTCGCTGATCAGTCGGGGCGCGGGGCGGCCCGGAATCAGCGCGGTGGTGATGACGATATCCTGCTTGGCGATGTGCGACGATACCAGGTCGGCCTGCGCCGCCTGATATTCCGCGCTCATTTCCCCGGCATAGCCGCCACTGCCCTCGCCCTCGATCCCGGCGACATTCTCCACGAAGATCGGCTTCGCGCCGAGCGACTGGATCTGCTCCTTCGTCGCGGAGCGCACGTCGGTGGCGGAAACCTGTGCTCCCAGCCGACGGGCGGTGGCGATCGCCTGCAGGCCCGCGACGCCGACGCCCATCACGAACACCTTGGCAGCACTGACGGTGCCCGCCGCGGTCATCATCATTGGGAAAGCGCGGCCATATTCGGCGGCGGCGTCGAGCACCGCCTTGTACCCGGCAAGATTGGATTGCGACGACAGGATATCCATCGACTGCGCGCGCGTGATGCGCGGCATGAATTCCATCGCCAGCGCCTCGTAGCCGGCGGCGGCATAGGCATCGACGCGCGCGCGCCCTCCATTCTCACCGGCGCCGAAGGGGTTGAGCCCCGCGACGATCCACGCCCCGGGCGCGGTGCCGCCCAGCGTCGCCGGGTCGGGGCCCTGCACCCCAAGGACGATCTGCGCGCCCGCCAGCGTCGCCGCGCGATCCGCGACCTGCGCGCCCGCGGCGGCATAATCGGCGTCGGCAATCGATGCCCCCGTGCCGGCGCCCGCCTCGACAGCGACCGTCGCCCCCAGCGCGATGAATTTCTTGACCGTTTCCGGCGTCGCGGCCACCCGGCTCTCGCCGGAAGCCCCCTCCCTCAGGACCGCGATCCGCATCTGCTTATGAAATCAGCCAGACGACAAGGAAAGCGAGCAGGAAGCACGCCACCGCACCATATTTCAGAAAGCCGATAACGCTGAAATAGGTGGATTCGTGCGCCTTGATGTCGGCGGGGTTGGCCATGATGTTCCTCTCTGGTTCGGCGTTGCTAAAGCCTAGATAAAGGCGCGCGGCGAGGCAATATCGCCTGTATAGCGCTTAAGCCGCTCTTTACCGGTATCCTTTATCGCCGTCCGCCAGTGACATCCGCCGGCAGCCATCGGCAAAGGCGAGGTTAAGGGGTACAGGCGACACATGACGCGCAATGGGCAACGCCTGCTGATGCTGATCGACGACGACGCCGCACGCCGCCGCCAGGTCGCGACGATCGCCGCCCGTGCGGGCTGGCGCACCATCTTCGCCAACGACGGCGAGATGGCGTTGGCGATGTTCGGCACGCAGGACGGCATGCAGCTCGACGCGATCCTGCTCGATCATCGCGAAGATAGCCCCATCGACGATCACGGCGCCGCGCCGCTGATCGCGCAATTGCGCGCCTATCGGCCGCAGCTGCCGATCCTGATGCTGACCGGCTCCGCCTCGGTGGCGCAGGCGGTCGCGGCAATGCGCTCTGGCGCGACCGACTATCTGGTCACCCCGCTCGCGCCGCAGCGATTGCTGGCCGCGCTGGAGGCGGCGGTGGCAGGCAGCGTGGCGGGCGAATTGCGTCCGCTGACCGAGAAGATCCCGGCGATGCTGGGCTTCGACGAGATCGTCGGCTCCGCCCCCGAATTCCGGGCGGCACTGGCGATCGCGGCCAAGGCGGCGCGCGCGCGCGTCCCCGTGCTGATCGAGGGCGAGAGCGGCGTCGGCAAGGAGGTCGTCGCGGAGGCGATCCATGCCGCTTCCCCCCGCGCGCGCAATCCGCGCGTCACCGTCAATTGCGCCGCCGTGCCTGCGAACCAGATCGAGAGCGAGCTGTTCGGGCATGAACAGGGCGCCTTCGCTGGCGCATTCGAGCGCCGCTCCGGGCGCTTCGTCGAAGCGGACACCGGCACGTTGTTCCTCGACGAGGTCGATCAGCTGTCGCTCGACGCGCAGGCACAGCTGCTGCACGTGCTGCATAGCGGCGAGGTGCTGGCACTAGGCGGCCGGCACGCCCGCGCGGTCGACGTGCGGGTGATCGCCGCCACCAACAAACGCCTGCTTGAGGAAGTCGCGGCGGGCCGGTTCCGCGAGGATCTCTACTATCGCCTCAACGCGGTGACCGTGACGATCCCGCCGTTGCGGCAGCGGCGCGAGGATATTCCGGCGCTGGCGCGTCACCTGCTGGCGCGAATCGCGGGCCAGCCGGGGCTGCGCGAACTCGGCATCACCGACGACGCGCTGTCGCTGCTGGTCGACTATGAATGGCCCGGCAACGTGCGGCAGTTGCAGAATGCGCTCTTCCGCGCCGCGGTGCTGTGCGAGGGCGACGCGCTGACCCGGGCGGACTTTCCGCAGCTTGCCGCACTCGGCAGTCGCCCGGCCCGCGCCGCCGCGCTGGCGACGCCCCTGTCGACGTCGGGCGGGGTGACGCTGTTCCGCCCCGATGGCCATCTGCGAACGCTCGACGAGATCGAGGCGGACGTGATCCGGCTCGCGATCGGCCATTATCGCGGCCGGATGACCGAGGTCGCGCGACGACTGGGGATCGGTCGCTCGACGCTCTATCGCAAGCTGAGCGAATTGGGGATCGACAGCGCGGCGTGATCGGGCAGCGTCGCTGCGTCCGCCGCCCCGCGCCTCACCACAGGACGCCTTTCTCCGGCTGCAACGGTTCGGGCGCCGCATCGCCGATCGCCTGCAACAGATCGATCTCGATCGTCCGGCACATCGCATTCAGCGGCAAATCGTGCACCGTGTTCGCGAACGGATCGACCAGATCATCGCCGATCGCCAGCACCGCGAGGAACATCAACCCCGCGACCGTCGACCCCAACGGCGTGGCAAAGCCGAGCGTCTCGACCAGGCCGATCGGCAGCAGCACGCAGAACAGATGCGTGAAGATCGTCGGGAAGAAGCGATATTGATTCGGCAGCGGCGTGTTCTTCAGCCGCTCCATCCCGCCCTGCGCATTGGCGATATCGATCAACACGCCTTCCATCGTCGCTTGCTGGATGGTGTCGATCCAGCCCTTTTGCAGCGCCATATTGATGCGCCGGCCGGTGCCGTCGACGATCCCGTTGGCGACGTTGGTTCGCGCCAGCGCAAAATCGGCCTCACCCTTCGACAGGAAGGCCAGCACCGCCTCGTCGGGCTTCTGCCGCCGCAACTGGCACCGCAGCGCGTTCACATAGGCGATCTGGCGCAGCACGATGGTGCGCTTCAGGTCGGTCGCGTCCGGATCGGGCAGGAAATTGCGCGCGGCACGTGCCAGATTGCGGCTGGCGTTGATCATCAGGCCCCATAGCGAGCGGCCTTCCCACCAGCGCTGATAGGCCGAGTTGCTGCGGAAACCGAGGAACAGCGCCAGCGCCGAACCGAACAGCGTCAGCGGCAGGCTGGGCGCCTTGAATGGCAGCAAATAATAAGTGACGGTGACGATCACGTCCCACACGAACAGCACGGCAAGCGGCCGCCATACTTCGCGGAGGATCTGGCTGAAGCGGGGTGTAGCGGTGACAATCATGGGCTCGGCAACGCATGTTAGCCGCACCGCGTTGCAACATCGCATCGCCAGCGAAACGATTTGTTACCGGCTTCGGGCTGGCGCGCGTCGCCGGCGGCCTGGCGGCGGCGCTATCCTACCAACGCGCGGTCCCGCCAGCCGCGCCACACGCGCAGCGCCTGTACGGTGTCGGCCACATCATGGACACGCAACAGCTGCACCCCGGCCTCCGCGCCGCGCAGCGCCAATGCGATCGAGCCGCCAAGCCGCTCCCCGACGGGCGCTTCGTTGCTGAGCGCCCCGATCAATCGCTTGCGGCTCGCCCCCAGCATGATCGGGCAACCGAGGCCGTGAAACATCGCCAGTGCGTTGATCAGCGCGAGATTATCCGCCAGCGACTTGCCGAAGCCGATGCCGGGATCAACCATGATCCGCGCGCGATCGATCCCCGCCGCGACCACCGCCTCAATTCGCAGCTCCAGCCAGTCGAACACCTCGGTGACGACATCGCGATAGGTGGAGCGACCCGGATCGCCCTGGCCATGGCCGCCGTGTTTCGGATCCGGCGAATGCATCAGGATCACCGGCGCGCGGCTGCGCGCGACCACATCGAGCGCGCGCTCGTCCCAGAACAACGCCGAAACGTCGTTGACGATCGCGGCGCCCGCCGCCAGCGCTGCCTGCATCACCAGTGCCTTGCGGGTATCGACCGATACCAGCGCGCCGCCGCGCACCAACCGCTCGATCACCGGCACGACGCGCTTCGCCTCATCCTCTTCCCACACCAGCGCCGCGCCCGGGCGGGTCGATTCGCCACCGACATCGATTAGCGCCGCCCCCGCTCCCGCCAGCGCCATGCCCGCCGCCGCCGCGCCGGCCGGATCGTCGCTATATGCACCGCCATCGGAGAAGCTGTCGGGCGTGACGTTCAGGATCGCGGCGACCTGTGGCTGATCGAAGCGCAGCACCCGCTCGCCCAGCGTCCACGGCGGGCGCGGCGCGGTGATCCGCGCATGAAGCGTCGCCGCGCGCTCCCCCAGCGCGGCGATATCCGCGACCGGCACCTGCCGCCGACCGCCATCGTCGCGCACCTCATAAGCGGCGAACCACTGCATCCCCCCCGCCAGTCGCGCGACCGAGCCGTCAGGCAAACCGATCGGGGTATCGACGAACTGGATTGGGCGCAGGTGCAGGGTCATGCGGCGCTCCTAACCCGGTGGTGCCCGGTCGTCACCCTGACGAATGCCGCCGCGCGCTGGCGGCGAACCTTCCGTCGCCCCGGCGAAGGCTGGCGCCCTTAGCGCTCAGCGTCGCCGCACGCCCGCAAGGGGCGCGACCGGCATCACGGCTGCGTCGCGAGCAGATAGGTCTGCCGCAGCGTATCGATCGGCGCCAGCTTGCCGCTGTCGTCGAGGTGCCAGAAGGTCCAGCCATTGCACGCCGGCGCGCCCTGCAGGACCGCGCCGAGCTTGTGGATCGAGCCGGTCGCGCCGCACGCGCTCGCCAGCGAACCGTCCGCGCGGACGGTGGCGCGAAAGCGGCGCTTGGCATCGGTCAGCACCGCGCCGGGGGTGAGATAGCCGTTCTCCACCAAGGTGCCGAATGCCACCTTGGGCTGCGACTTCGGGCTCTGCATCGTCGCCAGCGCCGATTCGTCGAGCGGCAGCGCCGCCGCGAGCCGCTCCATCGCGGCATCGATATAGCCGAGTTCGCGCTCGATCCCGATCCAGGCGCGGCCCAGCCGCTTCGCGACCGCGCCTGTCGTCCCGGTGCCGAAGAACGGATCCAGCACCACATCGCCCGGCTTCGTACAGGCGAGCAGGATGCGATACAGCAACGCCTCGGGCTTCTGCGTCGGGTGAACCTTGACCCCGCCTTTCTTCAGCCGCTCCTGCCCGCCGCAGATCGGGAATTCCCAATCGGACCGCATCTGCAATTCGTCGTTCAGCGTCTTCATGCTGCGATAGTTGAACGTATATTTCGCCTTCTCGCCCTTCGACGCCCAGATCAGCGTCTCATGCGCGTTGGTGAAGCGCGTGCCGCGAAAATTGGGCATCGGATTGGCCTTGCGCCAGACGATGTCGTTCAGGATCCAATAGCCGAGATCCTGCACCGCCGCGCCGACGCGGAAGATATTGTGATAGCTGCCGATCACCCAGATCGTGCCATCGTCCTTCAAAATGCGATGCGCCTCCGCCAGCCAGGCGCGCGTGAAGGCGTCATACGCGGCGAACGTATCGAACTTGTCCCAATCGTCGGTGACCGCATCGACATGGCTGCCATCCGGGCGGAACAGTTCGCCGCCGAGCTGCAGATTATACGGTGGGTCGGCGAAGATCATATCGACCGATTTCGACGGCATCGCCTTCATCGCGGCGATGCAATCGCCCATCACGATCTGCCCGACCGGCAGCGTCGATGCCATGGCATCGAGTGGCAGCAGCGTCGCCGCTCCCTTTGCGTCGCGCGCTTTCCGCGCGACCTTCTCGATTACCCCCATCTCAGTCCCCCTTTGCAGCGCGCGAAAGTGCGGGAAACGCCGACTCCGTCAAGCACACAATGGTTAACGCGAACCATTGAGATTTCGTTATCCCTGCGGAACATTGCCGGCACGCAACCAGATATTGAGTCTGCCCATCGCACCGGACTCAACCGATAGCGTGTTGCGCAAAAGACTCGCGACGACTCGGTTCGTCGCATCGCTTCCCGGACGGACCAGGACCGGCGATCTGGCGGCGTCGGACGGCAGCCTGTGGAGATCGTGCGCCCCCTTCAAGGACCTCCGCGCCTCCCCATGAACCATCACCACCGTCGCGGCGGGGCTATCCCGCCACCCCCGTCGGCAGCGCGAACTCCAGTTGCGCCACCGGTGCGAAACTGCGGCGGTGGAGCGGGGTGGGGCCATGTTCGCGCAGCGCGCGCAGGTGCGCCGCGCTGCCATAGCCCTTGTTGCTTGCCCAGCCGTAATGCGGATGCGCCTCGGCCGCCTCGATCATGATCGCGTCGCGCACTTCCTTGGCGATGATCGAGGCCGCCGCGATCGACAGGCTCTTCGCATCGCCGCCGACGATCGCGGTGGCCGCATAGCCCCAGCGCGGCAGGCGATTGCCGTCCACCAGCACATGCCCGGGCGATGCGCCCATCAATACCGCCAACTCATCGACCGCCAGCGTCATCGCCTTCATCGTCGCCCAATAGATGTTGAGCGTATCGATCTCCTGCGGGGAAACGATGCCCACCCCGATCAGCGCGCAATCACGCAGCCGCATGGACAGCCGTGCGCGCTCGGCGGCGGACAATTGCTTCGAATCATTGATCCCGCGCGGCACGCCCTTCGCCGGCAGCACCACCGCGGCCGCGACCACCGGCCCCGCCAGCGGGCCGCGCCCCGCCTCGTCCACCCCCGCCACCGGCGGCAGGCAGCGACGTTCGTGTATCAGCCCCGGCATGCGAAGCCGGTCGCATCCTGTTGTCCCATCGGCCCATGGCCGTGCCCCAGGCCGGGCGCGTGTTCAAGACTGGCGCGCACGAACGCGATCGCCCGTTCGATCGCTGCGGGCAATGCCATGCCCATCGCCAGCCCGGTCGCGATCGCGCTGGCCAGCGTGCAGCCGGTGCCATGCGTGTGCCGCGTCTCGATCCGCCGATTCTCCCACCGCGCTACCTCGCCGGAGCGATCGAACAAGCGATCGACCACCGTCACGCCATCGGCATGGCCGCCCTTCACCAGCACCGCCGAGCCGACGCGCGCGGCATAGCCCGTGGCGGCCCCCGCCACCTCGTCCGCCGCCAGGGCGACACGACCGCACAGCGCGGCCAGCTCGGGCAGGTTGGGAGTCACCACCGCGGCACGGCGTGCCAGCCGCTCCATCGCGGCGATCGTCGCGGCATCCGCCAGCGTCGCGCCGCTGGTCGCGATCATCACCGGGTCCAGCACGATCGCATCAGGATAGGCCGCGCCGTCAAGTTCGTCCGCCACCGCCGACGCGATCGCCGCATCGCCCAGCATGCCGATCTTCACCGCATCCACCCCAATGTCCCGCGCGACACAGGCCATCTGCTGCGTCACCAGCGCGGGCGGGATCGCGTGAACGCCCTCCACCCCCAGGGTGTTCTGCGCGGTGATCGCGGTGATCGCGGTCATCGCATGGCCGCCCCACATCGTGACGGTCTTGATATCCGCCTGGATGCCCGCCCCACCGCCCGAATCGGAACCCGCGACGATCAGGATGCGCGCGGTCGTCACGGCGTGAAATGCCGCACGGTGGAGGCCGGATGCCGCTGCAGCGACTTGCCGACCCGCGCCGGGCGATCGAGCAACTCCCCACCGCAATTCGGGCAGCGCTCATCCATCGCCTCGGCGCAATCGGCGCAGAAGGTACATTCGAACGAGCAGATGAACGCGCCGCCCTGATCGGCGGGCAGATCGGCGCCACAGCGCTCGCAATCGGGTCGCATCTCCAGCATCGGGTCGCCTTATCGGGCGACGGGGCGCGCGTCACTCCAGTTCGAGGATCACCTGATCCACCGCCAGGCTGTCGCCCGCCTCGGCGTTGACCGTTTTCACGGTAGCGCTCTTCTCGGCGCGCAGGATGTTTTCCATCTTCATCGCCTCGACCACCGCCAGCGCCTGACCCGCCTCGACCTTGTCGCCCTGTTTCACGTCGAGCCGCACCAGCAGCCCGGGCATCGGCGCGATCAGGAATTTGGACAGGTCGGGCGGCACCTTCTCGATCAGGTGCCGCGCATAGGCGGCGATCCGCGCCGGCAGCACGCGCACCTTGTGGCTCGCGCCGCGCGCATTGAGCGTCAGGCCCGCGCGGGTCGGCGTGACCTTCACGGTCAACGGCGTATCGCCCGCCACCGTCGCGGTACGCGCCGCCGCGTCATAGCGCACCGCACCGGCCACCGCCGCGCCGTCGACCGTCACCCCGCTGCCGGAGGCGGAGACGCGATGATCGCGCTTGCCGATCCGCACCACCCAGTCGGTCGGCACGGGCAGCGGGTGCCCCAATTGCCCGTCGATCCCGCGCGCCTTTGCCGCGCGCTCCGCCGTGACCACGCCGGCGACCGCCGCCAGCGCGCGCGTCAGCGCCTCGTCGGCGGGCGCGCCGTGGAAGCCATCGGGATATTCCTCGGCGATGAAGCCGGTGGTGAGGTTGCCCGAGCGGAAACGCGGATGCTGCATCAGCGCCGACAGGAAATCGAGGTTGGTCCCCGGCCCCTCGATCTGGAAATCGTCCAGCGCCGCGATCTGCGCGTCGATCGCCGCCTCGCGCGTCCTGGCATGGGTGACCAGCTTGGCGATCATCGGGTCGTAGAACATGCTGACCTCGCCGCCCTCGCGCACGCCATCGTCGACGCGCACGCCATCCCCGGCGACGGGGGGGCGATAGCGCACCAGGCGGCCGATCGACGGCAGGAAGCCGCGATACGGATCCTCGGCATAGACGCGGTTCTCGATCGACCAGCCGTTGATCTTCACGTCCTTCTGCGTGAATGATAATTTCTCGCCCGCGGCGACGCGGATCATCTGTTCGACCAGGTCGAGCCCGGTGATCTCCTCGG
>NZ_JBELIE010000234.1:0-3547 GCF_042091075.1 Sphingomonas sp. | reverse complement strand
GACCGCGCCGGTCGCCGTTTCCGCCTGACCAATGTCGATCCGAGGGGGTTTGACGCGGAACATAGCGACCCGCTCTACAAGTCGATCCCCTATCTGCTCGTCGCCGATGCCGAGGGGCGCTGTCACGGCGAATTCTACGATAGTGTTGCCGACGTCACCGTCGACCTGGGGCGCGAACTCGACAATTATCACGGCCTCTATCGCCATGTCGTCGCGGACGCCGGCGATGTCGACCTATGGATGATCGCCGGGCCGGATCCGGTGGCGGTGACGCGGCGCTTCACCTGGCTGACGGGGCGACCGGCGATGCCGCCGCGTTGGTCGCTGGGCTATTCCGGCTCGACGATGACCTACACCGACGCCCCCGACGCGGCGGCGCAGATGGCGACGTTCCTCGATCAATGCGAACGGCACGATCTTGGCTGTACGTCATTCCATCTCTCGTCGGGCTATACGTCGATCGGCGACAAGCGCTACGTGTTCCACTGGAATCGCGAAAAATTCCCCGATCCCGCCGCGTTCATCGCCGGCTATGCCGAAGCGGGCGTGCGACTGGTACCGAACATCAAGCCCGCCTTGCTGGTCAGCCATCCGCGTTATGCCGAGGCTGCGGCGGCGGGGGTGTTCGTCTGCGATGCCGAGGGGCAGCCGGTCGAGGCGCAATTCTGGGACGAGGTCGGCAGCTATGTCGACTTCACCCGGCCGGAGGCGGCGCGCTGGTGGCGCGATCAGGTAACGGCCTCGCTGCTCGATCAGGGGATCGAGGCAACCTGGAACGACAATAACGAATATGAGCTGTGGGATGCGCGCGCGCGTGTCCACGGCTTCGGCACTCCGCGCGCGGCGGCGGCGATGCGCCCCGTGCTGCCGATGCTGATGATGCGTGCGTCGCGGCAGGCGCAGATCGCCGCGCGGCCGGCGGAGCGGCCGTATGTCGTCACGCGATCGGGGATGGCCGGGCTGCATCGCTATGCGCAGACCTGGTCGGGCGACAATCGCACCGAATGGAAGACGCTGCGCTACAATGCGCGCCAGTCGATCGGGCTGGCGCTGTCGGGGGTTTCCAACAGCGGGCACGATATCGGCGGCTTCTCCGGCCCGGCGCCGTCCCCCGAATTGCTGGTGCGCTGGGTGCAGGCGGGCGTGCTGATGCCGCGTTTCTCGATCCATAGCTGGAACGACGATCGCACCGTCAACGAACCGTGGATGTATCCGCAGGCGCTGCCCGCGATCCACCGGCTGATGGCGTTGCGGCAGACGCTGATCCCGTTCCTCTACGATCTGCTGCATCGTTATCATGCCGAATATCAGCCGATGGTGCGCCCGGTGTGGCTCGATTTCCCGGAGGATCCGCTGGCGTGGGCGGAAAGCGACGAGCATCTGCTCGGCCCCGATCTGCTCGCCGCGCCGGTGATGGAGGAGGGCGCGACAACGCGGGCTGTGCGGCTGCCGCGCGGGGCGGACTGGATCCATGTCTGGAGCGGTCGGTGCGTCGCCGGCGGCGCAACGGTCGAGGTGGATGCCCCGCTCGATGCGCCGCCGCCGCTGTTCGCGCGCGCCGGTTCGGCGATGCTGGTCGATCTCGCACGTGGCGGCTGGCGCCCCGCGCCCTATGCCCGCGGCATCTGGCTGTTCCCGCCGCGCGAGGGGGCGATGGCGTGGGCGGCGTTCGAGGACGGCGGCGAGCGGCACGACGGCGCGGCGGATCGCTGGCATGTCGTGGCGGAGGCCGATGGCGCGACCGTGCGGGCCACGGTGCGTCGTGACGGGCCGGGCACGTTCGGCGATGCGCGGGTGACGCTGCTGCTGCCGCCGGGCGACGCGCGCCGCCTGATCGTCAACGGCGGCGCGGGCGAGCGGACGTCGCATGACGGACGCGAGGGCGTGACGGTGACGGTGGCATAATCAGCGCCCCGTCGCGTCGCTGCCGCTCCCGTTACTCGTCTCAGATTGACGCGCGGCGCGCCAGCTTGCTGCGCTTTTCTTCCAGTTCGGCGCGTGTGCGCTCCATCGTATCGATCTCGGTCGCTTCCAGGAGCCCGTCGATGACCCGGCCCAGATGATCGCGCATCGCGGTGCGCGCGGCGGCGGGGTCGCGCGCGCGCATCGCCTGCAGGATATCGAGATGCTCGTCGATGCGCGGCTGCACCCCGACGCTGCGCGCGCGTTCCAGCATATGCTTGCACAGCGGCGACGTATAACGCGCGTCCCACAATGCCTCGATCACGCTGACGATCGCGGAATTGCCGGTCGCGCGCGCGATCACCATGTGAAATTCGCGATCGGCCCGCTCGCCGCTGACATTGGCCTGATTTTCGCGCTCCATGTCCTCGATCAGGCTTTGCAACTGATCGACCTCGGCATCGGTGATCGACAGCGCGGCGAGCGCGGCGGCCTCGCCCTCGAACAGGCGGCGCGCCTCGGTCAGCTCGAATGCGCCGATATCCAGGCTGAGCGACAGCACATCGCTCGACGGATTGTCGACCACGAAAATGCCCGAGCCGTGGCGCGAGCGGATCAGGCCGGTCACTTCCAGCGCGATCAGCGCCTCGCGGATCGTCGGGCGGCTGACCTTATGCTCCTCGGCCAGGTCACGCTCGGACGGAATCCGCTGCCCCGGGCCATAATCGCCGCGCTGGATCGCGGCGGCGATCGCGGCGGCGGCCTGCTGGTACAATTTGCGTCCATCGGGTTTCAGGATCGAGGGCGCGGCGCGAAGTGGTCTTATCAATGTCGGATCTTCCCGGAAGGCGCTGCACGATAGCACAGGCCGCGAAACGGGCCAACGCGGGGCGGCCAGCAACGACCGTTTTTCCACCTTCACGCTATCCTGCGTGCCGGGTTGTCCGACCGATCGCGAATTGTCGCTTGTCGTTGGTAAGGCCAGTTGGTATGTCATCGACGTGAGCAGCCGACCCAGATCGGCAAAAGGGAGGATCCTGATGCAGTTGCGCACTTCCGCCGCGATGTCCGCCATCGTCATGGCGATGCTGTCCGCCGCCCCGGCGGTGGCTCAGTCGGGGCCCGTTCCCGCCCAATCCGTTCCGGCCGAGCCTGCCCCCGGCGGCACCGCCTCGGCGCAGCTGACCCAGCCTGATCAGGCCGCGCCCGGCGGCCCCACCGCCGCGGTGGCAGGCGACGAGACCGGCGAGATCATCGTCACCGCCAACAAGCGCGCCGAGAATGTGCAGAAAGTGCCGCTCGCGGTGGCGGTGGTGACCCCGGCGCAGCTCGCCAGCGCGGGCGTGCGCAATTTTACCGACATCGGCAAGATCGCGCCCTCGCTGGTGGTGCGCCCCGCCGAACAGCCGCAGAACTCCAATATCTCGCTGCGTGGCGTCGGTACGTTCGCGTTCGGCATCGGCGTCGAATCGAGCGTCGCGGTGCTGGTCGATGAAGTGCCGCTGGCGTTTCAGGCGCGCGCGTTCACCGATCTGCCCGATGTCGAGCGGATCGAGGTGCTGCGCGGGCCGCAGAGCACGTTGTACGGCAAGTCCGCGTCTGCCGGCCTGGTCAATCTGATCACCCGCGATCCGAGCGCGACGCT
>NZ_JBELIE010000233.1:0-3567 GCF_042091075.1 Sphingomonas sp. | reverse complement strand
CGGCTCGGTCAGTCAAGGACTGACAACAAGACAACGCGGCCGCTCTCGGCATTGCCGATGGGGCGCTCGCTCGGGTAACGACGCCGCAGGGCGAGAGCCTGTTTCGCGCGGCCCACCATTCAGGCCAGCGCCGGGGCGAGCTGTTCACACCGATCCACTGGACGGACCGGCAGTCGCGGGGCGGGCGCACGGGATTGCTCGCCCGCGATCTCGCCGATCCGCATTCGGGTCAGCCCGGCTTCAAGCTCTCGCCCGCGCGGGTCGCGCCGGTCGCCGTCGACTGGCGGGGCTTCCTGATCGTCCACGGTGATGCGCCCGCCCCGAACTGCCTGTGGGCGACGCGCGTGACGGTGCCCGGCGGCGTGCTTTACGAACTGGCCGGGACCGGTGCAGCCGCGACGCTCGATCAGGCGCTGCCCCGCGGAGCGCGGATCGAGGCGAGTGATCCTGCGCGCGGCACTTTACGTGTGGCGGTGTTGCGCGATGGCCGCCTCGTCGCGGCGCTGTTCGTCACCAGCAGCGGGGAACTGCCGAGCCGCGACTGGCTGATCGGCCAGCTTCAGCAACCGCAAGGCCCGCAGGTGCTCGCCGGGCGCGCGCCCGGTCGGAGCAGCGACCGTGGGCCGGTGGTCTGCGCCTGTTTCGACATCGGTTTGCACACCATCACCGCCGCGATCCGCGATCAGCGGCTGCTGGATGTCGCCGCGATCGGTGCGGCGCTGGGGGCGGGGACCAATTGCGGATCGTGCCGCCCGGCGCTCGCCCGCATCATCACCGATATGCCGAAGGAGGCTGTTCATGGCTGACGAATTTCCCGCGGGCAGCGTCTGGCTGGTCGGCGCCGGTCCGGGCGATCCCGATCTGCTTACCCGCAAGGCCGAACGGTTGCTGCGCACCGCCACGATCGTCTTTTACGATGCGCTGGTCGGCGAGGGTGTCCTCGCGCTGATCCCGGCATCGGTACGGCGGGTGCCCGTGGGCAAGCGGTCCGGCCGGCATTCCAAGGCGCAGGAAGCGATCAACGAACTGCTGGTCGCCGCATCGTTGCAGGGGGAGCGCGTGGTGCGGTTGAAGGGCGGAGATCCGTCGATCTTCGGCCGATCGATGGAAGAATGTTCGACGCTGTCTCAAGCGGGCGTGCGGGTGCGGATCTGCCCGGGCATCACCGCCGCCAGCGCCGCCGCCGCTTCCGCCGGTATATCGCTGTCGCTGCGCGGTCTGGCGCGACGGGTGCAGTTCGCGACCGCGCACAAACGCGGCGACGCGCCGCTGGATCTGGACTGGGCGGCGCTGGCGGACCCGCATTGCACCACCGTCTTCTACATGGGCCGCAGCGCGGCGGCCGACATCAGCCGAAATCTGATCGCTGCCGGGCTTTCGGGCGCCACGCCCGTGCTGCTCGCCTGTGATGTGAGCCTTGCCAGCGAGCGACTGCTGCACACCCGCCTGGATCTCCTCCACATCGCGGTCGCCGGTTTTTTCAACGATCAGCCGACCCTCATCCTGGTAGGCGCGGCGCTCGCGGCCGGGCATAGCGCGCCCGCCGCTCCCGCATGCGATCTGAGCGACGATGTGATAGGGGAGTTCCGGCGTCTGGCGGTCTGAGGGCTGGCCGCTCCCTAGGAAACATGCGGTACGTTCCGCTGGCTCCGTTTGCCGGCGCCGCATCGCCAACGACGCGCCTTCTCATCGCCACGAACCATTGCAAAGCCGAATGTCACCGACTACCATGCATTCGAATGCAAAGTGGAGAGTGATCGTGCGGCATCTGAAGACGGGTATGGAGTCGGCCACGCGGGCGGAGCACAACCGCGCGGTTCGGGATACGGTCGAATCCATCCTGACCGATATCGAAACCCGTGGGGATGACGCCGTGCGTGAGCTGTCGATCCGGTTCGATAAATGGGATCGCGACAGCTATCGTCTCAGCGACGCGGAAATCCAGGGGTGCATCGATCAGCTGAACTCGCAGGATTTGCGCGACATCGAGTTCGCGCAAACGCAGGTCCGCAATTTTGCGCAGATCCAGCGTGAGAGCATGACGGACGTCGAGGTGGAAACGCTGCCCGGTGTCGTACTGGGACACAGGAATATCCCGTTGAACGCCGCCGGCTGCTACGTGCCGGGTGGGAAATATCCGTTGCTCGCCAGCGCACACATGAGCGTCATCACCGCCAAG
This sequence comes from Sphingomonas sp., assembly GCF_042091075.1. GTDB lineage: Bacteria > Pseudomonadota > Alphaproteobacteria > Sphingomonadales > Sphingomonadaceae > Sphingomonas. Next base: position 1,388 of record NZ_JBELIE010000233.1, on the reverse strand, counting down.
GTGGCCGGAGTGAAGCGCGTCGCGACCTGCGCGCCGCCCTTCAACGGAAAGCCGGCGCCAGCGATCGTGGCGGCGCAGGCGATGGCGGGCGCGGACGAAATCTATTGTCTCGGCGGAATCCAGGCGGTGGCGGCGATGGGACTGGGGACGCAATCGATCGCGTCGGTCGACATTCTGGTCGGGCCGGGCAATGCCTTCGTCGCGGAGGCCAAGCGCCAATTGTTTGGCCGTGTCGGTATCGACCTGTTCGCCGGGCCGACCGAGACGCTGGTCATCGCCGATGAAGACGGCGCCGATGGCGAATTGTGCGCGACCGATTTGCTGGGCCAGGCGGAGCATGGGCCGGACAGTCCCGCGATCCTGCTGACCACCTCCGAAAAGCTCGCGCGGGAGACGATGGCGGAGATCGAGCGATTGCTCGCGATCCTCCCCACCGCCGATCATGCGCGCAAGGCGTGGGAAGCATATGGCGAGGTGATCGTCGCTGATTCCGACGCGGAGATGGTGCGGATTGCCGATGAGATCGCATCGGAACACGTGCAGGTCATGACCCGCGATCCCGATTACTTCCTGACGAATATGACCAATTACGGCGCGTTGTTCCTGGGGCCGCGCACCAACGTTGCTTATGGTGACAAGGTGATTGGCACCAATCACACGCTGCCGACGCGCAAGGCGGCGCGCTATACCGGCGGCCTGTGGGTCGGCAAGTTCCTGAAAACCTGCACCTATCAGCGCGTCACCAGCGATGCTGCCTCGGCGATGATCGGCGAATATTGCAGCCGTCTGTGCGCGCTGGAGGGTTTCGCGGGCCACGGCGAGCAGGCCAATGTCCGCGTGCGTCGCTACGGCGGACGCAACGTTCCCTATGCCGGGCGCGCCGAGCCGGTGGCCGAACCGGCATGATGCTGCCGCGCACGCCGTCGTTCCGGCTCGATGGTCGCCGCTCGCTGGTGACCGGGGCGGGGCGCGGGATTGGCGTGGCGCTGGCGGCGGCGCTGGCCGAGGCGGGGGCGAGCGTCGTCCTCGCCGCGCGGACGGCCGCCGAGGTCGAGGCGGCGGCCGCGGCGATCCGAGCGGCAGGCGGGAGCGCCACTGCTGCCGTGCTCGACGTCAGCGATGTGGCTGCCGTGGCTGACTTCTTCGATCGCGAGGAGCCGTTCCACGTCCTCGTCAACAATGCCGGCACCAATCGCCCCAAGCCGATGCAAGCGGTGGCGCCGGACGACTATGATATGGTGATGGATCTCAACGTCCGCTCCGCCTTCTTCGTGTCGCAGGCGTGCGTGCGGCGGATGATCGATGGCGGCGTTCGCGGCGCGCTGATCCATATCGGCAGTCAGATGGGGCATGTCGGCGGCCCCAACCTCTCGCTGTATTGCGCGTCG
>NZ_JBELIE010000056.1:0-19066 GCF_042091075.1 Sphingomonas sp. | reverse complement strand
GTGCGGCGTAAGTATTCTACGCCGCACGCCTCCATCGGGCACTTTTTTTACCTTTCAGCCTGAGGGGGCCTCACAAGCTTGCGTCATCCCTATCGAAGCCGCCCGGAACGAGGCGGCCCATCAAAGGGACAGACACGACATGCACCAGCGACCCGCTCGCCGTTCGATCCTTGCTGCCAGCACCTGTGTGTTCGCGTTGATCGCCGCACAGGCCGAGGCGCAGACCGCGGTTCCGGAGACGCCGCCGGCGTCGGTGGAGGAGGCCGAGCGATCCGCCGCGCCGCTGCCCAGCGAGGATATCGTTATCACCGGCTCGCGCATCGCGCGGCCCGACTATGTCGCCAATTCGCCGATCGTCTCGCTGTCCCAGGACACGCTGGAGAATACCGGCCGGGTCACCGTGGAAAGCGCGCTGACGCAATTGCCGCAGTTCAGCGGCGCGTTTGGCGCGGCGAACGGCGGCAGCACCTCGACCGGGCTCAACGGCGGGCAGGCCTATGCCTCGCTGCGCGGGTTGGGGTCGAAGCGCACGCTGCTGCTGCTCGACGGCCGGCGCATCCAGCCATCGAACCCGGACGGCTCGGTCGACCTCAACATCCTGCCCGAGGCGTTGATCGAGAATATCGAGGTGATCACCGGCGGTGCCTCCACCACCTACGGATCGGATGCGACGGCGGGCGTGGTCAATTTCCGGCTGAAGCGCAACTTCAAGGGGCTGGAGCTGAACGGCCAGACCGGCGTCAGCGATCATGGCGACGGCAACACCTATCGCCTGACGGGCACGATCGGATCGAAGTTCGCCGACGATCGCGGCTCGGCGGTGCTGTCGGTGGATTACACCAAGCGTGAGCGCGCGTTGCAGCTCGGACGCGATTACTACACTTTCCGCCAGTCGACGCCGGGTCTGTCGACGATCCCACAGGGCACCGTGCTGTTCGGCAGCAATACCCCGACGCTGGCGGCGGTGAACGGCGTGTTTCAGGGAAGCTACGGCACCCCCGCGCTGCCAGGCACCACTGCTGGTCGCTATACCGGACAGATCGGCTTCAACACCGACCAGACGTTGTTTTCCACTGTCGGCGTGCCGGTCTACAACTTCCGCGATCCGCAGACCGACGAGGCGTATATCGTCAATTCGGGTACCAATTCGCAGCAGATCAACTTCGGCTATAACGGTACGTCGTTGCAGGCGGACCTCGATCGCTGGTCGATCTTCGGCAAGGTCGATTATGACGTGACCGACAGCATCAAGGCGTTCGTGCAGGCGACCTACACCACATATTCCACGCTGGGCATCACCAACCCGACGCTGGCGTCGAACGTCTATGGCCTGACGGTTCCGACCACGAATCCGTATATACCGGCGGCGTTTCGCACGATCCTGCAATCGCGCACGTCCCCGAATGCGCCGTTCACCTTCTACAAGGCGCTCAATATTCTGGGGCCGCGCTACCAGCGCTATGACTATGACGTCTATCAGATCACCGCCGGCCTGTCGGGCAAGCTGGGGATCAAGGACTGGACATGGGATCTGTACGCATCGACCAGTCGTACCAAATACGCCAATGAACAGCGCGGCGGCGCCTCGGCCAGCGCGATCGCGCAGCTGCTCAATTCGCCGACCGGGGGCACCGAATATTGCGCGGGCGGATTCAATCCGTTCGGCAATCTGACGCCGTCGCAGGCGTGCATCGATTATATCTCGCGTCGCACGCTCAACACCAACGAGTTGAAACAGCGCACCGTTGAGGGAACGATCCAGGGTGGCCTGTTCGCGCTGCCCGCAGGCGACGTCCGTTTCGCATTGGGCGGCGACTATCGCTACAACGGCTATGCCTTCACCCCCGACAGCCAATTGTCGCTGCCCAACGGCACCAGCGACATCCTGGGCTATTCGGTGCTGCGCGCCGCCAGCGGATCGGTCAATGTCGGCGAGGCATTCGCCGAACTGCTGGTGCCGGTGCTGAACGATCTGCCGCTGATCCAGCAACTCGATCTCGACCTCGGCTATCGTTACTCGAAATACGACACGATCGGCGGCGTCCACACCTACAAGGCGGATGCGACATGGCGGGTGTTCGATGCGCTGCGGCTGCGGGGCGGCTATAATCGCGCGATCCGCGCCCCCAGCGTCGGCGAGCTGTTCGCGCCGGTTTCGACCGGCTCGGTCGCGATCGGCACCGCCAGTGCGACAACCACCAACGGCGATCCGTGCGACGTCCGCTCGTCCTACCGTCGCGGCAGTAGTGCGGCGGCGGTGCGCAGCCTGTGCCTGGCACAAGGTATTCCGACGTCGATCATCGACACCTATCAGCTCGGCACCGCGCAGGTGTTCGCGCTGACCGGCGGCAATCCGCAACTGAAAGAGGAAACCGCCGATACCTTCTCGGCGGGCGGCGTGCTGCAATCGCCGTTTGGCGGCATGCTGAAAAACCTGTCGCTGTCGGTCGATTTCTATTCGATCAAGATCAAGGACGCGATCGGGCCGCTGTCGATCGCCCAAGCGTTCCAGTTCTGCTTCAACTCGGGCGGCAACAACCCGACATACGCTACAAACAATTATTATTGCTCGCTGATTACCCGCAATACCGACAACGGCGTGCCCGTGAATCCCTTGCAGCCGTTGCTCAACCTTGGCACCTATCAGGTGCGCGGCGTCGACATCCAGTTCGACTGGCGCTTCCCGATCGGGGCGAATGCGGGCAGCTTCGCGCTCAATTCGGCGGTCAGCTATCTCGATTCGTTCAAGATCCAGTCGCTGCCCGGTGCGCCTACCTATGACTATGCCGGATCAATCGGGATCGGCGTTGAAACCACCGCCGGCACCGCCCATCCGCGCTGGAAGGCGATCACATCCGGCACCTATACGCTGGGGCAGGCAAGCATCGGGTTGCGGTGGCGGTTCATCGACAAGATGATCAACTCCGCCAAGGTAGTCACCCCGACCAGCACGACGCGCGGGGTGGACGCCTATCATGTCTTCGATCTCAACGCGCGCTTCGAAGTGGATGAGAAGACCGAGTTCCGTATGGGCGCGACCAACCTGTTCAATCGCGCTCCGCCGCAGGTGGGCGATACCGAGGCGAATTACGATCCGCAGAATTACGATGTGATCGGCCGCTATTTCTTCATCGGTGCGACGAAGCGGTTCTAGACTATCAAACGATAACATCGCCGATCCTGGAGAATGACGTACATGAAGATCATCGCACTTGCCGCCGCGCTGCTCGGCACGACGACGCTGAGCGTCGCGGCCGAGCCGCTCACCCCCGCCGACAGCGAGCAGATCCTGTCGAACGTGACCGCCGGCGAAAAGCCGCTGGCGGACACCGCGTTGCAGATCTGGAAATATGCCGAGGTCGGCTATCAGGAGACGCAAAGCTCCGCGCTGCTGCAGCAGCGGCTGAAGGCGGCGGGCTTCACCGTGAAGGCGGGGGTGGCGGGCGAGCCGACTGCCTTCGTCGCCAGCTTCAGGAATGGCGCCGGACCAGTGATCGGTGTGCTCGCCGAATTTGACGCGCTGCCCGGCCTGTCGCAGGCCGCCGCGCCCGTGCGCCAGCCGCTGGGTGCGCCGGCGGGGCATGGCTGCGGTCATAACCTGTTCGGCGCCGCGAGCAGCTATGCCGCGATCGCGGTCAAGCAGTGGATGGTGAAGAACGATGTGAAGGGTGAAATCCGTGTCTACGGCACCCCGGCCGAGGAAGGCGGCTCCGGCAAGGTGTATATGGTGCGCGACGGGCTGTTCAACGACGTCGATACCGTGCTGCACTGGCATCCCGGCAATGCCAATTCGGCGGCGCAGGGGCCGAGCATGGCCAATATTTCGGGCAAGTTCCGTTTCCACGGCAAATCGGCGCACGCCGCAGGCAATCCCGACAAGGGCCGTTCCGCGCTAGACGGTGTCGAAGCGATGGATGCGATGATCAACATGATGCGCGAGCATATCCCCGACCGCACACGCATCCATTATGTCATCACCAACGGCGGCAAGGCCCCCAACGTCGTACCCGACGAAGCCGAAGTCTATTATTACGTGCGCCACGTCGATCCGAAGATCGTCCAGTCGGTGTGGGAATGGGTGAAGCAGGCGGCGAACGGTGCCGCGATGGGCACGCAGACCAAGGTGGATGTCGAAGTGACCGGCGGTGTCTATTCACTGCTGCCCAATGCGGCATTGATGAAGGTGATGGACCAGTCGCTCCACACCGCCGGCGCGATCAGCTGGACGCCGGAGGAAATCGCGTTCGGCCAGAAGATCCAGGCGACGTTCGCTCCCGGTGCCCCTGCGCTGTCAACCGTTGGCGAGATCGCGCCCGCAACGCTGTATGACGACGCGATGGGCGGCTCGACCGACGTGGCGGATGTCAGCTGGGTGGTGCCGACCGTCGGCCTGTCGACCGCGACGTTCGTGCCCGGCTCGGCGGGGCATAGCTGGCAGAATGTCGCCGCGGCGGGCAGCCGCATCGGTGTGAAGGGCGCGGTACTGGCGGCCAAGACGCTGGCGTTGACCGCCGCCGACCTGTTCCGTTCGCCCGAGACGATCGCGGCGGCGAAGCAGGAATTCACCGCCAAGCGGGGCGCCGACTTCCAATATAAGGCGTTGCTGGGCGACCGGAAGCCGCCGCTGGATTACCGCAAGACCGGCGCGGAGTGAGCCGTCGGTGATCGCCCCGACCCCTCCCGCGCGCGGCGAGCCGCGGGGGAGGGGCGGGGCATCACCGCTCGGCCGCGCGTCGCGTTGTCGGTGGCGACGCGCCGTATCGGAAGATGCTCGAGCGACGCTTGCCGAATGCGCCGACCGAGGCGGTCATCGTCCGGTCAGGACGATCGTTTGTGCATCCTGTCGTACCACGCGCGCGACGCGATAGGCTTCGAGCGCGGCGATCAGCGCGTCGACGCCCCCTGTGGTGCGCAGCGATCCGCTGAAGGGATGCGCGCCCAGCGCATCATCACGGATGATGAGGCGGCGGTGATCGTAGCGTTGCAACGCGGCTACCACATCGGCCAGCGGGGTGGCATCGAACGTCAGCCGCCCGCTCTGCCACGCGCCCGCCGTGGCGGCGGCGTTTGGCATCACCGTCAGCGCCTTGCCGGTCAGCGACAGCAGTTCGCCCGGCGCCAGCACCCGCCGGCCCGCGGGGGTTTCCACGCGCACCTTGCCCTCTGTCAAGGCGACCTGCATCGCAGCACCATCGCCGTGGTCGACCGAGAAATGCGTGCCCAGCGCGGTCACCGTGCTGCCGCCGCTGGTCACGACGAAGGGATGCGCGGCATCCTTCGCGACGGCAAAGGCCGCCCGGCCCGCGAGCAGATCGACGCGCCGCTCGACCCCGGCCGGATGCACCGCGACCCGCGATCGCGCATCGAGCGTCAGGATCGTGCCGTCGGGCAGGGTCAGCCGCCGGGTTTCGCCCGCAGCGGTGGCATAATCGGTTGTGGCGGGCGCGGTGGTGGGGACGATCGGCTGGCGGGGGGACGAGTGCAGTGCGATCGTTCCGCCGAGCCCCGCCGTCGCAAGGACGGCGGCGGCCGCCGCAACGACAGGCCAACGCCGCCACGCCTGGCGGGCGGGGGGCGTCAACGCTTGCGCGCGGAGTCTGGCGATCGTCGGATCGTCGCGGATGCCGTCCAGCGCGCTGTCGATCTCGACGGTATGATGCCAGGCCTCTGCGTGGGCGGCATCTTCGCGGATCCAGTCGGTCAATCGAGTCCGATCGGCGTCCGTAACGCCGTCCGCGCGCGTGCGCGCGTACCAGGCCGCGGCGGACGCGGCCGGATCAGGCCGGGGCGTGGACGTCATGCGTCGATGGTCGCCGCCAAAATGCGGATGGCTTTCATGATATGCTTTTCCACCGCGCTCACCGATATTCCCATGTGTCGAGCGATGGCAGCGTAGCTCATCTCCTCGAAGCGGTGAAGAACGAAGGCCTGCCGGGTCCGTTCCGGCAATTCGTCCACCGCCGCGACGAGCCGCGACCAGCGTTCCTTGCCCAATAAGACGCGCTCCGGCGATCGTCCCTCAACCGGATGATGCTTATCCTCCAGCTCGTCATGGCGGTGCCGGTGGCGAACGGTGTCGCGGCGGGCGCGATCGGCCAGCACGCTATGCGCGACCTGAAAGACATAGCCGTGGAGATTGGCGATCTCGCCATCGTCGCGGCGGACATGCATGCGGATCGCGACATCCTGCATCAGATCGTCGACATCGTCGATCGGTGCCCGCTTCATCAGGAAACGCCGGACCGCCGGCATCAGCGGCGTCAGCGAATCACTGCCGTCCGTCGAGGCGCCCGATCGGGCCCGCGCCATCAATCCCAATTTCGTTCCCCCTCGGGAAGGTTGCCACCCCCGCTTCCCGGCGTCCTCTCCAAATGCTTGTGATGCACAGACGAACATGTTGTAACCAGTTCGTCAAGAACGGATCCATTCCGGCTGACAACGATATCGCAACATCACGGAAACGACGCCGGGGAACCGTCGACGGGCTAGGGGCAAGCGCCGGAACAGGGCAGGTGGCAGTGCGTCGGGGGACGAACAACGCGCCGGGATCGGGTCGGCCGCCAGCGGCGGTCTTTTTGCTGGCGGCGGCGCTCGGGGGCGCATTGCTGGCCGGGCCGGCGGCTGCCGAGTCGACGCGCAAGCTGCTGCCGCGCGACGTGCCCGCCGGGCCGCTGGATGTCGTGCTGCGACGGCTTGCCATGGACAGCGATGAACAGATTCTGGTCGACCCGGCCCTGGTGGCCGGATGGCGTGGCCAACCGCTGGTGCGCGGGATGCCGCTGGAAGCTGCGCTGGTTCGCTTGCTCCGCGGCGCGGGCCTGACCTTTCGGCGCGTCGGGCCGGGCGTGCTGGTGATCGTGCGCCGGACGGCAACGCCGGACGAGACGGGAAGCGATCCCGATATCCTCGTCACCGCGCTGCGCCGACCCAGCCTGCTGAGCGATACCGGCCCGGCGCTGACGGTCGTGCCGGGCGCTGCTATCGAGCGTCAGCGCGCACCGGGGCGCGCCTCGCTGACGCGACTGTTGCCGGCGCTGATCGCGACGAGCACCGCCCCGCTGCAGCAGCGCCTGTCAGTACGCGGGGTGATCGGCACCGGCGAAAGCACCGTCGGCGTCTACATCGGCGAGACGCCGGTCAGCGCGCCGTCGGGAACGGGGTTCGATCCCGCCGCGATGTCACCCGATATCGATCTGATCGACGTCGAACGGATCGAGTTGCTGCGCGGACCGCAGGGAACGCTGTACGGCGCCTCGTCGATGGGCGGCACGCTGCGGATGATCCTGCGGGAAGCCGATGCCACCGCGATCAGCGGTAGCGTGACGATAGAGGGATCGGCCACCCTGGGGGGGCAACCCGGCGCGGCGCTGGCGGTGGTGGCCAATGTTCCGATCGTTCGCGACCGGCTGGCATTGCGCGGGGTGATCGGCCGCCGCACTATCGGCGGCTCGATCGACAATCCCCGCCTCGGCTATCACGACGGCGACAGCGCGCGGCGCAACAGCGAGCGCCTGTCGCTCGGCTGGACGCCCGACGACGCCCTGCGGATCGACGCTACCTATCTGGCGCAACGCAACCGGGTCGACGATGGCGGTGCCTGGCGGCTGGACGCCGGACGGCAGCAGACCGATGCCCCGGTGCGCGTGCCCAACAGTGAGCGGCTGCGCCTCGCGAACGTAACCGCGCGCGGGGCGTGGCAGCGCACCCGCATGACCGCGACGCTATCGCACTATGACTGGCAGGTCATCCGGCAGATCGATTTCACCAATGTGCTGGAACGGCAGCGCGATAGCGACGCTGCCTGCCTGCGCTACGCGGTGGCATGGCGTGCGGGCGGTTGCGACGATGCCACGCGGGCGGCGTATCACGCCTATCTGGACAGCCGGCTGCCCGCGATCCTGTATCAGCCGATGGCGGTACGCAGCACCAGCGGCGAATGGCGGCTGAGCGACGACGGCAATGGCGCCTGGCGCTGGACGTTCGGCGCCTTTGCCGAGCATCGCGTCGACCGGGTCGATTCGATTGCCGCGCGTGCCGATCCCGCGTCCGGCCTGCTGATCGAGCCGCTCGACGTCACCGGGCTGCGCCGGCTCGACATGCGGCTCGATCAGCAGGCGGTCTATGCCGAGGTCGGACATGCCGTGGCGCGCGGCCTCGACGCGACCGTCGGCTTGCGTGTCTATCGATATGTCCGCGCCGCGGGCGGATCAGTGCCGGTCCCCAATATCGTGACGGGGACCGGCTCGGCGGCGGAGGCGCGCTACCGCACCACCGCGCGAGGCCGGAACCTGAAATTCGCCCTCGATTGGCGGCCGGGCAGCAAGGTGGTGGTGCGGGCGATCGCGTCGGAGGGTTTCCGTCCCGGCGGCGTGAATATCACCCCGGAGCTGACGGCGGACGAGCGCATCTATCGCGCCGACCATCTCTGGAATTACGAACTCGGTTTGAAATGGGCGATCGCTGGACGGGCGGTGACGGCGGAGGCGAGCGCTTTCCATATCGACTGGGATGGCACGACGTTCCTCGCCAGCAGCTCCAATGGTGCATTCTCGTACAATACCAACCTGCCCGGCGTCGATATCGACGGCATCGAGGCGCGGCTGGGGACGACCATCGGGGCGTGGCGCGCCAGCGTGGAGACAATATGGCTGGATGCGCGGCTGGCGGCGGATACGCCGGTCGGGCCGAGTGACGGCATGGGTATGCGTGGCGACGCGCTGCCGCATGTTCCGGTGGTGTCCTACGCGATCAGCGCCGACTGGCGGCACGATGTGGCGGGCGGCGTGGTGACGCTGGGGCTGAGCGCATCGGGGAGCAGCGGCTTCGACAGCGCGTTCGGTCGCGATAACCCCTATCGCGAACATACGCCGGCGCGTTTCGTCACCGACCTTTATGCGACATGGAGCCGGGGGCGCTGGACGACGCGGGTGGGCGTCGACAATGTCTTCAACGCCGTGGCGGCGACGCGCGTCTTTTCCAGCGCCTTCGGCATGCGCCAGATCTATGCGGCGACACCATTGACCGGCACGCTGTCGATCACGCGACGCTTCGATTGATCCATCAGGCGGGGGGGCGCCTCACATCTCGAACGGTGGCCGGCCAATCCGATAGGCGAGCGCCGGGACGTGAAAGGGAAAGCCGGCGGCGGCGATCCGGCCGAGGATCAGCGTCATCGTGCCGTGGCGCCGGTCGCCACGAGCGACCAGGTCCAGACTGGCGATCCACTCGACCGAGATGAGCAATCCGCTCCGTACCCGGATCAGCGGCTTGCCCGGACCGACCATCGCCATCGCGCGTCGACGGACGGTGGTTTCGGCCATGCCGAAGTAGCGGGCGATGCTGGCGACGCGCAGCGCGTGGACGGGGTGGAACGGCCGCGTGCCCGGCGGGGGCGGCCCCTTCGGCTGCGGATAGGCCTCCAAGCGCCGCATATTGGTGGCCAGGACGGCGGAAAAGACCGCGAAGTCGTTCAGATCGGGCAATGCGCCGCGATGGCGCCCGACCATCGCCAGCGTCAGTTCTATTGCCGCGCGGACGCCGTCGATCCGTTCGAAAGTGCGCCCGGCGGGCAGGGGCGGCACGCGCAGGATCCCCGCCGCCGTGGCATCCGCCAGGAACCGCACGAGGCCGTCATGCAGCAGGTCCATCGCGCGTTGCGTTCCCTTGGTGCGCCATACTGCCGGTGCGACGCGCACGCCATCGGCGGTCCGCTCACACCAGCCCCGGGCGATCAGGGCGTTGACATGGCGTCGTACGGTTTCGAACGGTCGACCCAGCGCCAGAGCGGCCGAATTGATCGACACCGCCCCCTCCCGCCCGGCGCCGGCAATGCCCGTTGTGAAGAACAAGGAAAAGATTTCAGCGCGATCGAGATCCCCATCGAACAGACGAGCGCCGATCATGCAGACATGGGTCGATAACTCAGCGAGTAATCGCGTGAAGACCGGGATGCTGTCCCTGATCGTGCCTGGATCGCCCTCTACGTACAGATCACCGCTCGCCGACGACGATCTTGACCCATACCTTGGCAACGAAGTCTCCCAACGCCTCGCAAGCGCGCGAGGTCGGGAGTTCTACGACGCGGCCAACGGGCGCGACAGCAAAGCGATACTCGAAATGGGTTTATCGGCGCAGGTCGGGCGTTATTTGCCTGACAATCCGCGGACGCCAGCCATGACATGCCAGTGCGGCGCGGGGCCGCCTGCGGAACACGCCTTGAACAAGGATGCGCCGTGCGCGCGGCCCGTTAGGGGCCGCGCGAGGAGAGGGTCAGTAGGATCCCTTGGCGCGCAACACGCTGGGCACCGTCACCGCCAGGATGCGGATATCCATCGCGGCATTGCGGCGGCGCGAATAAGCGACGTCCATCGCCACGCGACGGCGATAGGTGGTGTCGTTGCGGCCGCTGACCTGCCACAGCCCGGTGATGCCCGGGCGGACGCTGCAATAATGCGCGATGTAGCGGCCGTAACGGCGCGCTTCCGCCTCGACGATCGGGCGTGGCCCGACGAGGCTCATCTCGCCCTTCAGGACGTTGAAGAGCTGCGGCAGTTCGTCGAGGCTGCTCTTGCGCAGGAAGCTGCCGATGCCGACGATACGCGGATCGTTGCGCAGCTTGTGGTCGCGATCCCATTCCGCGCGCGCCGCCGGGTCGGTGCGCAGCAGCTCCTGCAGCCGCGCCTCCGCGTCGGTGGCCATGGTACGGAACTTGAGGCAGCGGAACATGCGTCCGCCCCGCCCGATACGACGCTGGGCAAAGAAAATCGGCCCCGGATCAGCGGCATAGACCGACAGCGCGATGGCGATCATCAACGGTGCAAAAAACAACAAGGCAACGGCGGCGATGACGATATCCAGCCCGCGCGTGATGCGCAGGTCAAATCCCGACACCGGGGAAGCGGCACTGCCGCTGGCCGAACCATGCAACGTTCCTTCGAACGCGAACGGCGTTACGCTGGCCATGACACCCCTTTCATTGTGCGCTGCACCATTACCTCATTCCATTAAGAAAATTAAGGGAAAAAGTAGGTGCAACGCCTGATTTGGTGGCCAGAAATGGGTCAACTCACCGCGCCCTCCGGCCATCGGTAAACGCGGCGTTAAACTAAGCCGCGCAGACCAGAAAGTTCCGTGAAGGGCTAATAGTTTTCCTTACAAAGCGCGCGATACGGGGGTGGAGGAGGGGGTCGCGCCGACGCGAACGCCGCGCGCCGACGAAGCGGTACGGATCGACCGGAAGGCCAGGGCGGTCCGGATCGGCCAGAACGCCAGCGCGGGCGCAAGCGAGATCGACAGCGTGGTCAGCACCGCAGCCACCGACACGCCACACAGGAAGCGAACGACTCGCTCGCCGGGAAGCGCAGAACCGCTGCGCAGAAAGGCGATCGCCAGCAGCGCGGCCGCCGCGAGGCGCAGGCCGGTCATCGCCCCCCAGCCCGTTACCCCCGAGTCGCGGCGAAGCCGATGGGTGGTCGCGGCGAGCAGCAGCATCGCGACGGTGGACAGCAGAATGACCTCAAGCACGGGCGACCTCCAGGGACGAACGGCGGACGGGTGTCACGCGGGGACGTCCCGCGCGGCGACTGGCAAAGGCGAGCAGCGCGGCAAGCAGCAGCATCGCGACATCGAAGGAGACGAACAGCGGGTCGCCGGCGAGCAGCCGTGCGGGCGTCCATATCGCGTCCGCGACCGGGATGGCGGCGAAGGTCAGCGCGCCGAGCGCCAACCCCTCCCGCCAGGCGCGGGGCGTGGGGCGTAGCCATTGCACGATCGCGACACCGCCCCACACCCAGAACATGGTCGCGACTTCCAGATCGGCACGTCCCGGCCATGCCGCGGGGATCAGTCGGTTCGACAGCAGAAAGGCCGCCATTGCGATCGGCAGCCCGGCGATCGTGGCGATGTTGAGCCGCTCGACCAGCCGCAGCCCGAAGAACGGCGCCACATTGGGGCGGCGCCGCGCGCTGGTCCAGAGGATCAGGCCGGTGGCGACCATCGCCGCGCCGGTACCGCCCAGCAGGAACAGGATCCAGCGCATCGCGGGCGCGGCGAAGACGGCGGTATGCAGACCCAGCATCACCCCCATGGTCGCGGCGGCGGGGCCGGGCGGCGCGGCGATCGACAGGACACGCCCCGAGGGGCCGTCATATGTGATCGTCGGCGCGCGCGCATCCAGCGAGCGGCTGAGGTGGCGGGTCACCGCGATCGTCGCCGCGCCGTCGCCGGGATGTTGCACCACCAGCCGCGTTGGCGGGCCGCCCAGCCGCCGCTCGGCATCGCGCATCAGCGGCGCGATCGCGGTCAGCGGCGCGCGCGTCTCGCTGGCGGGACGTTCCGGCAACAGGCCGAAGGCTTCGTAGCTGAAGTCGATTGGCTTCGCGTAATTGGTGACGATCGGCCAGGGCATGTACATCACCACCAGCGTCATCAGCCCGGTATAGGTGATCACCGCGTGATAGGGCAGCGCCAGCACCGCGCTGACGTTGTGCGCGTCGAGCCAGCTGCGCTGCCCCTTTTTCCATCGCAATGTGAAGAAATCGGCGAAGATGCGCTTGTGGGTGATCACGCCGGACACGATCGCGGTCAGCATGAACATCGCGCACAGGCTCGCCAGCCAACGGCCCCAGGGATAGGGAAGCTGAAGCTGGAAATGGAAGCGATAGAAATGTTCGCCGCCACGGGTCTCGCGCGCGGTGATCGGTTCGCCCGAGGCGGGGTCGAGGACGAGTTCCGGCGCCCGCTTCCGGGGCGCGGTGCCATTGGGCGCGGGGATCGCGAAGGCGCGCGTGACCGCGGTGCGCTCATCGGGCAGGAAGATATACCATTGTTGATCGTCCGGCCCGATGCGCTGGAGATAGCGGATGGCGGCGGCGGCAGCGGCGGCGGGAGTGCTGTGGTTGGCGGGCTGCTCCGGCTGCATCCAGCGCGTGATCTCCGGCCGGAAATAGCTGGCGGTGCCGGTCAGGAACATCGCGAACAATAGCCAGCCTGCGATCAGCCCGAGCCAGCCGTGGATCCACGCCATCGACTGTCGCAGCGAGCCCTTCACGCGCGGACCCCCAGCGCCCAGGCGAGCGCGATCGTCACGATCGCGATGCCCCAGACCGTCGCCATCACCCGCGCCAGCCGCGCTTCCGCGAAGCACCACAGCGCCAGGACCGCATAGCATAGCGCCGACAGCGTCATGCCCCATAACGTCGCCTCGACCCGCGCGACCGGCAGCAGCCGCGCGATAAGCGTGGCGATGCCCGTCGCCGCGGCATAGCCACCCAGCAACGCAGTGACGCAGCGGAGCGACATCGCCACGGCCGCCGGCCGGATATGACGCGGCGCCATCGCCGCTGGCTGTCGTCGCATCAGCATTCGCCATCAATCCCCTTGCCCACACCAGTCGCTATGCATTAGCAGCATCTGCGAGTCACTATCAATATCAGACCAAATGGTCGAACAGGGGGAAATAATGCGCCTATCTCGCGCCACGGCGCTTTGCGCCGCGACGATGCTCGCCGGAATCGTGCCGGTCACCGCCCGGGCGATGACCGGTGCGGATGAGGCTCCCGCCGCGGAGGGAGCAGATGCGCAGGTACGCGATAATGACGACGTGATCGTCAACGGCGCCCGTGAGCGCCGCACCGGCGAGGCGGGATCGAAGACGGCGACGCCGCTGATCGCATTGCCGCAGGCGGTGACCGTCATCGATGGCAGCGAGTTGTCGCGGCGCAACGTGCAATCGATCAATCAGGCGCTCGGTTACGTCGCCGGTGTGTCTCCGAACCAGCGCGGCGCTGTCGCGACCCGTTACGACCAATTGTACATTCGCGGGTTCCAGCCCGGCATCTATATGGATGGGATGCGATTGTTGGGGGGCGTCTATGCCAGTCCGCAGATCGACTTCCACCTGGTGGAGCGGGTGGACATCATCAAGGGGCCGGCATCGGTATTGTACGGCAATGCCACGCCGGGGGGACTGGTCAATCTGACCAGCAAGATGCCCTATCGCGAGGCGGGCGGCCGGATCGAGCTGGCGGCCGGCAATTTCAGCCTGTTGCGGTCCTCGATCGACGTCAACCAGCCTCTCGATCGTGACGGCAAACTGCTGTTCCGCGTCATCGCCGGCGCGGAACAGTCCGACGGTTTCCTGCAACAGACCCGCAACCGGCGCTACTACGCGAGCCCGATGCTGACCTTCGCTCCCGACGATGCGACCAGCATGACCGTGATCCTCAGTTACCAGCGCGATCCGGAGGCGGCGTCCTACAGCGGCGTGCCCGTCCTCGGTTCGGCGCTGCCCAGCCCGCTGGGGCCGCTGCCGGTCGATCTGAACGTGTCGGAGCCGGCGTATGAAGCCTTCGACCGCACGCTGAAAACCGGCACCCTGTTGTTCCGGCACCAGTTCAACGATTCGCTGACCTGGACGGCGAACGCGCGTTACCTCGATATCGACCTGCACTATCGACAGATCTATCTGTCGTTCAACGCCAGCACCAATCTTGACGCTCAGGGCAATACCGATCTGTCGCGGATCACGCGCGGCGGCGGCGGCTCTGACGAGCAGTTCCGAACGATCACGATCGACAACCGCCTCGCGGCGACCTTCGACACCGGCCCGCTGCGCCATACGATGCTGTTCGGCGTCGATTGGCAGAACAATCGCGGCACCGGGGACCAGGCGTTCGCCACCGGCACCAACAGCGCCAACCCGGCGATCAGCATACCGGTGCTCGACCTGTATCGTCCGGTATATGGTCAGAACCTGCCGACTAGCAATCTGCTGCTTTTTCCGGCGGTCACGCGCACCTTCCGCAAGGTCGATCAGGTCGGCATCTATGCGCAGGATCAGATCGCGATCGGCGGGCTGAACCTGATCGCCAGCGGGCGGCAGGACTGGTACACCTCACTATCCCAGGCACAGAATCAGACGCAGATCCGGGCCAATGTCGCCGGTGGCGTGACCCGGCTGGCGCAGACCGCATTCACCGGGCGACTCGGGGCGCTATACGAAACGAAGCTCGGTCTTTCCCCGTTCGTCAGCTATTCGACCAGCTTCGAGCCGCAGACCGGCACCACCTTTGATGGTACGCCGTTCGTGCCGATCACCGGGCGGCAATATGAGGCGGGGATCAAATATCAGCCGCGTGGCACCAGCGCATTGTTCACGCTATCCGCGTTCGACCTGCGGCGCCGCAACGCCACCGTGCCCGATCCCCTCCATGCGAACTTTTCAATCCAGGCGGGCGAGGTGAAGGTCCGGGGCGTGGAGCTGGACGGTCGCGGCGATATCGCGCCGGGCTTGTCCGTTACCGTCGCCGGCACCTACACCGACGCGCTGACGGTGCGGGGCAATGTGCCGACGGGCACGGGCGATCAACTGGCCGGCGTGACGGGCACCCGTCCCCTCGGGATACCGAAATGGAGCGCATCAAGCCTCGTTTCCTACGACCTGAAGCAGGTCGCGGCGGGCGCGCTGGGCGGAATCACGGTCGGCGGCGGCGTGCGCTATGTCGGCGAATCAGACGGCACCATGCAGGTGACCCGCAGTGGCAAACTGGTGACGACCCGCTTCGCCTCGCCCGGCTTCGTGCTGGCCGATGCGCTACTGGGCTATGAATTCGGTGCGGTGGATCAGCGCCTCGACGGGTTGAGCCTGACCGTCAACGCGCAGAACCTGTTCGACAAGCGGCATATCGCGAGCTGCTTCTTCAACAACAGTTGCTATTTCGGCGCGTCGCGAACGGTGGTCGGGTCGCTGCGCTATCGTTGGTAGCGCAGGTTTCGGGCAGGCGCCGCGGCGTGTCGCCCCGCCGCGCGCCGGGATGATGGGTGGTCGGGGGTCATGCCCCCGCCACCGCATGGGCCTGCGTCCCCCGCGTGATGACATGGTCGGTCGGCAGAATGGTCGCCGGTTGCACCTCCGGCAAGGCGGTAAGGCGTTCGTATAGCGGCGCGAAGTCGGTATTGAGCGTACGGTCGAGCAAATCGTCGAAACTGTCGATGACGAAATAGCTCTGCTGGAAATCGTCGATCCGATACCGGGTACGCATCACCCGTTCGAGATCGAAGCCAAGGCGATTGGGTGAGGGGTCCTCCAAGGCGAAGCGGGATTCGGTGAAGGACGAGACGATTCCGGCGCCGTACAGACGCAATCCCTCATCACTGCGCACCAGCCCGAATTCGACGGTGTACCAATAAAGCCGCGACAGGCGCTCGATCGCGCCCATGCTCGCGGCGCGTTGCCCGCCCCGGCCATAGGCCTGCATATAATCCGCGAAGACCGGGTTCGCGAGCAACGGGACGTGGCCGAAGACGTCGTGAAAGACATCCGGTTCCTGCAGGTAATCAAGCTGATCGGGGCGGCGGATGAAATTGCCCGCCACGAACCGCCGATTGGCGAGATGGTCGAAGAACACGTCGTCGGGCACCAGCCCCGGGACCGCGACGACCTGCCATCCGGTGGCCTTCATCAGTCGATCGGACAGTTCCTCGAAATCGGGAATGCCGGGCTTCGACAGGCGCAATATGTCCAGCCCATCCATAAACTCGGGGGTGACGCGGCCGGGCAGCATCGCCGCCTGCCGGGCGAACAACCTGTCCCAGGTGGCGTGATCGTCGGCGCTGTACGACGACCAGTTCTGCGGAATCGTCCAGTCCGCGGCGGTGCCGGCGGGGCGGGTAAGGGATGCATCGGCCATGCGCGATCATCGCATCATCGCAGGGATGGTTGCAACTGTTACGACACGCGCCGCCGCGCTGGCGGTCGTTGCGCCATCCGCCCCGCCAGCGCCATCCCGCCCCACCATCCTGCTCACGCGGGAATGGCGGGCGGGGCGGGGGGCTTCAGAACGCGGCGATCCCGGTGATCGCGCGGCCGAGGATCAGCGCGTGCACGTCATGAGCACCTTCATAGGTATTGACCGTTTCGAGGTTCATCAGGTGACGCATCACCTGATACTCGCCCGAAATGCCGTTGCCGCCGTGCATGTCGCGCGCGACACGGGCGATATCGAGCGCCTTGCCGACATTGTTGCGCTTGATCAGCGAGATCATCTCGGGTGCGAAGCGATGCTCGTCCATCAACCGGCCGACCCGCAAACTGGCCTGCAGGCCGAGCGTGATCTCGGTTTCCATATCCGCCAGTTTCTTCTGGAAGAGCTGGGTCGCGGCGAGCGGCCGGCCGAATTGCTTGCGATCGAGGCCATATTGCCGCGCGGCGTGGAAACAGAATTCCGCCGCGCCCATCGCGCCCCAGCTGATCCCGTAACGCGCGCGGTTGAGGCAGCCGAACGGGCCTTTCAGCCCCTCGACATCCGGCAGCAGCGCATCCTCGCCCACCTCGACCTCGTCCATCATCACCATGCCGGTGATCGAGGCACGCAGCGACAGCTTGCCCTCGATCTTGGGCGCGGACAGCCCCTTCATGCCCTTTTCGAGGATAAAGCCGCGAATCGCGCCGCCATGCGCGTCGGATTTCGCCCAGATCACGAAGACATCGGCGATCGGCGCGTTCGAAATCCAAGTTTTCGCGCCCGAGATGAGATAGCCGCCATCGGTCTTGCGCGCGCGGGTCGTCATCCCGCCGGGGTCCGATCCGGCATCGGGCTCGGTCAGCCCGAAGCAACCGATGAACTCGCCGCTGGCCAGTTTGGGCAGATAGGTGCGGCGCTGTTCCTCCGATCCGAAGGCGTGGATCGGGTACATCACCAGGCTCGACTGAACGCTCATCATCGAACGATAGCCCGAGTCGATCCGCTCGACCTCCCGCGCGACCAGGCCATAGGCGACATAGCTCGCGCCGACGCCGCCATATTCCTCGGGAATGGTCGGCCCGAGCAGGCCCAGCGCACCCATCTCGCGAAAGATCGTGGGATCGGTATGCTCGTTGGCAAAGGCTTCGATCACGCGCGGGGCGAGCCGGTCCTGCGCATAGCTGCGCGCCGTATCGCGCACCATCCGCTCGTCATCGGAAAGCTGCTCGTCGAGCAGGAAAGGGTCGGACCAGTCGAAACGATTCATGGATTGGGTATGCCTTTTGCTTGTTCCGACCCGTTACCGCATCGACGCGCGACCGGCCACCCCCGACCGACGGGGCGGTATGCCTCGGTCAGCGTGCGCCGGCCTGCAACGTCAGCAGCGCGGCGACGATCGCATCGTCTTCCGCCGGGGCGATCGGCGCATGATAGGCCTCGCGCATCTTGACCACGGTGGCCTTCCACTTCTCGACGGTCAGCGGCGGCTGTCGCGTCAGGAAATCGGGCGAGTGGCAGGCGGTGCATCGCTGGGTCAGCAGATTGCCCGCCGGGCTATCGGGCAGCGATGCGGTTTCCGCCGGCAGTTCGATCGACGTGACGGCGCTGCTGTTGGCGGCCGGGGCGGCGGGTTCGGACGAGCACGCCGCCAGCGCCAGCGCCACCACCGCTACCATGCTGCTGCGCAGGCGGAAGCCCGGGATGGCGGGCGATGACGCGGGTTGCGCGGCGGCGTCGAGTGATCCCCTGTTGCGGTTCATGCCGCGCGCACCGCGATCGTGGCGGGAGGATTGCGCATATAGCCGCCGGGATTCCACACCGGCGTCATCGCCTGCGTCTGTCCGGCGGTGTTCACGCTGCGCGCCCACAGGCGATAGCCGCCCGGACGCAGCCCCGCGATCGTCGCTTCCCACAGGCGGAAGCCGTAGCGGCCCTGATCGGGCCCCAGCCGCGCGGGATGCCAGGTCCGGCCAGCGTCCATTGACAGATCGACGCGCGCGACGCCCTTGTCGCCGCCCATCGCCACGCCGCGCACGTAGAAGGGATCGTCAGCCACCACCTTCGCCTCGCCGGCATGGCTGGTGATCAGCGCGCGGGGCACCATCGCGTTGATCGGCACGGTGGGAAAATCCTTCGCGCCGGGCGGCACATCCGCCCCCGGCGTGGTGGGGATGCGATAGGCCTTCGCCATCCAATATCCCGCATCGGGCGCGGTCAGCACCTCGATCCGGTCGAGCGCCTTGATCCAATAGGTCGAATACCAGCCCGGCACGATCAGTCGCAGCGGAAAGCCGTTGAGGAGCGGCAGCGCCTCGCCGTTCATC
>NZ_JBELIE010000055.1:0-17514 GCF_042091075.1 Sphingomonas sp. | reverse complement strand
CCGCCGCGCGATGGATCGTGGTCGCGGCCACCTCCGGCGTGACCACCGGCTTGGTGACGCCGCGCTTGCGCACCGTGGTGGCATAGACGTGCGCGCAATCCGAGACCGCCGCGGCGACACTGTCAAACACCTGCGCGCGCTCCAGCACCACATCGGCGCCCGACGCGGCGGGGCCGGCCTGGGGGTTCGGCCAACCGTCGCGCGGGGTGACGAGGCGCATGTCGGTCAACCCGAAATTGAGCATCGCCCGTGCCGCCTTGCCGATATTCTCGCCCAGTTGCGGGCGGACGAGCACGATGACGGGGGGTGGGCTGAGGCGGTTCATGACCGCCATCCCCTGTTCGGCCCGAGAGGGACTGAGCCCGCCGAGGCGGCTCGAAGGACCACGCGACTGGCGCGGGACCGGGCCGCAGCCGCATCGCCGCTTTCCAGCGCTTGCCGCTTCGCACGCGGCCAACCCGTGATCCGCTGCTCGCCGGCGCGTGCATCGTGACCGGACGGGACGTCTTCCGACCACATCAGTCCGACCGGGCGGCGGGGCCGGAAGTGGCCCGGCACGGCGCCATGTTGATGTTGGGCGATCCTTTGATCCAGATCGTCGGTGTGCCCGGTGCAATAACTGCCATCGGCACAACGCGGAAGATAGGCGTGGAAACTCACACTCAGGTCCTTCGAGACGAGGCTTGGACTTCGCTCAGCCGCTCCTCAGGACGAACGGGCGGCAAAGTCAAATCACCCCCGTCCCGCTTCCTCCACGGTCCCGGCGAACTCCTCGAAATCGCGCGCCTCGCTGAAGTCGCGATAGACGCTCGCGAAGCGAATATAGGCGACGGAATCGAGGCCCTTCAGCCCCTCCATCACCATCTCGCCGATCCGCTTGGCGGACACTTCGGCGTCGCCGCCGGTTTCCAGCTGGCGCTGGATCCCGCTGACGAGCCGTTCGAGCTGGACCGGCTCGATCGGCCGCTTGCGCGCGGCGATCGCGATCGAGCGGAGCATCTTCTCCCGGTCGAACGGCTCGCGCCGTTCCTCGCTTTTCACCACCGTCAGTTCGCGCAACTGGATCCGCTCGAACGTGGTGAAACGCGCCGCGCATCCCTCGCATTGCCGGCGACGCCGGATCGCCGCCCCATCGTCGGTGGGGCGGCTGTCCTTTACCTGGCTGGCGTCATGACCACAAAAAGGGCAGCGCATTCAGTCCCTCAGAAGGCCTTGTTCTTGGTGCCCTTGCGGTAGGCGTAGGCGGCGCCCGCGATCGCGCCGAAGATCGGACCGACGACCGGCAGCGGAATCGCGACCACCGCGCCCAGCGCGCTCCACTTGGCCATGCTCTTGCCCAGCCCCGGCGTGCCCTTCACGTTGGACTGCACTTCGCTCATCTTCTGGTCGAACTTGGCCACGAACGTTCCTCCTTACTGATAGATCGGGAAGCGAGCGCACAGCGCGCGCACGCGATCCCGAACGTTCGCCTCGACCTCTTGATCCCCGGCCTCGCCTTTCTTGGCCAAACCGTCGAGCACGTCCGCCACCATGTTGCCGATCTCGCGGAACTCGGCGGTGCCGAAGCCGCGCGTGGTGCCCGCCGGGCTGCCAACGCGGATCCCGCTGGTCTTGACCGGGGGCAGCGGATCATTGGGGATACCGTTCTTGTTGCAGGTGATACCCGCCCGCTCCAGCGCTTCGTCGGCATCCTTCCCGGTGACGCCCAACGGAGTGAGATCGACCAGCGCCAGATGCGTGTCGGTGCCCCCCGATACGAGGTCCGCGCCACGCTCCTTCAGCGTCGCGGCCAGCACCTTGGCATTCTCCACCACGCTGGCGGCATAGCTTTTGAACTCGGGGCGCAGCGCTTCGCCAAAAGCGACCGCCTTGGCGGCGATGACATGCATCAGCGGGCCACCCTGCAGCCCCGGGAAGACCGCCGAGTTGATCTTCTTCGCGATCGCCTCGTCATCGGTCAGCACCATGCCGCCGCGCGGGCCGCGCAGCGTCTTGTGCGTGGTGGTGGTCACGACATGCGCATGGCCGAACGGCGTCGGATGCACCCCGCCGGCCACCAGCCCCGCGAAATGCGCCATGTCGACCATGAAGAACGCACCGACCTTGTCCGCGATCGCGCGGAACCGGGCGAAGTCGATATGGCGGGGATAGGCGCTGCCGCCGGCGATGATCAGCTTGGGCTGGGTTTCCTGCGCCAGCTTCTCGACCGCGTCATAGTCGATCAGGTGCGTGTCGGGCGCGACGCCATATTGCACCGCGTTGAACCACTTGCCGCTCATCGCCGCGCGCGCGCCATGCGTCAGATGGCCGCCGGCGTCGAGGCTCAGGCCCATCACCGTATCGCCCGGCTTCGCCAGCGCCAGCATCACCGCGCCATTCGCCTGCGCACCCGAATGCGGCTGGACGTTGACGAACCCGCACCCGAAGAGCTGCTTCGCGCGGTCGATCGCCAGCTGCTCCACCTCGTCCGACGGGTGGCAGCCCTGGTAGTAGCGCTTACCCGGATAGCCTTCGGCATATTTGTTGGTGAAGACGCTGCCCTGCGCTTCCAGCACCGCGCGGCTGACGATATTCTCCGACGCGATCAGCTCGATCTGCGTCTGCTCGCGGGTCAGTTCGTGTTCGACGCCAGCGAAGATCGCCGGATCGGCCTCGGCGAGACCGCGCGTGAAGAAACCATCCGGCTGAACGTCGGAAAGCGAGACGGGGTTGGTGCTCATGCGGGCTCCTTCAACATGTCGACGCGGGCTGCGTGGCGCCCGCCGAGGAATTCGGTGGAAAGGAAGGCGGCGACGCACGCCCTGGCCATCTCGACGCCGATCAGCCGGGCACCCATCGCGATGGCATTGGCGTCATTGTGCGAACGCGCCAGCTCGGCCGACAGTGGTTCGGACACCAGCGCGCAACGCACCGCCGGGTTGCGGTTGGCGGCGATCATGATGCCGATGCCCGATCCGCACAACGCGATCCCCCGCTCCGCCGCGCCACCGGCGAGCGCATCGGCCAGTTTGCGGCCGTAATCGGGGTAATGGACGCTGGCGCTGCCATGGGTGCCGAGATCGATCATCTCATGCCCCTCCCCGGTCAGCCAGTCGCGCAGTTCGTCCTTGAGGGAAACGGCGGCATGATCGCAGGCGATCGCGATACGCAAAGGAGGCGACTCCCGTTGACGATGGAAGATGCGCGTGCCTGTAGCGACGCGCGCCGGTCTTTGCCACCCGGAACGAGCGTCGATGGTCACACGTTTGTCATTTCATGACCAGAACGATCCCGCCCGTCCCGTCCGCGCTGCTGCTGGCACTGTCGCTCGCCGCCTGTGGCGGTCCGTCGCCGGGCGCCAATATGGCGGTCGCCAATGACGTGGGGCCGGAGGCAGTGCCACCCGCCGCCGCATCGCCCGTCCCGCCCGCGGACCAGAAAGCGCGCTATCTCGGGCGCTGGATCGGGGTGGAGGGCATGTTCCTCGACGTCACCAGCCGGCCGGACGGCGGCGTGATGCTGGAAATGCAATGGGATCTCGATCATCGCGGCACCTTCCCCGGCACGATCACCGCGAAGGGGCTGCGCTTCACCCGCAACGGCGCCGACGAGATCGCGGTGCCGACCGACGGCGATGCCACCGGGCTCAAATGGCTGGCGGGGAAGAAGCAATGCCTCACGGTGAAGACCGGCGAGGGTTATTGCCGGACGTAGCCGGGCAATCGCGCACGAGACCCGCGCCGCCCGTCAGTTGCGTGCGCGTACTGCTGCGATGATCGCCAATGTGCGTCGTGCCTCATCGAGATGGAGCCGTTCCACCATCTTGCCGTCGACCCGGATCGCGCCCTTGCCGTGATGCTCGGGCAGGTCGAATGCCGCCACCACCGTCTCCGCCCAGGCGACCTCCTCCGGCGAGGGCGTGAAGACGTGATTGGCAGGCGCGATCTGCGACGGATGGATCAGCGTCTTGCCGTCGAAACCCCAGGCCAGCCCCTGACGGCATTCCGCCTCCACCGCCGCCGCATCGTCAAGGATGTTGATGACGCCGTCGAGCGCGATCAGGCCATGCATCCGTGCGACCAGCACGATCTGGGTCAGGATCGGCAACAGCGGCGCGCGATCCGGCCCGGGACGACACCGCATTTCCTTCGCCAGATCGTTGCCGCCGACAACGAAGGTGCTCAGCCCGGTCGCGGCCGCCGCCGTCCCGATCGCGGGAAGATCAACGATCGCGCGGCAAGTCTCGATCATCGCCCATAGCGCCGGGCCCGCGCCCAGTGCGTGGCGCGCGACCGTCAGTGTCGCCGCATCCGACACCTTGGGCAGCAGCACCGCCGAGACGCCGCTGTCGGCCAGCGCGGCGAGATCGTCGATGCCCCATTCGGTGTCAGGCGCATTGACCCGCACGACCAGTTCGCGCGCGCCATATCCGCCCTCGCGTACCGCCGCCACCGCCGCGGCGCGCGCCTCCGCCTTGCGATCGGGGGCGACCGCATCCTCCAGATCGAGGATCACGACATCGGCGTCGAGCGTGCGCGCCTTGTCGATCGCACGCTGGTTCGACGCCGGCAGATAAAGCGCGCTGCGGCGCGGACGGTGGCCCTGGGTCATAATCCATGCCTATCGTGACAAGCGGAGGCGATAAAGCCGTCATCATGCTCGGGCGCGCGGCGCTCACGCCGATGCGCGGCGCCACACCATATCGTCCCCGTCCGCCACGATCTCGCCTACGCTGCCGACCGGCTCCGCCGCGCCATCGGTCAACCAGGCGATCGTCTCGACGTCCGTCCCCGGCACCCTGGCCAGCGTGCGGTTCCCCGCCGGCGTGCGCGCGACCACCACGCCAGCACGCGCCTTGCCATCCCGTGCGTAGAAGACGGTATAGGTTTCCACCGTCGCCTGGCCGACATAACTTTTGTCGAGCGGCGGCACCGGCCCGCGCGCGGCGTCCGCCTCCGCCTGGACGTCGAAGTCATGCGGCTCGCCCGCATTCGGCAGCGGCGCGGTGGCGAGCACGATCGCGTGATTGTGCGTCGCGAACCCGCCGTTGGCGAACAGCAGCCCCT
Source organism: Sphingomonas sp. (assembly GCF_042091075.1). GTDB lineage: Bacteria > Pseudomonadota > Alphaproteobacteria > Sphingomonadales > Sphingomonadaceae > Sphingomonas. The sequence continues at coordinate 12,469 of NZ_JBELIE010000055.1, read as the reverse complement.
TTCCTCCCGCGCCCTCGCCCTCCCCTGCGCGCAGGCTGTCGACCATCTCGGCGACCGCATGGCTCATGTAATTGCCGATCGGCCCACCGCCGAAGGTGAGCCCTCCGAACACCGTGGCTGGCCGATCGACCGGCCAGCCGATCACGCGCCGGGCCATTTTCGGCACGCAGGGAAAGCAGGAATAGAGTTCGACGCGGTCGAGGTCCTCCGTCGACACGCCGTTCCATTCCAGCGTCCGTCGCAGGCATATCGTCATGCTGGCCGACTGGTCGTAGCGATCGCGGGCGAGGAAATCCTCGCTCTCATGCGCCGCCGCGCCGCGCCCGACATAGATGATCCGCGCCGCCGGCACGCCACGCCGCCGCGCCTCCGCCAGGCTGGTGACAAGGAAGCCCGCGCCTTGATTGACGCTCGAATTGGCGACCATCAACTTGGTGTACGGAAAGGCGATCGGGCGGTTGTCCGCGCCGGGCGTCACCACCTCGTCGACGGATTTCGGCACATGGATCCACGCTGCCGGTGTCTGCGCCGCGATCTCGCTGAACCGCGACCAGATCTCGCCCGATTCGCGCTGCCCCTCCGCCAGTGTCTGGCCGTAAGCGGCACGCCCGGCATTCTCATACAGCGGATAGACGTCGACGGGTGCCGCAAGGCCATAACGCTGGCGATAACCGGGGGTGGCGCTTTTCGCGAGGTTGCGCAGCGGATTCTGATCCGCGACGCTCGTCTTCGCGGCCTGTGCCGCGCGCTGACTGGCGGTGCGCAGCGCTTCGGCCCCCACCACCGCCGCGATCGTCACCTCGCCGCGCGCGATCCGGTTCGCCGCCTCGTTGAGCAGCAGGATCGGGCTGTCGCCATTGGGACCGACCGATTCATACGCCAGCCTGGGGGTCGCGCCGATCGCCGCGCCCACCTTCTCCGCCAGCGGATTCTGATGCCGGAAGCTGATCTGCTGCACCACCGCGACCGAGTCGACGTCCGTCAGCCAGCCGCCGCCCGCATCGGCATCCGCCGCCTCCAACGCGGCGCACATCAAATCGAGCGGCTCCATGCCCTGCGCCGGATCGGCGGGGCGGTCGTTGACCTGCCCCACCCCGACGATGACCGCGATGCGTTCGGCATCGGCGCTCATTTGGCTTGCCACACCGGCGCGCGCTTCTCGGCGAAGGCCTTCGGCCCCTCGCGCGAATCCGCGCTGGTGAAAACAACGCGGGTCTCGGCGCGATTCTGTTTCCACGCCGCTTCCTCGCGCGGCACGGTGCCGTCGACGATGCCCTGCGCCATGCGCTTCGACGCCTGTACGGAGAGCGGCGCGTTCACCGCGATCCGTTCCGCCAATGCCATGGCGGTGTCGATCAACGAGCCGGCGGGCGCGACCGCATTGATCAACCCCAGCGACAGCGCGCGCTCCGCACTGATCGGATCGCCGGTCAGAATCATTTCCATCGCGATCTTCTTGGGCAGCTGCTCGGGCAGACGGAAGACGCCGCCCGCCGCCGCGAACAGCCCGCGCTTCGGCTCGGGCAGGCCGAATTGCGCGGTGTCCACCGCCACCGCCAGATCGCACGCCAGCGTGATCTCCAGCCCGCCACCCAGCGCGTGTCCGTTGACCGCCGCGATCATCGGCTTGGAAATCGCGTGACTGACCAGCCCGGCGAAGCCCCACGCCTGCTTGACGGGGTCATCAGGCGCCAGGCTTTCGCCACGCGACAACGCCACCAGGTCGGCGCCCGCGCAGAAGGACCTGTCCCCCGCGCCGGTAACGATCACGCAGCGCACCTCCGGGTCCTTGTCCGCCGCGGCGAGGGCATCGCCGACACCTTCGTGGACGAACCGATTGACCGCGTTGCGCGCCTCCGGCCGGTTGATCGTGACGATCATCACGTGCCCGCGCCGCTCCACCGCGACCGCGTCGTTACCCAATTCGCTCAGATCCCGTACTTCCCTTTCGCAACTATGCCGATGACGCGCCCGTCAGGCCGCGACCGGCCCTTCGATCACCCCGTCATCCAGCAATCGTTCGATCTCGTGCGGTGGCAGCGCCAGCCAGTCGGCCAGCACCTCCGCACTCTGCTCGCCGATGCGCGGTGCGGGCCGCTGATCCGGCACCGGCACGCGCCAGCGCGCCGCCGCACCTTCCACTTTGAAGCGACCCTCCAGCAACGGATGCGATACGTTGCGGAACGTGCCCAGCGCGGCGAATTGCGGCGCGTCGGGCAGTTCCATTGCCCGCAGCATCATGCCGGCGGGAACGCCCGCGGCCTGCAACGTCGCCGCCGCCTCGCCGGCGGGCCGCTCGCGCGTCCAGTCCGCCAGCGCGACCCCGCCCGTCACTTGCTCGATCGCTGTTTCTTCCCGAGGCGAGCGCGGCGACACCACGACCCATTCGTCTTCGCCCGCCGCCGGATAGACGCCCGCCGCCGGATCGCGCGGCGGCGCGGCGATACCGGCACTCATCGCCGCGATCCGGCTCGCCATATGGCCCAGCATCACCTCGGCCTGGCTGACACTGGCGCTACCACCTTCGCCGGTACGCCAGCGCCGGATCAGCAACGCGAGCACACCGATCGTGCCGATTCGTGCGGCGACATGGTCGGGATAGACGGTGACGCCGTCGGCAAAGCTTTCCGGCTCGCCCGGATACACCCATTGCAGCGCCAGCCCCGCGGAACAACGCACCAGCGGGCCATACCCCAGCCGCCGGCTCCACGGCCCGGTCGCGCCAAAGGCGGAACTGTCGACGGTCACCAGACGCGGGTTGATCGCGCGCAGGCGCTCGATCGAGAAGCCGAGCGCATCCAGCGTGCCGGGCCGGAAATTGGACACCAGCACGTCCACCTCACCCACCAGCCGCTCGAACAGCGCCTTGCCCGCGTCGCTGCGCAGATCGATCGACAGACCGCGCTTGTTGCGATGCCCGGCCGCGAACGTCAGCGATACCGGCGCATTGTCGCGCGACTGCCGCTGCCCGTCGGGGAAGGCGCCATTTTCCACCTTCACCACGTCCGCGCCCTGATCCGCCAGCAGCCGTCCGGTTTCCGCGCCGACGACGATGATCCCCATGTCGAGCACGCGGATGCCCTCCAGCGGCCGCGCCGTCGGCCCGGCGGCGGGTGCCTGCCATGTTCCGCGCGGCGTGACGAAGCGTACCGGCTGCGCCGCTGGCCGGGGCGCGTGTCGGACGCCCGCACGCCGGCCATCGATCGTGATCGTTCCGTCGGGCACCGTCACGCGCCGCCCGGGCGCCAGATCGATCGTGGTGAAGGCGCCGCGCGCGATCATCTGCGGCGTCGCCACCGCCTCCTCCAGCGTCAACAACCCCGCCACCGGCACGCCGTGCGCGGCGCCCTGCTCCTCGATCTCCGCACGGGTCTTGTCCGCGAAGAAGCGCGCAAACGCGGGGATCAGGTCGGGCGAGCGAAAGCGCGTCGGCAATTTCTCCCAGGCGGGATCGGCGAATGACGCCGGGCGCCCCATCCATTCCCACATGCCACGCCACTGGCGGGGGGCGAGCACGCACAGGCGCACATAGCCATCGGCGCAGGGGATGATCGGATAGCGATGCCGCTCGTCATGCCGATCGCGCGACATCTTCCATGCCGGCACGCCCGATTGCGCGCTGCCCGCGATCCCGAAGGCGGGATCGAGCGCGCTCATCCCCGCTTCCAGCACCGACATGTCGATATGATCGCCACGCCCGTCGCGTAGCCGCTGCATGAACGCCACCAGCGCGACATAGGCGGCCTGCGCGGCGGCGGTTTCCAGCATCAGGTCGCCCGGCGGCAGCAGCGGCTCGCGGCCGGGCAGTCCCGATCGCGACAGTCCGCCGGTCAGCGCGTGCAGCACCGCGTCGGTCGCCTGCCACGTCGCCCATGGGCCGTGCTGCCCGAAGTCGCTGAGCGACAGCACGATCAGGGTCGGATGCCGTGCCGCACGCCGCGCGGGATCGAGCGCGACATGCGCCGCGCTACCCGGTGCGGTCGTTTCGATCAGCACATCGGCCTCGCCCAGCAGCGCGTCGAACGCCGCGTCGCGCGGGTCGAGCGACGTGATACGCTTCGAGGTCTGGTGCGTCGCCCAGCCAAGGTCGAGTCCGTCGAGGATCGGCGCGGCATCGCGGTCCAGGTCGCCCGCGCGCGGTTCGACGCGGATCACCTCCGCGCCCAGTTCCGCCAGCAGCCGCGCGGCCGCCGCCAGCGGGCCGCGCGCCATATCGACGATCCGCATCCCCGCCAGCGGCCAATCGATCCCGTCGTCGGTCACATCGGCCATTTCAGCTCCCTTCGCCGGCAGCTGTCGCGATAGAAAGCGCAGATCGCCGCATCCTGCGCCGCGTCTCCCGCCGCCTCCACCAGCGCATGATGCGCCACCAGCGCGTCGGACAGGCTGGCCCAGGCGGCGTCCAGTTCGCTTAGCGTATATCCCGTCGCGCTGTCCGGCGCGGCCACCCCGCCCGCCGCCAGCAAGGCGCGCATCGCGGCGATATCCGCCATCCGCCATGCGACGCCGCGCTCGCTTTCCTGAGCCGACAGCAGCGCCAGCAGCCCCGACACGGTCAGCATCGCGCCGCCATAGGCATCCGCCGCGCCCAGCCGCTCGCCGGTGCGCAGCTGCACCAGCCCCACCCCGGTCAACACAGCGCCCAACTCGCTCATCCCAGCGCCTCCAGCTGGTCGGCGATGATCGCGTCCTGACGCCGCGCGACGTACCAGCCCGACACGGCGAGGACTGGATCACTCCGCCCGCCGTCGACGAATTCGCGGAACGCCGAGGTCCAGATCGCGCGCCCCTTCACGGAGTTGAACAGGCCCCACCAGCGCAGCGCCCGCGGATCGACCGCCAGACCGCTCGCCCGTTGCCACACCGCCAGCGCCTCCTCGCGCGGCAGCATGCCGCAGGCGCTGCCGGGGGCGAAATGATCCCAGACCGGGTCGAGCGCCCAGCCGAGATCTTCCAGCGGATCGCCAAGGTGCGCCATTTCCCAGTCGAACATCGCCAGCAGCCGCCCGGCGCCGTCATGCATCATGTTGCCGGAGCGGTAGTCGCCGTGAACGATCGCGATCTTCTGCGCCGGCGGCGGTGGATGGGCGCGCAGCCGCCGGATCGCGGCACGCACCACCGGCAGCGGCGTCACCGCATCGTCGTCGATCACCTTCTCCCAATAATCGAGCGCGATCCGCCACGCCTCGCCGGGGGCCGGGGTCCGTAGATGGCGCGCCAGCGGGGTGCCCGCCGGGTCGGCCGCCGCCAGCCGGCCGAGGGCGCCGAAGAATGCAGCGCCCAGCGTGGCGGCATGGTCGCCGAACGGCGCACGCGCGAATGGCGAGCACACCTCACCACCCTCCACCCGCTCCATGATGAAGAAGGGGCGCTCCAGTTCGGCACCGTCGCGTTCCAGCGCGATCGCGCCGGGAACGGGCACCAGCCCGGCAGCGCTCTGATACGCGCGGAATTCGGTTTCGCTCTCGGTGTCGATCAAGCTGCCGCCGGGATCGCGCCGCAGGATCAGTCCGCGCCGTTCGCCGCGCGCCAGCGCGTCGAACCGCCACGTCTCCCGGCTCGCTCCGCCGGGAATACGCGCCAGCGCCTCGACCGCGACGGGCGTATCCCATTGCCGCGAAAGATAGGCGGCGACCTGCTCCGCATGCAGCGGCGTACCGCTCATGCCGGATCCAGCATCTCGCGAAAGCCCGAGGGCGCGTGCGGGCCGATCGCCAGTTGTTCCAGCACGCCCTTCCCCCGCCGCACGCTGCCGTCGGGCGCGGTCATCGTCACGCCCACCACCGCCTGGATATGCAGATGGTGCGGCTGCATCGCGTCGAGCTGATCAGGCGAGAAATCCTCGCGCTCGACCATCAGCGCCTCGCCATGGCTGACACCATGGCCCCAGCTGGGGTGGCCGTAGCCCAGCCCCTTCATCATGAAGGCCCCGCCTACGTCGAAGGCCACGTCGGTCGCCCCCGCCCCGTCGGTCAACGTCAATGCGGCGCGTTCGGCATGGCGCGTGCCCTTGCGCCAGTCGATCCGATACGCCGCCTCGTCATAATGACGCTCGTCCGTGATCGACCCGCCCTCCGGCCGCCATGTCGCGCGGCGGTTCCAGAAGCGGCCGTGCGCATCGTCGTTGGTGTGGCAATAAAGGTCGCCGCCCTCCATCACGCACGGGCTCCACAACCAGAAGAATTGCGGCGCGATCGGCGGGCTGGCGGGCTGTGCATCGGGCGCGCCGATCGGGCGCACGCCCCAACTGCGATCGCGCGTACCGATCCAGCCCGACACGTCGGTGCGGGTGCCGTCGACCTCGACCCAGCCTTCGTAGCGGCCGTTCTGCGTCAGCCGCGTCACGTCCATCAACACGCGCGGGCCGTTGCGGCGCGTGAAGCGCGGCTCCTCCAGCGGAAAGGAACGCCCGGTGAAGGTGATCTCGGCGCGGATTTGCTGTTCCGGCGCGTCGACGGTGATGCGCAGCACCCGCAGCGGCTCGACCACCTCGATCGCGATCGGGCCGACGCGCATATCCATCCGCTCCATGCCCAGCCCGCGGCTGGCGTGCAGGTTCACCTGCCTGCCGTCCAGCAGCCAGCAGAAGCTGGCATCGATCACGTTAAGGTGCGGATAAACGCCCATCGCCACGGCAAGAAAGCCATCGTCGCCGACCCCCGGCGCATAACCGTTGAAGAAATAGCGATCGTAGAAATTGCGGTCCGTCCCGGCATAAGCGATCGGATCCGCCGTCTGGTGGATCGGATAGTCATCGCCTTTGGTCAGGACCATCGCACGCTCTCCCGCTGGCAATCTGGCGCCACCAAACGCCCTCTGACTGGACCAACCGCGCGGCCGCTGTCAACGACAAGATAACAAGAGTTACGGTGGTTGAGCGCGGCGCCGCACCGCCGCCGCCTGGCCGTCGTCAGGCCAGTTCGCGCAGCCATTCCTCCTCCGGCGCGCGGGCGGAGCGGGTCAGATTGGCGGGATCCTGCGGGTCCTCATAGCCGATCGCGACCCCGCAGAAGAGCATCCGCTCCTCCGGCACCGCAAGGAAGCTCTCGACCGTGCTGGGATAGATCGCCCAGCATTCCTGCGGACAGGTCGCCAGCCCGCTGTCGACCGCCAGCAGCATCAGATTCTGCAGATACATGCCAAGGTCGGACCATTGCGGCGGCCCCATGCGCTTGTCGACAGTGACGAAATAGGCTGCCGGCGCCCCGAAGAACTGGAAATTGCGCGCGAACCAGATCGCACGTGCCTTCCTGTCCTCGCGCGGGATGCCGAGCCGGCCATACATTTCCTCGCCGATTGCGAAGGTGCGCTGGCGATAGCGGTCGTCCATCTCGCGCGGGTAGATATCGTAGCCCGGCGTTTCGGTTTCGCGCCGCTCAACCTTGCCCGCCATGATCTCCTTCAGGCGGCGGATCGATTCGCCGTGCACGATATCCACATGCCACGGCTGAATATTGCCCCCGGTCGCGGCGCGCGCGGCACGGACCGCCAGATCCTTCAGCAACGCCGGATCGACGGGCCTGTCGAGATACCCACGTACCGAGTGTCGCGCCTGGATCGCCGCTGCCACATCCATTCGTCTCTCCACCTCTTGCCGTTCGCGTCAATCTGCGCAAGTAAGGCCGGGATAACAGTTGTTATGGGGAGTCGGAAGATGGCCGAGGCCTATATCGTCGAAGCGGTGCGCACGGCGGGTGGCCGGCGGGGTGGAAAACTCGCCGGCGTTCATCCGGTGGATCTTGCCGCCAAAGTGCTGGACGCGGTGATCGAACGCTCGGGTATTCCGGGCGAGGCGGTCGAGGATGTCGTGATGGGCTGCGTCAGTCAGGGCGGCGAACAGGCCGGTCAGGTTGGCCGCAACGCGGTGCTCGCCTCGTCGAAACTGCCGCAGAGCGTGCCCGCGGTGTCGATCGACCGCCAGTGCGGCTCGTCGCAGCAGGCGATGCAGTTCGCCGCGCAGGCGGTGATGTCGGGCACGCAGGACGTGGTGATCGCGGCCGGTGTGGAGAGCATGACGCGCGTGCCGATGGGCTCCACCTACAAATTGTTCTACGATGCCGGGCTCGGCACGAACAAGTCGCCGGGTCTGGAAGAGAAATTCCCCGGCATCCACTTCAACCAGTTCGCCGGCGCGGAAATGATCGCGAAGAAATACGGCTTCACGCGCGAGAAGCTCGACGAATTCTCGCTTCACTCGCATCGCAAGGCGGTCGCGGCGACGCAGGGCGGGCGCTTCAAGGACGAGATCGTCCCCATCGAGGTGGACACGCCGGAGGGGCGCGAAGCGCACGCCGCCGACGAGGGCATCCGCTACGATGCCTCTCCCGAGGGCATGGCCGGCGTGAAGAAACTGTCCGAAGAGGGCGTGCTGACCGCCGCTTCATCGAGCCAGATCTGCGACGGCGCCTCGGCGGTGCTGATCGTCAGCGAGGACGCGCTCAAGAAGTATAATCTGAAGCCGCTCGCGAAGATCGTGAACCTGACCGTCACCGCCGGCGACCCGGTGGTGATGCTGGAGGAGCCGCTGTTCGCGACCGACAAGGCGCTGTCGCGCGCCGGCCTGTCGATCGACGATATCGACCTGTATGAGGTCAATGAGGCATTCGCCTCTGTGCCGATGGCGTGGCTTCAGCATACCAAGGCGAACCCCGAGAAGCTGAACGTCAATGGCGGCGCGATCGCGCTGGGCCACCCGCTCGGCGCATCGGGGACGAAACTGATGGCGACGCTGGTGCATGAACTGCGCCGCCGCGGCGGTCGCTACGGCCTGCAGACGATGTGCGAGGGCGGCGGCGTCGCCAACGTCACGATCATCGAAAATTGCGACTGGCAGGGCGCCGAGGCGAAGGCGGCCTGAAAGATCTCATCTCCGTTCGTCTCGAGGAGGCACTGAGCCTGTCGAAGCGCCGCCCTGAAGGGCGGTGCTTCGGTGCGCAGCTTCGGCGGCGCCCAGCCGCTCCCCGGCGCGAACGGTGTTCTATCTGGAAGGGAACATCATGAAGCTCGACAATACCGTATCCGCCGTGATCACCGGCGGCGCCTCGGGCCTGGGCGCCGCGACCGCGCGCGTTCTGGCGGCGAAGGGCGTGAAGGTCGCGCTGTTCGACCTGAACGAGGAAAAGGGCGAGGCGCTCGCCGCCGAACTGGGCGGCGTCTTCTGCAAGGTGAACGTCACGGACGAGGCGTCGGTCGACGCCGGCTTCGAAAAAGCGCGCGCCGCGATCGGGCAGGGGCGTATCCTCGTCAATTGCGCCGGCACCGGCAATGCGATCAAGACCGCCAGCCGCAGCAAGGAAGACGGCAGCATCAAGCATTTCCCGCTCGATGCGTTCAACCTGATCATCCAGATCAACCTGGTCGGCACGTTCCGCTGCATCGCCAAGTCGGCGGCGGGGATGATGACGCTCGATCCGACCGAGGACGGCGACCGCGGGGCGATCGTCAACACCGCATCGGTCGCGGCGGAGGACGGCCAGATCGGCCAGGCCGCCTATTCCGCGTCGAAGGGCGGCGTTGTCGGCATGACGCTCCCGATCGCGCGCGACCTGATGAGCGAGGCGATCCGCGTCAACACGATCCTGCCGGGGATCTTCAACACCCCATTGCTCGCCGCCGCGCCGCAGAATGTGAAGGACGCGCTGGGCGCGCAGGTGCCGTTCCCGAAGCGGCTCGGCAATCCGGAGGAATATGCCAGCCTGGCGCTGACGATGATCGAGAACGGCTATTTCAACGGCGAGGACGTCCGTCTCGACGGCGCGATCCGCATGGCGCCGCGCTGAGCCCGACGCCGGGGCGGGACATGCATCCAGCCCCGGCCGCCGCCGCCCCGGACACGTTCGATGCCCCGCCCCGCGCCTGAACGGTTGCTGCTCGACAGCTATCCTGTTCGCAGGATCGTCCCCACGCGCTTCCAGGACCTGGATTCGATGGGGCATATCAACAACGTCGCCTTCGCCGCGCTGTTCGAGGACGCGCGCGTGCGATTCAACTGGTCGCTGGGCCGAATGAACCGTGGCGACGGCTTTCGCGCCGTGGTGGCGCGCAACGAGGTGAATTACCTCGCCGAAGGCAGCTACCCCGACGACGTGGAGATCGCCACCGGGGTCGCGCGGATCGGCACCCGTTCGTGGGACGTCGCGGCGGTCATGCACCAGAACGGCCGCGCGATCGCGACCTGTGACACGACGATCGTGATGACCCATCCCACCGAAGGGGGCATCCCCACCGATTTCCGCGCACGACTGCACGAGATGCTGCTGCGCCCGGCGCAGTGACGCCGCCGGCTCGCGCTACCCGTCGTGCATTACGGTGTCGTCGGCTTGGCCCCCGGCAGGTCGGCCAGCGGTTTGCCCGCATCCTTCCATCGGTCGAGCACCCGCGATTCGGGTAACCGAACGGAATCCTCCCCTGCCGGTGGGCCACCTTCGGGTGACGCGGTGGCGCCCGCTGCCGGCGCGGGCGCAGGCCCGGGCGCGAATGACGCCGCCGTGCCGCCGCTCGGCACCGTTGCCACCCCGGCTTGCGGTTCTCCCCCGGTGTACCGGCGCGTGAACGCCTCGGCGGTGCCCCAATAGCCCTTCCAGCGATGGAAGAAATGCGCACCGACCGCGTCGGTCATCACCAGCGTGCGGTTCCACGCCGGGGTAACCGCATAAGTGTGATAATGCGTCGCCAGCCCGACCGGCGCATAGACCGCGCCGTTGAGCGCCGCCGCCGCCACGCCCGCGGCGCGCGCCCACCCCGCACGCGACGGCACACGCGCGGCGGCGCCGTCGCAGGCGAAGCTGAACTGGCAAGCCGCCGCGTCCGATCCCTGATAGACGACGCCGCAGACGGTGCCCGGAAAGGCCGGATGCCGCACCCGGTTCAGCACCACCTGCGCCACCGCGCGCTGCCCCTCGATCGGTTCGGACGCCGCCTCATAATAGATGGCGGCGGTCAGGCACTCCATCGCGCGCGCGCGATCGATGCTGCCGATCCCGCGCAGCGCGAAGGGCGCGGCGGCGGGCGTTCCGCCAACATCGTCACCGACGGGCGCGTCACGCGGCACCGGCGGCAGCACGATCGTGCCGGTGGTGCCACGCGCGGGCGAGGCGACCGCCTCCGCCCGCATCGGCCCGCCACCGGGGGGCATCGGCGCAGTGGCGCTGCCGCCGCGCCGCGCCGGGGTCGCCCGTTGCGCCCCACCGGCCAGCGCGATCAGCGCCAGTTGCACACACAGCGCGGTAAAGGCGATCAACACCAGCGCCGCGACCACCGCCAGCGCGATCCGCGCGGCCCGGTTGACCTCGATGCGTCTGCCCGCTGACCTTGGCACGCCGCCGTCCCCCCTCACCGTGCCGGTGCGAAGCGCCCTTGGCCATGACGGCGTACCCCGCATCAGTCCTGCTGATCGTCCCGCTTCGCATTGGCGAACAGCACCGCCGCCGCCACTGCGGCGGAGCCGATGCCGACACCCAGCCAGGTCTTGCCGATCTGCCAGCGACGCGCGCGACGACGCTCCTCGGCCTTGCCCGCGCCGGCGTCCTCATGCGCCTTGGCGGCGGCGACGGTGGCGAGGATTTCGTTCGGTTCGTGGCTGGTCTCGGTCACGCTTACTCTCCTTTGCGCTTGGCGTCATACCGTGCGCGGAAGGTGCCGGCAAATGACGCCAGCCGGCCCTCCGCGATCGCGGCACGCAGATCCGCCATCAACGCCTCGTAGAAGGCGATATTATGTTCGGTCATCAACATCGCGCCGAGAATCTCGCCGCTGCGCACCAGATGGTGAAGATAGGCGCGCGACCAGGTGTTGCATACCGCGCAGCCGCATTCCGGGTCCAGCGGCCCCTGATCCTCGTTGAAGCGCGCGTTGCGGATGTTGATAGGGCCGCTGCGGGTGAACGCCTGCCCGGTCCGTCCCGATCGCGTCGGCATCACGCAATCGAACATGTCCACCCCGCGCTCGACAGCGCCGACGATATCATCGGGCTTGCCCACCCCCATCAGGTAACGTGGCCGGTCGGCCGGCAATTGCGCGGGCGCATAATCGAGACAGCCGAACATCGCCTCCTGCCCCTCGCCCACCGCCAGCCCGCCGATCGCATAGCCGTCGAAGCCGATGCCGATCAGCGCGTCGGCGCTCGCCCGGCGCAACCCCTCGTCGAGCGCCCCCTGCTGGATGCCGAAGATCGCGTTCCGCGCGGCATGATCGCCGCCGGCGTCGAAAGCGTCGCGGCTGCGCCGCGCCCAGCGCATCGACCGTTCCATCGCCGCCGCCTGCACCTCGCGCGTGGAGGTGGTCGGCACCAGTTCGTCGAACGCCATCACGATGTTCGATCCCAGCAGCCGCTGGATCTCGATCGACCGCTCCGGGGTGATCAGGTGGCGCGTCCCGTCGAGATGCGAGGCAAAGGCGACGCCCTCTTCGGAGCGTTTGGTCAGTTCCGACAGGCTCATCACCTGATAGCCGCCCGAGTCGGTCAGGATCG
>NZ_JBELIE010000232.1:0-3666 GCF_042091075.1 Sphingomonas sp. | reverse complement strand
CGGCGATGTTGGCGATCTGGCTGGCGACGCTGAGCAGCAGAACGAAGCTGACCGCGAAGTGCAGCTGGCGGACGATGAAGACGGTGAAGAAGGGCGTCGCGAGGTTGATCGCGAACTGCCAACTCGCCACGAAGACCAGCAAACGGCGGAAATTGGGGTCGCCCAGCGGCTGGCGGATCAAGGCGCGCAGATCGATGGCACCGCTGGCCGGCGGCATGATTGGTTCCGGCATCATCGCGACGATGCGTGCGCTGATCAGGCCGGTGACGCAGCCCGCGGCGAACATCGCGGCGAACACCCTGTCGCGCGCGGACGAGCCGGCCGGCGTCCAGTCGAGCGCCAGCGCCGCCGCCAGTCCCAGGATCAAGCTGATCGCGGTCAGCCAGATCGTGCGCCGGGCGAAGACATCGCCCAGTCGGTCGTCCGGCGCGAGATCACGCATCCACGCGTTCCAGGCGCAGCCGCCGATCGCGCCGAGCCCGCACAACAGCATCTGCGCGCACAGGAAGACGAGCAGGGCGGACGTGCCGCTCGAAAAGGCGAGGACCGCCATGACGGCCAGCATGGTCCGTCCGATCAGGCTGGAGAGGACGGCGATCAGCTTGCGGCGGCGCCAGCGCTCCACGATCTGGATGGCGGGCAATTGCAGCAACTGGGCGAGGAACGGCATGGCGGCGAGGATGCCGATCATGACGTTCGACGCGCCGAGATGCAGCGCGAAGGCGGTCAGGATCACCCCGCTGGTCAACGCCGCCGCGCCGCCGGAAAAGCCCGCTTCGATGACGAGCAGGCGCAATCCGCGCTCGCGGTCGGCTGTCGTCAGCTCTGGTTGTGGCTGCAGGGACATGCGGGCGGGGCAACGTCCTACCCGAAGCACGGGTTGCGGTAGAGCTCGGCACGGCCTGATCTATATCACTGAGTTCTATAGATATAATTGCAGATGGCGCGCCACCATCCAGGCGATTGCGGGTTTGTGATCCCGTGTGGCGGCAGGTCCGTGGCCCTGTCGTTTGTCCCCGTCGCATGAGGCCGACCCGTCGAATGCCGATCCGATGCCGTTCCCGTCCGATCCCCCGTCCGGCCAGCGAACGGCGATGACGTCGCTCATCCCGTCTCACACGCGTGTCGCCCTGGTGCTCGCCGGGGGGAATGCGCTGGGTGCGTATCAGGCGGGGGTCTATGAGGCGCTGCACGATGCGGGAATCGCACCGGAGTGGATCGTCGGCACGTCGGTCGGTGCGGTCAATGCGGCGATCATTGCAGGCAATGCGTCGGCCGATCGTCTGGCGCGGCTGCGCGATCTGTGGCGGCCCGAAACCGTCGATACATTTGGCACACCATGGTGGGATGTTTCGTTCGACGGCTGGCGTCGCACCGGCGAGGTGATGGCGACGATGATCGGTGGGCGGCAGGGTGTGTTTGCGCCGCTGGGCACCGCGCTGGCCGATCGTAACGCGCCGGCGCTGTACGATACGATGCCCCTGGCCCGTACGCTCGACCGGCTCGTGGACTTCGATCGGCTGAACGAGGGCCCCGTACGCTATACCGCGCAGGCGGTGGCGCTCGATACGGGAGCGGAGGTGGCGTTCGACAGCCGGAACGTCCGGATGACGCCCGATCATATCCGGGCGAGCTGCGCCATGCCGCCCGCCTTTCCGCCGGTCGCGATCGAGGGCGAACGGTTCGTCGATGGCGGCTTGTCCGCCAACCTGCCGCTCGATCCCGTGCTGTCGCAGCCGGGGGAGGGACCGCTGCTGTGCATTTCGGTCGACCTGTTGCCCTTGGCCGGGGCGTCTGCGCCGACGATCGGCGGGATGATCGCGCGAACGCAGGATCTGCTGTTTGCCGCGCAATCGCGCCGTACCCTGGCCCGGTGGCAGGCGCAGTATGCCGTCGATCCCGATCTGGCGGTGGCGTCCGTGACGCTCCTCCAGCTGCACTATGCCGATCAGCAGGCCGAAGTGGCGGGCAAGGCGCTGGATTTCTCACCCCGATCGGTGCGGGCACGATGGGATGCAGGGCTGCGTGACGGCCGGGCGCTGGTCGCGCGGCTGGCGGATGGGGGGATCGCGCTCGGGGCGCACGGGCTGCGCTTGATCACTAGGGCGGACGCATCCGCCGCAACAGCAGGAGACGTGCTATGAAAGCCGCGCGCAAAACCGCCGATGGTCGCTTCGAGATCGCCGAGGTCGACGAGCCCGTTCTGCCCGCCGACGACTGGGTGAAGGCGCGCGTGCGCATGGCGGGCATCTGCGGCACCGACCTGCGCCATTGGGAGAAGGCGGAGGAAGAGCTGCACTGCTGCATCATGGGGCATGAATTGGCGGGCGAGGTGGTCGAGATCGGGCCGGCGGTGGAGCGTGTGGCCATCGGCGACCGGGTGCTGATCGAATCCGTGCTGGGCTGCGGCCATTGCGAATGGTGCCGGGTGCAGCAATACAATCGCTGTCCGGACCTCTATCCCACCCGCCGCGCCAGCGTCTCGCGCGCCTATGCCGAATATGTGATCGGGCCGCAGCACAAGTTTCACAGGTTGCCGGACGACATGGGGCTCGACGATGCCGCACTGCTCGATACCTATGCGGTCGCGCTGCATGCGCAGCATCTGTCGGGTCTGACCATCGGATCGCGCGTGGCAATCATTGGGGCTGGGCCGATCGGGCTGGGCCAGTTGATGCTCGCCAAGGCGAGCGGCGCGACGGTCACGATCATCGACAAGATGCCGCATGCGCTGGCGCTCGCCGAGCGTCTGGGGGCGGATCGGACCGTTCATTCGGGCGAGGCGGACCCCTATGCCGTGGTGCGCGCAATGACCGACGATCGCGGCGCGGACATCGTCTTCGAATGCGCAGGCGGCGAATCCATGCCCGAGACGTTACCGCTCGCGACGCGTCTGGTGCGTCGGGGCGGCACGGTCGTGATCGTCGGTGGTTTCGACGCCGGGGCGAGCGCGATTCCGTTGGAGTGGCAGCGTATCCAGATGTCCGAGATCACGCTGATCCCCAGCGCCAGCTTCGCCTTTCACGACATCCACGCCGAGCAGGTGGAGGCGCTCGACCTCGCGGCGCGCGGGGTGTTGAAGACGCAGGAGCTGATCACGCACCGCTTCCCGCTGGATCAGATCAATGAGGCGTTCGAAGTGGCGCAGGATCGCGGCCGGACGGGCGCGATCTTCGTCGGCCTGACGATATGAGTATCGCGCGTTTGACCGAGGCCGAACCGGGGTTAGGCGGTCCCGTGCGATCGTGACCGCAAGCCCTCGCGACACGGCGCTCGCGCTGCTCGCGTCGCGAGCGGAGGGCGCGACGGTGTGCCCGAGCGAGGTCGCGCGCGCGATCGCGCCAGAGGCCTGGCGCGCGGCGATGCCGTCGGTCCATGCCGCTGTCGACACGCTGGTCGAGGGGGGCCGCGTTCAGCTCAGTTGGAAGGGCAAGCCGCTCCCCACGCGCACCGGCCCGTATCGGATCGGCCGCGCGGTCGCGCGCTGACGGGCGATCTGCGACCGTCGCCGGAGCGCACCGACGGTCGCAATTCCGGCCCGGTCAGTCCGCGGCCGTTGCTGCCGGCGCGGATCGGGTGGCCTGCTTCGGTTTGACGTAGCGATCGAGCCAATCGGTCATCTGCCACAGCGTCTCTTCGGTCGATTCCAGCGCGCGATAGCCGTGC
>NZ_JBELIE010000054.1:0-19213 GCF_042091075.1 Sphingomonas sp. | reverse complement strand
CATTCCGGGCGGGGCTGGGCGTGTACCTCAATGGCGAGGATACCGGGATCATCACCGTCGCCGCGCTCGACAAGAAGAAGGGCGTGATGACCATGCCGGCGTCGGATCTGCGCGCGCTGCGCATCCGCATCGATCCGGCGATCCTCGACGATACGGATATCGACCTGTCGTCCGTCCCCGGCCTCACCTATGTCTATGACGAGCCGGGGCAGTTGCTCAAGCTGACGATCGACAACAGCAAGCGGACGGCGTTCGACGTAGCGGTGTCGGAGCGTCCCGCGCTCGACGTCGCGCAGGTGCGCCCGATCACCGGCGTGCTGCTCAACTACGATCTGTATGCCGCGTCAAAAGGGGGCGCGGGCGGCGCCTATATCAACGGCACGGTGGAGGGGCGACTGTTCTCGCCGCTGGGCACCTTGTCCAGCACCGCGACGATCAGTTCCGACCGATCCTATGGTCAGAGCGGCAACGTCACCCGTCTGGATACGACCTGGCGGATGATCGATCCTGGCGCGATCCGTTCCTATGCGGCGGGCGATATCGCCACGGGCGCGGTGGGCTGGTCGAGCAGCTACCGCCTGGGCGGGCTGCAGGTGCAGAGCGCGTTCAGCCAGCGGCCCGACATCATCACCGCCGCGCTACCGCAATTCTCGGGATCGTCGGCGCTGCCGTCGACCGTGGAATTGTACATCAACAACAGCAAGATCTATTCGGGCGAGGTGCCGTCGGGGCCGTTCACGCTGAACCAATTGCCGCAATTGTCGGGGGGTGACGTGCGGCTCGTGACGCGGGACAGCAGCGGCAACGAACAGGTCGTCAAGGCGGCCTATTATTACTCCCCCGATCTGATCCGTCGTCATCTGTTCGATTATTCGGCGGAACTGGGATTCCTGCGCTACGGCTATGGCGTTCGCAATTTCGACTATGGCGATCTCGCCGGCACCGCCTCGGCGCGTTATGGCGTGACCGACAATACCACGCTCGAAGGCCATATCGAGGGATCGCGCAGCTTTGGAAATGTGGGCGCCGGGATCAACCAGCGGCTCGGCGGCATCGGCGTGCTGGAGCTTGCCGCCGCCATCTCGTCCTATGAAGGGGAGACTGGCGAGAAGATCACGGGCCAGATCCAGACGCTGATCCACGGCGTCTCCGCTTATGTCGGGGGCGAGCAGCGGTTCGGCCAATATTTCGATCTCGGGCGGGTCAGCGTGTTCCGCAATCCCGCGGTCAACCTGTCCGGCACAGACGTCTACGAGCAATTGCTGGCTTCGACGCTGGGCGCGCGCACCCTGATGCGCGCGGGCATCGGTGGCCAGTTGCCGTTCGATCGCAAGACGAACGTGTCGATCGGCTATACCGGGCTGCGCTCCGACACCAGCGACTATGATCTGCTCAACTTCTCGATCTCGCGCTCGCTCGGCGGCGGGTTCGGGCTGCTGGTGAACGGATATCAGGATCTGGGGGTCGGCACCTCGACAGTGATGCTGGGGCTGACCAAAAGCCTCGGCAACGTCACGACGATGGTCAGCGGCCAGCGCTCGGATGGGCGCACCAGCCTAGATTTCCAGGCGTCCGGTTCGCGCGGCAATCGACAGAATGCGTTCAACTGGTCGCTGCTGGATCGCGAGACGGAGGGTGGCGAGGCGTTCCGCATGGCGACGGTCGGCTATCGCCTGCCCCAGGCATGGGCCCAGGCGAGCGTGCAGCAGCAGGGCGGCGATACGCGCGTCGTGGGGCAATTGTCGGGCTCGATCATCGCCGCGGGGGGCGAGGTGCGTCCGGTCAATCGCGTCGGCTCCAGCTTCGTATTGGTCCGCAACGCCGGGCCGGACGCGGCGATCATGCAGGACAATGTCCTCATGGGGCGGACCGATTCCGCCGGCTCCGCCTTCCTGCCCGACAGTCAGCCGTTCCGCCCGGTCA
The DNA here is from genome assembly GCF_042091075.1 of Sphingomonas sp. Taxonomy (GTDB): domain Bacteria; phylum Pseudomonadota; class Alphaproteobacteria; order Sphingomonadales; family Sphingomonadaceae; genus Sphingomonas. The sequence continues at coordinate 17,290 of NZ_JBELIE010000054.1, read as the reverse complement.
GCATTTCGATCGACCCCACCAACGTGCCGGTCGGCTGGCAGGTGGACGAGACGCAGAAGCGCGTCGTCACCGGGTGGCAGAATGGCGCGGTGGTGGATTTCAAGGCGCGCAAGGTCGCCTCCGCGATCGTCCGCCTGGTGGACGACAAGGGCAAGGCGATCGAGCCCGGTTATGTGCTCAAACTCGACGGAGGGAAGGACGTGCTGATCGGTTATGGCGGCGAAGCCTATGTCGAGGGCATCGCGCCCGACAATCACGGCCTGATCGACCTTGGCGTCGCCGGCGTGTGCCGGGTGAGCTTCGCGTACAAGCCGGACAAGGGCCAGGTGCAGCCCGTCATCGGCCCGGTCGCGTGCACGGCGGCGGCGCAATGACGCGGCGTGGCGCTCTCCCGCGCGCGGCGATGTCGCTGTTGGCGCTGGGCACGATGTCCCTGGTCGGCAGCGGGCCGGCGGCGGCGGCGGTGCTGTCCGTCCCAGCCGGTGGTGGCGCGATCGACAGCGGCTTTCCGTTGCAGCTCGGCATCCCCTTTCCCGGGCCACGTGCCCAGCCGCATTCCGGCGTTCGCTACGGCCAGTTGCGCGTGCTGCTGCATGTCGACGAAAGCTGCGCGGTGAGCACCGCCGGCGCGCCGGGCGCGGGCCCAGGTTCGGGCCCAGGTTCGGGCGTGGTGGACGCGGTGCGCATCCAATGCGCCGACCGGGTGCCGTGGCTCGCCAATCTGACGACGCGGGACGACCTGTCGACCACCTTCGTCACGCTGGATTTCGTCCCCGTCGCCGACGGCTGGGCGCCGCAGCGCCCCGGGGCCGCCGGGGCCGGACTTGAACGACTGACCGTGGATTATTGAGATGCGCCCCACCACATCCCCGTTCGCCACCTCGCCCCGCCGCGCGCTGCGCCGCCTGATCGCGCTGCTCGCCGGCGGCGGCATGACCAGCCACACCATCCTGACCGCCGCGATCGGCGTACCGATGCTGATGATCGCTAAGCCGGCGCAGGCGGCGGTGGTGTGCTCGAACCCGACATATCCATATGTCGCCCTCTACACGTCAGGAGCGGCAGCGATGACGAATGTAAGTCTCGCCGATTTCGGTGCGGCATCCTGTTCGGGCGAGACACCGGGGGTATCTTATTTTCACTGTACCTCGACCGGGGTCAGCAGCAAATATGGCTCATCTTATCAAACCGCTGTTTCGGCCGCTGGCGGAACTCTGACCTATAGATTGTCTCAAAATGCCGGAACAATGTTCACTGACACGAGAACGTTGTGGAGTGCAGGTGCAGATTCTGCTGGGACGCAAAATATCTGGAATCAAAATCTTTCGATCGACATTCCGCAGCAAAATGTTGCCGCTGGAGATTATATAGGATCTTATATAATCCCCGTCGACGTTCACGAGGGTGCAAATTGTACTGCTCCTATTGTAACATCTTACAATCTTCTTTTTAGAGTAACCGTACGAATAAACGGCTCATGTTTATTGGGATGGGCGACCAGTGTGGATTTTGGAACCATCGCTCCGGATTCAGGCGGCAATATTTCGCAAAGTACCCAATTCATCCAAGTAGGGGCGACGTGTGGAATCGGGCAAAGTTTTAAATTGTACGTGTCAGACGGAAATAATTCGATTGGTACGGGCGATTATAGAAGGCGGATGAAAAGTGGATCGTCTTATATACAATACGGAGTATTCCTGCCCGCCGGGTCTTCGGTTGGGAGTTCGGTCCCAACGAGTGGCGTGTCTTTCACCGGTACAGGAGGAAGTGGTAACTCCATATACAATACCGGCTCCTATTTAGATCACAATACCTTCATTTTAAATCTTGCCTCAGGTCAGCCGATATCAGGAATAGAGCCTGGGGTTTATATTGATAACCTCGTGGTGACAATGTCATGGTAACGAAGGTCAATATCTTGTGTCGGCTGTTGATCATGATTTATGGCGCCCTAGGGGTGACCAGCGCGAATTCGGCTTCGGTTTCGAAAACAGTAAATATAGTCGCAAGATATAATGTGACATGCGCAATTGCTGGTGTCGATCCTCTCAAATTTGGCGCTTTGGCGCCCGGCTCTTCCACGGAGATTCTGGTAACGTCCGCTCTTATTGTCTCCTGCACGGGGGGGACGCCATTTGGAGTCTGGGTGCCCCTTTCCTCAAATGCGAATAACTCTCAAAGAAGGATGATAAGTTCTGACTCGAGTGGTACCAAATACATTTCCTATAATCTTTATAGCAATTACGCCAGTCGTACTCTCATGCCGACGCAACTAACATCAACAGGTTATACATCTGGCTCCGGGGGGGCGTGGCTTGATTACAGAGCTACGGTTGTTGCGTTAGAGGCGGTTATTCCATCCGGTCAGACCTTGTCAGCTGGACACTATTCGGATACAATAGTAGTCAATGTAAGCTATTAGGATAATCGTTGGAGGGAAGGTAATGCGATCTCGCCATAATTCAGCGATTGTTGAGATCGCCGATGCTCGATGGAGGTTTATGGATGTGAATCGTCGACCGTGCCGATATCATAAAGGTCCGGTGATCGATCGCGACGGAGCGTACCTTTCTTGTCGCTGCTTTCGCGGCTTGAGCATGGGTGAATCGGAGGTAGCTGATCTTGCACGATTTCGGGCTTTGGCCATGAAGGTCGCTGCTGATGTGAAGTACCACCTTGCAAACAGGCGGATCATGCGATGCGTGGGACTTGGCCGTCTTCTCATGGGAGCATGTTGCTGGGCGACTCCCGCATCACCGGCGACGGTTTCGGTTTCGACAACCGTGAACGCGGATGTCGTTCCCGCGTGCTATTTCGACAGCAACCCGGACATTGACTTCGGTTCACTCAGCCGTACGATCGGATCCTCGATCAGCGTTGCTCAGGCGCAGGTTCAGGGGAGTGTGTCAATCAGCTGTACCACTGGTTACGCCTATAATCTGTACAGCAATACCGGTGCGAATGCGGCCGGGAGTCAGCGCAGATTGATAAATTCATCTTATGCGTCCTACCTTAACTATAATATCTCGCCGGTTGGATTCGGCGGGGCCGACTTCCCGACCAACTCGTCTTCCGCGCTAGGTTTTCAGGGGACGGGTTCCTACAATCCCATCTCACTATACGTGCAGATTCCGGCTCAAACGCTAACCGGTACGCAGAAACCTGGATATTTCTCGGACCAGATCATGTTCACGGCGGTGTTCTGATGCGCGGGGTCTTCTTCACGGCTGCCAGCTTCGTGCTGGGTGTTGGCTTCGCGCTGGGTGCCGTCATGCCGGCGCGGGCGACGACGATCAGCGCGACCAGCACGATCAAGGCGTTGATCTCCGGATCCGGGACCTGCTCGATCGGCTCGATCGGCAATCCAGCGATCGCGTCGACGCCTGAAGCCCTATACAGCCTGTCGCTGATCACCGACGCGACGTTGACGGTGACCTGCACCGATGGCGACACGCCTTACCGTATCTATGCCACGATGAGCGGCAATGCCAACGATACAGTGCAACGGCGGCTGAAAAGCAGCAGCGCTGCGCAGTATATCAACTACGACATTTTTACCGATGCCGCACGGACCACATTGTGGCCGACGACATTCCTTACCGGATTGTCCGGCGCGGGAGCCAGCACGACGTTCCACACCTACCCGCGAGTGCCATCGCAATCGGGCGCCACGGCGGGGACGTGGGTGGATACGATCTCGTTCGTGGTGACATATTGATGGAGCGCGGGATGAGGGGATCGATATGGTGCGTTGCCGTCGCTGCCGGGGCGATGCTGCCGCTATCCGCCGCCCGTGCGGCGACGGTCAGCGGGTCCAGCACCTTCACGGTTACGCTGGCGCCTGGATGTGACGTACAGGTCGCGTCCGATCTGGCCTTTCCGACGCCGACGTTGACGCTGACATCGGGCAACGTTGCGTTCGGCGCGAACCAGGATGGGACGGGCATTGTGCAGTTCGTCTGCTCATCGGGGACGAGCTATTCGATCTTCGCGCCACTCAGCGCCAATGCCTATAACGGTCAGCGCCGACTAAAATCCAGCGCGGGCAACTATTACGTCAATTACAATATCTCGGCGGTCTCGACGGGGGGCACAGCGTTTCCCACCGCCTCCGGCAGCACGTCCTCGCCCTATAGTCGTACCGGCACCGGCGCGACCGAAACCGTCACCGTTTACGGTCGTGCGCCCGCGCAGACGATCAGCGACGCCACCGGCGGGACCAGCAACGTGACGCCCCAGGCGGGCAGCTATTCCGACACCATTGCCATTTCGGTGACCTTCTGATGCGCGGTCTGTCCCTTCTATGTGTCGCGGCGCAGGTGCTGTTGCCGGCGATCGCCCCGGCAGCCACCACGCGCAGCGCCACCATGAATGCGAGTATGACGATCCCGGCGACGTGTACGATGTCGATGCCGACGACGCTGGATTTCGGCACCGCGACAGCGACGACCAGCGGCGCGATTTCGGCGATGACGGTCAACTTCGCGATCACGACGATCTGTACCAATGGAACAAAATTCGATGCCTATTTCACGTCACCTAATCTGTCGGGTGGTACGTGGTATATGAAAAGCGGTTCCAATCAGATCCCATACGGCGTCTATTGGATGAACAATTGTGGCGGTGGGGGGGTAAGAACCTCGGCCGATGGCCCTTTCAACACGTCTGACGGTACGCAAATTACACGGTGGAACCCATCAATCTGTGTGTCCGCTCAGACGGCTCCCGCGCCGGGAAATTACAGTGATACTATAACGACAGCGGTGAATTACTGATGCGTGCCTTCGCAAAAGACGCGCTGTGTCGCAGTATCGTCGCCGGATTGGCGATGGGTATAGGAACCGTCGCGCATGCGGCGGAAGTGACGCAGGCGTCCACCGTCAAGCTGGCTGTCGCCGGAACCTGTGCCGTTTCCTCCGGCGGGGACCTGTCGTTCGGGACGCCGGCGATGACGATCGATCGTAGCCCCTTGCGCTTTACCGCCAATTCGGATGCGACCAGCACGATTCTCGTGACCTGCTCGCCGCAATTGCCCTATCAGGTGTATTCCGCTCCAAGCAGTTATGCGACCGGTAGTGGCGATAGCGCGCAGCGTCGCCTGCGGGGTTATTTCAGTGGCGGGAATATCTACTCTATTCCCTATAATATTTCGTCAGTTTCCGCTGGCGGAACGAATTACCCGACATCTACCTCTTCCTCCGCGATCATTTCCGGTACGGGAACAGGTGCCCAGCAAACGTTGACATATTATGGACGGATTGCTTCGGGAGAGGAGGCACAAGATTCCAATGGCAATCGTTATGCAACGGCGGAGGCCGGAGATTATTCTGACACGCTGACCTTTACGGTGAATTACTGATGCGCGCGTTTCACGCCCCGTTCGCCGGGCTGATGGTGCTGCTCCCCGCCTGCGCGCAGGCGGCGGTAACGGGAACGGCGACCGCGAAGATCACGATCCCGAAGACCTGTACCATGTCGTCATCCACGTCGCTGCTCGACTTCGGCACGCAGACCGTGACCGGGACGACGGTGACGCAGACCGACGGATCGCTGACCGGGATCAACGTCTTTTGCAGCTATAACAGCGCGGTCTCGGTGTACGCTACCTCGGCCAACGCCAGTTCGTCGCAGTTCCGGCTCAAGAACGGCAGTACCTATCTGAATTACAACGTCTATTCGGATTCGAGCCGTTCCACCGCCTGGCCGCAATCCAGTGGCGCGACCGGCGCGTCGGCGACCGGCAACGGCACGACCGCGCTCAGCTACGCGCTGTATGGGCGGATACCGGCGCAGTCGATCACGCTGCCGGGCACCTATACCGACACCATCACGGTCACCGTGAGCTATTGAGGAGGACAGGCATGTCGTTATCATCCCGTCCGCCGCGATGCGCCGCCGACGCCGCGATCGGTGCCACCGTGCTGGCGTTGGCGCCGAGCGCGGCCACCGCCGCGACGCAGTCGCTGGCGGTGACGAGCCAGTTCGTCGTCGCATCGAGTTGTTCGACGAGCACGACGGCGAACATGGATTTCGGCGCGCTGCCCGCGACGCTGTCGGTGGCGCAGGCCGACGCTACGGGGACGATCTCCATCACCTGCACCATCGGCGCTCCCTATACGCTGAAGGGCTACGGCCTCGCGTACGGATCGCAGAGCCTCCTTTATCGGTCCGGCAGCAACTTCACGGACTCTCTCAAGTACGACCTCGCTTGGGACTCGCAATACGCGCAAAAGCTTCCTGGCGCGACATCATCGGGCACCGGCACCGGCGCGGCGCAGACGGTGACGATCTATGGCCGCATCTCGGCGCAGACCGCCCCCTCGGCCGGTTCCTATACCGATACCCTCACCCTTAAGATTACTTATTGAAGGGACAGCAGGTCGATGACCGATCATTCCGCCATTTTGTGCCGCCTGCTTGGCGGTGTTCTTCTCGCCAGTGGATGGGCGTTGGCGTCAGCACCCGCGCTCGCCGCGACCGCGAGCACGTCGATGACGGTGTCGGCGGCGATCCCGAACAGCTGCACCGCCTCGACCACCGGCAACATGGCGTTCGGCACGCTGGCGGCCAGCCTGACGGTGTCGGCGAATGTCGATACGACGGGCACGCTCAGCGTCACCTGTCTGAATGGCGGCACCTATACGGTGATCGCGGACAACGGGCAGAACGTCAGCAGCGGGCAGCGCCGCATGACCAAGAACGGGTCGAGCGGCCCGTTCCTGAACTACAATATCTATGCCGACAGCGGGCGTTCGACGGCGTTCCCCACCGCAGTGGGCAGCGCGACGACGGAGACCGGTTCGGGCAGCGCGCAGACGATCACCGTCTATGGCCGCATCCCGGCCAACGCCACCGCGACCGAAGCGGGCGTCTATAGCGATACGCTCGGCTTCACGATCACTTACTGACCTGCTGATCCGATAGGGGGACGACCATGATCCAGAAACATTCGGGGAAGCGCGGCGACATCGCCATCGTCGCCGCCGCGATGGCGGTGGCGGCCGCGTCACCCGCGCTTGCCGCGACCGGCAATTCGAACATGACCGTGTCGACCACGATCCCCACCACCTGCGCGCTGGGCAGCGTCACCAACATCGCCTTCGCCAATCCCAGCGGCCTGTCGGTCACGCAGACCGATGCGACCGGCAGCATCGCGGTGACCTGCACCAACGGCGGCACCTATACCGTCGGCGCGGACAACGGGCAGAATTATGCCAGCTCGACGCGCAACATGAAAAGCACGCGATCGGGCAGCAGCGCGGTGCTGAGCTATGCGCTCTATTCGGACAGCGGGCACAGCACCGCTCTGACGACGTCGGCCTCGATCGTCGGCGATGGCTCGGCGCAGACATTCTCGATCTATGGCCGCATGCCGGCGCAGACCGCCACCGAGGCCGGTTCCTATACCGATACCGTCTCGTTGACGGTCACTTACTGAACAGCGGCGGGGGGAGGGCGGAGCGGTGCGCGTTACAGACCATGGCTGGCGGCGCTTCGGCGGCGGGATGCTCGCGGCGGCCGCGCTTCTCCCCGGCAGTGCGAACGGTGCGATCACCACCAGCAACAGCGTCACGATCAGCACCACGGTGCCGACATCGTGCGTGCTGACGGCACGTCAGGACATGCAGTTCCGGGCAACGATCCTCGACACGTCGACGCAATCCCATGACGCGGAAGGGGTGATGCGGGTCAATTGCACGAACGGTTCGGTGTTCGGCATTTCGCTGCCGCAGGGCGCGAACGACAATGGCGTGCAGCGGCGGATGAGCGACGGCGCCGGGCATTACCTGCTCTACGACGTCTACGCCTCGTCGAGTGACCGCAGCAGCGGTACGCCGCTCTATCCGGCGGGCACTATGCGATCGGGGCAATCGGGGGACGGCGCCGATCACGACGTGACCTTCTACGGGCGCATCGGCATCCAGTCGACGCCCGCCGTTGGCAGCTATGCCGATCAGCTGACGGTCGCGGTGGACTGGTGAGGAGAGGGCCGATGAACAGGGCTTCGGGCGGCGCGCTGCTGATACTGGCGCTGGGCGGCACGATCGTCGCCACGCCGACGCAGGCGGGCACCACACAGACGCTGAACGTCTCGGCGGGGATCGTCGCCGGGTGCGAAGTGTCGGGGCAAGCGGGGGCCGGGCTGGCCGCAGCGACGCTGGATTTCGGCACGCGCGATCAATTGGCGAGCCAGGTGCCCAGTGCGGCCACCCCGTCGTCGGGCGCCGGGGCACTGACCGTGAAGTGCAACGCTGCCACCTCCGGGGTGACGGTGGCGGTGGGGCTGGGACAGAATGCCAGCGGCAACACGCGGCGCATGGCGGCGGGATCGACCTATGTCGATTATGAGCTGTATCGCGACGCGGCATGGTCGCAACCGGTCGGTTCCGCCGCGATCTCGCTGGGCGCCTTCTCCGCCGGTCAGGCGACATCGCTGGCGCTTTACGGGCGTATCCCCCAGCCCAGCCAGGCGATCGCCCAGTCGGGCTTGCTCACGACCTATACCGATCAGGTGGCGCTGACGATCACCTTCTAGGGGCGGCAGCGGGCACGCGAACAGACGAAACGGAAACGCTCAGTGCGGCAAGGATGGATGCGGTCGTCGCGGCCGGCACGGGTGTTGGGGTGGTGGGGATGGCTGCTGGTGCTGGCGGCATCGCCGGCCACGGCACAAATGTCGTGGCGGTTGCCGGCATTGTCCGCCGATGGACTGCGCGTCGCGGCGTTCGAACTGATCGCGCGCGGCACCGGCGGCGAGGACGGCACCGCGCTGCACCCGCAGGATGCGCCGTATCTGACGCGCGTGGCGGTGCGTGACGCGCGGAGCGGCGCGGTCCAGTTCACCGTGCCGCTGTGCGGAACCTGTTCAGGCGCGGGTCTTGCGTTCGCGCCAGACGGCAGCGGCATCGCGATCCTGGCCGGCGACGATCGCGGTCGCGTGACCAGCGTCACCTTCGCCGATGGCACCACGACGCGGCCGATCACCACGATCGCCGGCACCGCGGTGTCGCCGCGCTGGTCACCCGACGGGCGCAGCCTTGCCATGCTGGCGACGATCTGGCCGCGAAAGGAGCCGGGCGCGACCCGCGCGGACTCCCGCATGACGGGGGAGATCGGCGCGCGCGTCGACGTGCAGCGGCTGGCGATCGTCGCGGCGGCGGGCGGGGTGACGCAATTGATCTCTCCGCCCGATCTTTACGTGTATGAATATGACTGGTTGCGTGACGGCAGCGGCGTCGTCGCCACCGCCGCCACCGGCAATGGCGATGCCAATTGGTGGAGCGCCAGCCTGGTGGCGATCGACCGGGCGGCCGGAACGGTACGCGACATCGCACGCCCCCCGATGCAGCTGTCGTCTCCGATCACCTTGTCCGACGGCAAGACGGTCGCGTTCATCGGCGGGTTGATGAGCGATCGGGTGACCTCCAGCGGGGATGTGTGGACAGTGCCGATCGCGGGGGGAACGCCGACCAACCTGACCCGCGGTTTCAACGGCAGCGTCACCACGATCGGCGCCACGCGGGATGGCATTGTCGGCGCCGCGATCATCGGCGTGAAGGGCGCGCTGATCGCACTGCATCCGGGCGTGGCGGACGGACAAGCTCCGGAAGCGAAGGCGGACCCGCTCACCCCGGTGTGGAGCACCGAGCGTAGCATCGATTCGACTCCGGTAGCGTTCAACACGGAGGGGAATCGCGCCGCGTTCGTGGCACAGGCCTTCACCGACGCACCGGCCTTGTGGGCCGGGGCGGTGAATGCGCCGGTGCCGATCGCTTATGCCACGCCGGCCGAGGAGGCGACGTCTGCCGGCGCGGCCGACGTCCGGCTATTGGAATGGTCGCGCGATGGCCAGTCGCTGCAGGGATGGCTGATCACGCCCCGGCACGGCGCAAAGGGATTGGTGGTCGAGGCGCATGGCGGCCCGACCGCGGTGGCCTCGCCCGACTGGCTGGGGGACGATCTGCGTGGCGAGATCATCCGTGCCGGCTATGCGCTGTTCCTGCCCAATCCACGCGGCAGCTCCGGGCGCGGCGAGGCGTTCAAGGGGCTGGTGAAGCGCGATTTCGGCGGCGGCGACCTTGCCGATATCCTGTCCGGCACCGAAGTCGCGGCGCGCGCGGCGCATGTAGCGCCCGATCGGCTGGTGATGATGGGGACGAGCTACGGCGGCTTTCTCACCATGCTTGCGAACAGTCGCACCCGGCTGTTCCGGGCGCTGATCGCCGGCGGGGGGATCGCCGACTGGCCGAGCTATTACGGCCAGAATGGTATCTCCGGTTGGATGCGGCCGTTCTTCGGGTCGTCTTATTACGATGATCCAGCCCCATATATCGCCGCCTCGCCGCTGGCCGGGATCAAGCAGGCGACGACGCCGACCCTGCTGTTCGTCGGGGAGCGTGACATCGAAACCCCGGCAGCGCAGTCGCTGCAATATTGGCAGGCGCTGCGCACGCTGAACGTGCCGACCACTCTGGTCATCTATCCGGGAGAGGGGCATGCGATCGAGGGCAGCGCGGCGATCGGCGATCTGCAACGCCGGGTCATCGACTGGCTGAACCGCTGGCTGGCGCCATGACGGGTGCGCGACGGCTGCTGGCGGCGGGGCTGGCGCTGCTGGCATGGGGAACCGGCGTCCCGCCGGGCGGGGCGGTGGTGACCGATCCAGCGACACGTGGCGCGGCGGCCTGGAAAGCGGGCCGGTTCACCGACGCCGTCCGTGCGTGGCGCGTCGTGCTGGCGGGGCAGTCAAATGGTGTCGCGGAAGCCGCGTTCGGGCTGGGGCTGGCGGCGCAGACGGGCCGTGGCATGGCCCGGGACCCCCATCGCGCCATCGGCTATTTCCGCATCGCCGCCGCCCGTGGCTCCGCCGCCGCGACCGAGCGGCTGGGGTTGCTGCTGTCGGCGCAGCCTGATCGCAAGGAGGAAGCGATCCGCCTGTTGGACCGGGCGGCGCGCATGGGGCGCCCCGTCCCGCAATATCTGATGGGATTGGCCTATGCGGACGGCGATCAGGTGGCGGTCGATCTTCCGCTGGCGAGTGCGTTTCTGCAGCGGGCGGTGGCGGGCGGGGTCGGCGATGCCAGGCCGGCGCTGCGCCAGCTCAGTCAGCGCATGACCGCGACGCAGCGGCAGCGCGCCCTGCTGCTGGGACGTACATTGAGTGGGAGGGTGCCGGGGAGTGGGAGGGCGCCGGGCCGCGCGGGTCCTCGAGCGCTGGCCACCGCCGAAGTCCGTGCCGCAAGCCGGCGCGCGCCCGGTTCGACCGTTCCGAATTCGACCGCGCCGACGTCGACCATCGCGAAGCCGCCGATGCCTGCCGCGAACCGCGCGGCCTCCCCCTGGGTCATACAGCTCAGCGCCTCGACCGATGCGTCGATGCTGCGCACCCATTGGGGGCGGTTGACGCAGATCGTTCCCGCTTTGCGGCGAAAAACGCCCAGCTATGAGTCGTTCGGCAGCTTCACGCGCCTCCGCGTCCATCGCTGGCCCGATCGCGCCGCCGCCGAGTCGGTCTGTCGCGAGGTGGCACGGCATCACGAAACCTGTGTGATCCTTGCCGATCGTCGCTGAACCGCGTCCTCCGGCGAACCGTGCCCATGCGGGCACGGGACGGCGGCAGCCGGCGGGATCGCGACGTTATCGCATCATCGATGGCCCCGGCGGCGGGTTGAGCGCGTATCCGGTCCACACCGGCACGCGCCCGACCTCATTGACAGGCGAGACACTCGTCATAGTCGGTGGTTTCACCAAGATCGAACTTCGGCTTTTCGATCGTATTGTCGGCCTCCACCCCGCCAGCGAAGCCCGCACGCTGGACGCTCTTCGACCGCAGATAGTAGAGCGACTTGATCCCCAATTCCCACGCGCGGAAGTGAAGCATCAGAAGATCCCATTTCTCCACGTCGGCCGGGATGAACAGATTGAGCGACTGCGCCTGATCGATGAACGGCGCGCGATCACCGGCCAATTCCAGCAACCAGCGCTGATCAATCTCGAACGAGGTCTTGTAGCAATCCTTTTCCTCGGGCGAGAGGAAGTCAAGGTGCTGCACCGACCCGCCCTGTTCGAGGATCGAATTCCACACCGCGTCCGAATTCTTGCTCTTCTCGGTGAGAAGCTTTTCAAGATACGGATTCTTGACCGCGAAACTGCCCGACAACGTCTTGTGCGTGTAGATGTTCGCCGGGATCGGTTCGATGCACGCGCTGGTGCCGCCGCAGATGATGCTGATCGACGCGGTCGGCGCGATCGCCATCTTGCAGCTGAATCGCTCCATCACGCCCATGTCGGCGGCGTCGGGGCAGGGGCCGCGCTCCTGCGCCAGCATCATCGACGCTTCGTTTACTTGCGCGTTGATATGCTTGAAGATCTTCAGGTTCCAGCTTTTCGCCATCGCCCCTTCGAACGGCAGCCCGCGCGCCTGAAGGAAGGAGTGGAAGCCCATCACGCCCAGCCCGACCGAGCGCTCACGCGCCGCCGAATAGGCCGCCCGCTCCATCCCGGGCTCGTGACGGTCGATATAATCCTGCAACACATTGTCGAGGAAGCGCATCACGTCCTCGATAAAGCCCTTGGCGTCCTTCCACTCGTCCCACGTCTCGAGGTTGAGCGACGACAGGCAGCAGACCGCGGTACGCTCGTTGCCGAGATGGTCCATCCCAGTCGGCAAGGTGATCTCGCTGCACAGGTTCGACGTCGACACCTTCAGCCCCAGATCGCGGTGATGCTTGGGCATGGTGTTGTTCACGTGATCGGCGAAGACGATATAGGGTTCGCCAGTGGCGAGCCGGGTCTCGACCAGCTTCTGGAACAGCGCGCGCGCATCCACCTTGCCGCGCACCGACTGGTCCTTGGGGCTCTTCAGCTCCCATTCGGCGCCGTCGCGCACCGCCTGCATGAAGGCATCGGGGATCAGCACGCCGTGGTGCAGGTTCAGCGCCTTGCGATTGAAGTCGCCCGACGGCTTGCGGATCTCGAGGAATTCCTCGATCTCCGGGTGCGAGATATCGAGGTAGCAGGCAGCGGAGCCGCGCCGCAGCGAGCCCTGGCTGATCGCCAGCGTCAGGCTGTCCATCACGCGCACGAACGGAATGATGCCGCTGGTCTTGCCGTTCAGGCCGACCGGCTCCCCGATGCCGCGCACATTGCCCCAATAGGTGCCGATCCCGCCGCCGCGCGACGCGAGCCAGACATTCTCGTTCCACGTCCGCACGATGCCGTCGAGGCTGTCGGGCACCGAATTGAGATAGCAGCTGATCGGCAGGCCGCGACCGGTGCCGCCGTTCGACAGCACCGGCGTCGCCGGCATGAACCACAGGCGCGAGATATAATCGTAGATGCGCTGCGCATGCGCGGCATCGTCGGCATAGGCCGAGGCGACGCGGACGAACAGGTCCTGGAAGCTTTCGCCCGGCAGCAGATAGCGGTCCTTGAGCGTTTCCTTGCCAAAATCGGTCAGCAGCGCGTCACGGCTGTGATCGACGTCGACCGGATAGGGCCGGTTCAGCACGCCGCTGGTCGCCGTCGCCTCCGGGGCGGTCGCGGTCGTCTTTTCGCCGACCATGGCCTCGATCGTATCGGTGGTCATCGCCTCACCGTCCGTTCCTCTGAAATCCATCCTCGCGGCGCTCCCGCGTTCCTGTCCTGTTCAGGCGAATCGGCACTGGCCGATCGACTCTACCGGGGCGGATCGATGAGAACAAATCGGGTTCGAAAGCGCCGTGCGGCAACCGCGAATCCGCTGCGACGACTTCTCGCGTCGCGTCTGTCCTACCACCACTTGGGTCCACCCCCGGCCCTGACCTCTACTGATTGTGGCAGAACACCAACGGAGGCAAGATGCATAAGTGCCACCTTCCGGACCTATCGGGGGTAGCGGACTCGTCGCCGGACTCGGGGGTGGGCGGCGACGCGCGGGATTCCGCGAGGTTCGTCGAATGCAAGAGGGAGATCGAAAAATGAAAATATTTTTGGGCGTCGCGTGGGTGGCCCGGCGGACCGCCCGGCGCGACGACGCGCGCGATCAGCGCCGGCCGTTCGACGCGATCGGAGGCGGCGGTGGCGGGGCGGTCGCGCCGTTCGTGGCGCCGGACACGCCGTCCATGTCGATCGCCTGATCGAAACGCAGGCCGGCGCGGCCGTCCCCGACCCAGCTGATCGTCGCGGCGACGAACTGCCCGGCGGTCACTTCGAGCTGGACGGGATAGCCGATCGCCTGATCGGGCAGCTCGACGCCGTCGACCATCGCGCCGGTGGTCGACAAGTTACGGATCCGCACCTCGCCGCGCTCGTCCCCCAGCACCAGCGTCGCGGAGCGCAGCATGCGCTGGCGGTTCGCGCGGCTGGTCTTGTAGCCGACCGGGACCGCACGCCCGCCATGCGCCGACAATTGCGTGCCCACCTCCGACGAGCGGGCCGGGCGGCCATAGACATAGCCCTGGATATGGCTGCACCCCAGATCGCGGATCAGCGCGATTTCGTCCTGCTGCTCGACGCCTTCGGCGGTGGTTTCCATCCCCAGCGTACCGGCCAGATCGACGATCGCCTTGATGATCGCGGCATTGCGGTTGCCCGGCTGGATCGCGCCGCGGACGAAGCTCTGGTCGATCTTGATCTTGTCGAACGGCGCCTTCTTCAGATAGCCCAGCGAGGAATAGCCGTTGCCGAAATCGTCGAGCGCCAGCCGCACGCCGAGCGACTTCAGGGTACGGAACATCTGTTCCGACGACGCATCCTCGTTCAGGAACACGCCCTCGGTGATCTCCAGCTCCAGGCGGTGGGGCGCCAGGCCGGACGCGCCCAGCGCGCTGGCGATGATACCGGGCAGCGTGGGATTGGCGAACTGGATCGGCGAGACGTTGACCGCGACGCGGACGTAATCGGGCCAGGTGGCCGCTTCCGCGCAGGCGGTGCGTAACACCCATTCGCCGATCGTCTCGATCAGCCCGCATTCCTCGGCCACCGGGACGAAATCCGCCGGGCTGATCGCGCCGCGTTCGGGGTGCTCCCAACGCAGCAGCGCCTCGTAGCCGACGATCCGCTCGTCGTCGGTCGCCACCACCGCCTGATAGGTGAGGAACAGCTGATTGCCGCCCAGCGCCTGGCGCAGGTCGTCCTCCAGCCGCTTGCGGTTCTGCGCGCCCTCCAGCAATTCTTCGCGATAGAAGCGGTGGACACCGCGACCGTCCGCCTTGGCCGCGTACAGCGCGAGATCGGCGTTGCGCACCAGGGCCTCGGGGGTGTCGCCGTGCAACGGCGCGACCGCGATGCCGATCGAGCAGCCGATCGACAGCGTCGCGCTTTCGATATGATACGGCATCGACAGCGCCGCGATGACGCGATCCGCCAGCATGGCCAACCGGTCGCGGCTCGCCTCGTCGGGCAGGACGACCTGAAATTCGTCGCCGCCCAGCCGCCCGACCAGCCCCGCATCGCCGATCGTCCGCTGCAGTCGTTCGGCGACGAGCTTGAGCAGTTCGTCGCCGATATGATGGCCGAGCGTATCGTTGACGGCCTTGAACCGATCGAGGTCAAGCAGGAACAGTCCGGTCGACCCGCCGCGCGATCGATGTGCATTGAGCGTCTGGTCCAGCGACAATCGCATGCGTTGACGATTGGCGAGTCCGGTCAGGCTGTCGAACAGCGCCAGCCGCGTGATTTCGGCTTCCGCGCGGCGCTGTTCGGTGAGATCCGCGCCAAATCCGACGAAGCCCTGGAACCGCCCCAGATCGTCATGCAGCGGCCGGCCGGAGATCGACCACCAGCGGTCAGGAGCGCCCTGCATCGCCGGGCAGACCGAATAATCCGCGAAGGACGTGCGCGACGTCAGATGGAAGGTCAGCGTGCGTTCGGTATCCATCAGCGCCGAATCGACGCGGAAGATCGCGGTCAGCGGTGCGCCGCCCGGCTCCACGCCCAGCGCGCGGACCTCGCGCTCCACCTTGGTCGACAGATAGCTCAGCCTGCCCTGGCGGTCGGTCTGCCAGAACCAGCCTGGCCCTTGCTCCTCGAACGCTGCGACCAGCAGCCGGGCGCGGCGCCGGTCGGCCTGCACGCGATAGCGTTCCTCGACCGATCGCTGATCGGCGAGCGACAGCCGCACGATCGCCACCACCTGCAGCGCCGCGACCATTGCGATCGTCAGCGTCGCCGCGGTGACGCCCTCGGCGGCGACCATCATCGTCGCCAGCGTGACGACGAACGCGAGCGCGGCCATGCGAATCGCCTGCAACGCGATCGTCGTCATCAGGATCGCGCCGATCACGGCCGCCTGGCCCGCCGCCGCCCATTGCCCCGGCAGCGTGCCGGTCGAATCCAGCAGCAGCACCAGTGAGATGGCCATCCAGGTGGCCGAAACGGTCATCATCAGGATGCGGCGATGGGCCGGCTGTCCGGTGACCCGCGGCGACAGCATCACGCCGCAGCCGAGCGCCAGCACCAGCGCGGGCAGGCCGCGCGCGCCGATCGCGATCGCCGGTTCAGCACCGACGACAAGCTGGGTGACGAGCATCAATCCGAGCACGACCGCCAGCAACAGCGCGGCGGCGATCGGCCAGCACAGCGCCATTTCGCGCAGTGCGGCGGCGCGTTCCTCGTCCTGCCGATCGTCCAGCGCCGGTGTGAGCCCCAACGCATCGGCGATGCCGCGCGAGAGCTGCGGAACGGGATCATGTTCGGGGCGGAGGCGCGACATGAGGGTCGGATAGGCCAGCGACGGTTACTGAACCGTTCCGGTCGCGCACCGCCGGCGTCCGGGATGGTTGCCCGCCCGCGCGCCACATCCTACAGCGTCGCATCATGACGATCGTAATCCGCGAAGCCGACCTGATCGAAAGCGTGGCCGATGCGCTGCAATTCATCAGCTACTACCACCCGATGGATTATATCCGCGCGCTGGGGGAGGCCTATCGGGCGGAGCAGGGGCCGGCGGCCAAGGATGCGATCGCGCAGATCCTGACCAACAGCCGTATGTGCGCGGAGGGCCATCGCCCGATCTGCCAGGATACCGGCATCGTCACGGTCTTCGTGAAATGGGGCCAGAATTGCCGGCTGGAGAGCGACCGGTCGTTGCAGGAGGTCGTCGATGAGGGCGTCCGCCGCGCCTATCTCCATCCGGAGAACAAGCTGCGTGCCTCGATCCTCGCCGATCCCGCCTTCACCCGCCGCAACACGCGCGACAATACGCCGTCGGTGCTGCACCTCGAGATGGTGCCGGGCGACAAGGTGCACGTCGATGTGGCGGCGAAGGGCGGCGGCAGCGAGAACAAGTCCAAGTTCAAGATGATGAACC
>NZ_JBELIE010000231.1:0-3675 GCF_042091075.1 Sphingomonas sp. | reverse complement strand
CCGGTGCGGTGGTCCACAGGATGATCGCGATCGCCACCAGCATCAGCAGCCCCGCCGCCAGGCTGGCGATGGTACGGATGCGCGTGGTGTTGCGGGTGGCGCGGAACGGCGGGCGATGCGCGAAGGCATCGTAGCCGGGGCTGCTCGATTCACCCGTCGCGGCATAGGCGCTAGCATCGATCAGCGGCGCGGGCGCGGCGGCGATCGCGGGCGAAACGGGCGGAGGCGCGGCCATTGTCGCGGCCGCGCTGTCGCGCACCAGCGTCGCGGTATCGCCGTCGCCGTCCACCACGCGCGGCGGCGGCGCGGGCAGGTCCGCCGGTTCCTGATACCAACTGTGCCGGCAATTGGCGCAACGCACCGCGCGCCCGGTGGCACCGATCGCACTGTCGGGGACCAGATAGCGGGTGCGGCATTCGGGGCATTCGAGGATCATGGCGGGCACCGGCTGGACGTAAACCGAATCTAAACACCGACCGTGCGCTGATGGCAAGTCGCTGTTGTCCAATAGTAACGACTCGCGATGCTTGAAGCGCGGCGGGGCGCGTGCGATGGCGATCACCTTCTTGCACGGGCCGGCCGCCGGGGCCGCCCCTGCGCCGGGGCGGAGGCAGGTCGGGGACGGGTGGCGGGTATCGTCGAGTTCGAACACGTCGGATTACGCTACGGCCAGGGCGACGAGGTGCTGCGCGACCTCCATTTCGCGCTGTCGCCGGGCGAATTCTATTTCCTCACCGGCGCCAGCGGCGCGGGCAAGACCTCGCTGCTGAAGCTGTTGTATCTCGCGCAGCGGCCGACGCGCGGGATCATCCGGCTGTTCGGCACCGACGTGGTGACGCTGCCGCGCGGGCGGATGCCGGGGTTCCGGCGGCGGATCGGCGTCGTCTATCAGGATTTCCGCCTCGTCCC
Organism: Sphingomonas sp.; assembly: GCF_042091075.1. GTDB lineage: Bacteria > Pseudomonadota > Alphaproteobacteria > Sphingomonadales > Sphingomonadaceae > Sphingomonas. The sequence continues at coordinate 2,766 of NZ_JBELIE010000231.1, read as the reverse complement.
GCATTTGTCGATCGCGGACAATGTCGCGCTGCCGCTGCGCATCGCGGGGATGCTGGAGCGCGACGTGCGCGAGGCGGTGACCGAAATGCTCGCATGGGTCGGGTTGCACCATCGTGCCGACGCCCGCCCCGCGACCCTGTCGGGCGGGGAGCAGCAGCGAGTCGCGATCGCGCGTGCGGTGATCGGCCGGCCCGAGATCCTGGTCGCGGACGAGCCGACCGGCAACGTCGACGAGGCGATGGCCGACCGGCTGATGCAATTGTTCGCCGCGCTCAACGGTCTCGGCACGACCGTCGTCGTCGCGACCCATGATTACGCGCTGCTCGACCGGGTGCAGGCGGCACGGCTGTTGCGGATCGTCGACGGCCGGTTGCAGGATGGCCCACCACCCGAGCGGGGGCAAGGACGGCCGATCAGGCCGCCGGCGGCGATCTATCGCGATGGCGACGGGGTGGTGCCGCTGTGAAACAGGCTACCCACCGCGTCCTCGATACCGCGCGACAGGGGCGCACGATGGCCTGGGTACTGGCCATCATGCTGTTCCTGACGGTGCTCGCCACCGCGGCGGGGGTGGCCACCGCCGCCGCGGCGGGGGCGATGGGGCGTGAGCTGGCTGGACGTGCCACGGTCCAGATCGCCACCGCCGATGCCGCGACGCGCGCCGCGACCGAGCAGCGCGTCGTCGATGCGCTGCGTGCGTCGCGCGCGGTGCGGGCGGTGCGCGTCGTTCCGCGTGCGGAGCTGACGCGGATCCTGGGGCCGTGGCTGGGCGATACGGCGGGGGATGGCGAGCTGCCGATCCCCGCGCTCATCGATATCGATCTCGCGGATCGCGCCGACGCGCTGCCGCAGGTGCGGGCGCTCCTGGCGCGGATCGCGCCGGCGGCGCAGGTCGATCGCCACGGCGATGCGATGGCGTCAATCGGGCGGCTGCTGACCGGCTTCACCGTGTTGTCGGCGACGCTGGTGGTGCTGATGGCGGTGGCGACGGCGGCGGTGGTGATCCTGGCCGCTCGCGCCGGACTGGAGGCGCATCGCACCACGATCGAGGTGATGCATGCGCTCGGCGCCACCGACGTGCAGGTGGCGCGGCTGTTCCAGCGCCGCCTCGCGCGCGATGCGAGCTGGGGGGCGCTGTTCGGCGGTGTGGCGGGATGGCTGGTGGTCGCGCTGGCGGGATCGCAGATCGGCGCGGCGGGATCGCAATTGCTGGCGGGCCTGTCGCTCGGACGGGAAGGCTGGGTCGCGATCGCGTTGCTGCCGGTGGTGTTCGTGCTGCTTGCTGCGATCGTCGCGCGGCGGGCGGTGCTGCAGGCGTTGGGGCGATTGCCGTGATCCGGCGCGTCATCGCGGTCGTGGTGCTGATCTGGGCGCTGGGCTTCGCCGCCTTCATGCTGCTGCTGCCGGGTCCCGCCGACGATGCGCTGCGCACCGACGCGATCGTCGTGCCGACCGGCGCGGCGGGGCGGATCGCGCGCGGGCTGGACCTGCTCGAAGCGGGCCGGGCGCGGCGCTTGCTGGTGACCGGCACCGCGCCGGGAGTGACGCGCCGGGATCTCGCCCGGGTCGCCGGGCATGCCACGACGATCGCCTGCTGCGTCGATCTCGGCGATGAGGCGGTCGATACGCGCGGCAATGCCGAGGAAACGAGCGCCTGGGTGCGTACCCATGGCTATCGATCGGTGCGGCTGGTCACCTCCAACTGGCATGCGCGCCGCGCGGCGATGGAGCTCGGCGCCACCCTGGGGCCCGACGTGACGATCACCGTCGACGGCGTGCAGAGCTTTCCGACGCTGCCGCAGGCGATCAATGAGTATCACAAACTGCTGCTGCGCGGCGTGGCGCTCGGCTGGCGCGCGGTTGCGGGGGCATGGGGCGGGGCATGAGCCGGCTGCGCGCGCTGCTGTTCCGCGCCGCTTTCTACGGGCTGTCGGTGCCGGTCGTGCTTGCCGCGCCGCTGTCGCTGCCGTTCGGTCACCGCGCGGTGGTGCGCTACGCGCATTTCTGGGTCAGGCTGCACCGCTGGCTGGCACGGATGATCCTGGGTGTGGCGGTGCGGGTCGAGGGCAGGCTCGCCGACGGGCCGGCGCTCTACGTCGCGAAGCATGAATCGATGTTCGAGACGTTCGAGCTGGTCGATCGGATCGACGGCCCGCTGATCGTGCTGAAACAGGAATTGCTGCGCATCCCGGTATGGGGACTGATCGCCAGCCGCTATGGCGCGGTGGCGCTCGATCGCGGCGCGGGCAGCAAGGCGATGCGCCATCTGTTGCGCGCGGGTGAGGCGGTGCGCGCGAGCGGCCGGTCGGTACTGATCTTCCCCGAATGCACGCGCGTGCGGCATGGCGAGCGGCCGGCGCTGAAACCGGGGTTCATCGGCCTGTACAAGGCGCTGGGGTTGCCGGTCGTGCCGGTGGCGAGCGACTCGGGGCGGTTCGTACCGCGCGACGGCACACCGACGCCGGGCATTCTGACGCTGCGATTCGGCGCGGCGATCCCGCCCGGCCTGCCCCGCAAGGAGATCGAGGCGCGGGTGCACGCCGCGATCAACGCGCTCAACGACTAGCGCCGTGCGCCGCCGGGCATGACCAACTGACCCGCTCCGGCGGGTTGCTCAATCGTGCCGGCGCCCGAAATCGGCGGCGTCGTCGTCCTGCCCCTGATCGACGATCGAGCGGCGGATCGTGCGCGTCCGGGCGAAGCGCTCGAACAGCGCATCGCCATCGCCCCAGCGGATCGCGCGCTGCAACTGGCTGAGATCCTCGC
>NZ_JBELIE010000053.1:0-19373 GCF_042091075.1 Sphingomonas sp. | reverse complement strand
GGTGCCGCGCACCGAAGCCGCGTCCCCGACCAGCACGCCGGGCGCGCCGCTGGTGAAGACGAATATCGCGTCGGACGTGCGCGCGTTGCCGTCACCTTCGGCGGCCTGCAGATAGAAGCCGTTGCTGTCGACCGCGGTGACGATCCCGGTGGTCGCCACCGTCTGCCCCGTATAGGCCGAGCGATGCCCCTCGCCCTGGATCTGGCCGATCGACAGAGCGATCGGATCGTCGTTGGTGATCGTGCCCAGCGCATCGCCGCGCGTGATGGTGATATTGCCGACCGGGTTCGACAGGCTGAGCGACAGCGTCTCATTGCCCTCGCCCAGCGTATCGCCGCGCACCGGGACGGTGACGGTCGCGGTCCGTGCGCCCGCCGCAAAGGTCAGCGTCCCGCTCAACACGGCCCCCGCGCCCAGATCGGCGGCGTCGGCGGACCCGTCCAGATCCACCGCATAATCCACCGACGCGACGGTCCCCAGGCCCCCTGCGCGACGCACCGTGAAGACCAGATTGGTGACGCCGTTATCGCCCTCGATCACGCTGGCATCCGCCACCGTGATGCGCCCGGTGCCGGTGTCGGCGATGATCGACTGGCCGGGGTTGAGCGTCCCGAAACTGCTCGGCGCGCTGCCCTGCCAGGTGAAATCCTCGCCCGTCGCGCCCGAGCCGGCCAGCGCCAGCGAGTTGCCGATCGGATCGCTGCCACCCTCGCTGACGCCGATGTCGGTGCTGGTCATTCCCGCCGCCGGGGTGCCCGGTGCCGCGGTGAAGACGCCTTCATAGCTGAGCAGTTGGACGACCGTGCCATCGGGGGCGATCAGCGCGATACCGTCGGCCCCGCCGTTCTGCAGGCCGTTCGCCGCGAGGTTGAACACCACCGCGCCATAGCCCTGCCCTTCGTCGTCGATCGTGCCGCTGAGCGCGATCGAGGCATAGGTGGGGGCGGCATCGGGGGTGTTGCTGCCGTTATACAACACCAGCTTATACCCGCTGAGGTCGGTGCCGGAGACGCCCGCGATCTCGATCGCTTCACCGGTGTCGGTCCCGGCATTGTCGTAATGGATTTCGTTGATGAAGACATTGGCGGGCGGAGCCGGTGGGGCGGCATCGTCGTTCAGGATGCTGCCGGTCGCGACGCCATCGTCGATCGCCACCCCGCCGGTCGGGGCGGACAGGGTGACGGTGAAGGTTTCATCGCCCTCGAACGCGGTATCGCCCTGCACCGGGATGCGAATCTCCGCACTGGTCTGTCCGTCGGCGAAGGTGACGGTGCCGGTGCTGGCGAAGGTGCCGCCGAAATCGCTCGCATCCGCCTGGCCCGTGGGCAGCGTGATCGCATAGCTGGCCGATACCGCGCCGTCGCTCCCGCCGCTGCGGGTGACGGTGAACACCATGTCGCGCGTGCCGCTGTCGCCCTCCGTCACCGACGCATCCGCGATGGCAAGCGCGCCGGGGCGTACCGGCGCGGGGCCGCTGGCGGTGGTCGCCGTGATCGAGAAATTGTCGATCGCCAGGCCGTCGTCGGCGCCGCTGGCATCGGCATCGAGCCAGCGCACCCAGAAGGTGCCACCCGCGGCCACCGCCGTGTCCAGCGTGAAGCTGTGGCTGATGTCGGTATAAAGGCCGTCGCTATTGCCGTCGCGTGCGCCGGCCGAACCGGCGCTGCTGGGGGTGGAGAAATCCAGCGCGTCGATATCGGTCCAGGTGCCGGTCGTCAGGCTGGTGGCGTCGTAGCTGATCTGAAAGTTCAGCTTGTCGGCGCGGCCGGCCGTGCCCAGCCGCCATTCCTCGCCACGATAGGCGATGTTCAGCGCGGCGATGCTCGCCCCGGTATCGTTGGTGAACTGCGCGCCGAACGACGGCACGGTGCTGCTGCTAAGCAGCGACCCGAGCGCGCGATCAGTGCTGCCCGCCGCGCCGAAGCTATACGTGTCGCCGGTATTCGAAGAGCCGGTGCCGGCGGTATAGGCCCCGTTCGCGGCAGCGCCGCTGCCCCCCTCGTTCAGATACCAGCCGCCCGGCAGCGTCGTGGAGGCGCCGCTCGCCACCAGCGTATCGAACGTCTCCGACACCGCCGTGCCGCTCGACGTCAACGAGATCGAACCGCTACCCGCGCTACCCGCCATGATGATCCCCGTTATTCGATTTGCCGGCCCAGGGAATCGGGCCGCCCCCATCCGGTCTGGCTAGGGCGCGCGTATGACAGGTTAATGAATTGAAAATGATCGTAACACGGAGGCAATGATGGCGGCGCGGAGGCGGCGACTCGTCCGCGCCGGCGCCCTGTCATGCCGCGGCGTCGTTCATCCGCTCGCCGCAACGCTTGACCCAATCCTTGATCGCCTGATCCTCGGGCAGCATCTCGCTAAACCACAGGAATGGCGAGCTTACCAGCATATCGGCGGCGGAGAAGCGCTCACCCAGCAGCCACGGCCCCTTGCTCAGCGCGTCGGACAGGCGCGCGAACATCGTGTCGGTATCGCGCAGCCCGGCGGCGATCGCGGGATGGCTGACATTGGCCCATTTCAGGATGATCAGCGGCTCGATAACGCCCTGATAATAGGACAGCCATGACAGATACGCACCGCGCCCCGGCTCTCCGGCCAGCGGGCCCAGGCCGGCGGCAGTATATTTGTCCGTCAGGTAGAGCATGATCGCGCCGCGCTCCCGCACCGCGTCGTCACCGTCGGTCAGATACGGCACCTTGCCCTCCGGATGCGGATTGGCGGGATCGCGCTGGCCCGAGCCGTCCTGACGAGCGATCGTCACCTCACGCAGATCGACATCGGCAGACAGCATTCGCACCAATGCGACGACCGTGTCCGACCGCGACTGCGGCGAATAATAGAGCGTAGGCATCGTTTCTCTCCTTGCCTCGAATGAGGCGCTCCTTGTACCACCCCGCTCCTGACAATTCCGGGCAGCAGGAATGGCGCGATCCGACCGGCTGATGCGATTGCTGGACACGCTGCGGCGCTTGCCGAAGCCGGTGACGGCAGCACGCCTCGCCAGCGAAACGGAAGTGTCGGCACGTCAATTGTATCGCGACATCGCCACGTTGCGCGCAGGCGGCGTGCTGATCGACGGGACGGCGGGCTATGGCTACACGCTCATCGAGGACCCGGCACTGCCGCCGCAAAGCTTTTCGCGGCTGGAAATCGAGGCATTGATGCTCGCCGTCGCCAGCCTGGGCGATTTGGGCGATGCCGCGCTCACCGCCGCCGGACATAGCGCGCTGGCGCGGATCGTCGCCACCTTGCCCGACCGTCAGGCGCGACAGGCGGCTCATGCGACGATGCGAGCATGGCGCCCGGTGGAACCGCGCGCGCCGATCACGATCGATCTGAATCTGCTGCGCACGGCCTGCTGGGATGAGACCAGCGTCCGCATCGGCTATCGCGATGCCAGGGGGCAGCGTAGCGAGCGCGAGATACTGCCGCTTGGGCTGTCATACAGCCCGCGCACGCTGATGCTGGTGGCGTGGTGCCTGCTACGCGAGGCGTTCCGTACCTTCGAGGTGCCACGGATCGAGACGCTGGTGATCGGCGATACCAGCTTTCGTCCGCGTCGCGTGCAGTTGCTGCGGGACTATGTCGTCCTGCGCACCGCCGAGTGGAAGCAGCGTGATCAACCGTCCCCGGGGGATGCCGCCACACGGGATACCAAATGCCCCGTTGACCGCGTAATAGAGCGCCTTTCCTGACAGAGCCGCTCCACGATGCGGCACGGAAGGATCCACCGCCCCGCGCCCGGCGGCGTCAGTTCGCCGCATTCCGCGTTGCCGTCGCGCCGCCGGGCATGGCAAGACCCGGTTGGTGGGAGCGAAGCCGCACATCCTGATCGACGCCGACGCCTGCCCGGTAAAGGGGGAGGTGTACCGCGTCGCCTATCGCCTGACGATCCCGACGACCGTGGTGAGCAATACGCCCATCCGCGTTCCGGCGCACCCGATGATCACGCGCGTGGTCGTGTCGGACGCCTTCGACGCCGCCGATGACTGGATTGCCGAGCGGGCGCATGCATTGTCGGTGGTGATCACGGCGGACATTCTGCTTGCCGATCGCTGCCTGAAGGCGGGCGCGACCGTGATCGCCCCCAACGGCAAGCCCTTCACGAGCAGCTCGATCGGCAATGCCGTCGCGGTGCGCGCGATCATGAGCGATCTGCGCGCGGGCGGGGACCGCATCGGCGGCCCCCCACCCTTCGCGAAGGAAGATCGCTCGCGTTTCCTGTCGGCGCTGGACAATGCCTTACAGGCGCTGATCCGCCGATCGCCCTGACCGGCCTTCCGCGCGGTTCGGCACCCCGCGAGCCAGCCATCCTGTAAGGCTCAGCCGGGCGGGCAGACCGCGTTGAGCGCGGCACGCTGGTAGCGCCATTCCGCCGAGCGCGGCGTGCCGGCGACCACGCCATCGATACGGCCCACCAATCGATCACCGTCGCGCCGATACGACACGCGCTGCGGAAAATCATGCGCACGATTCTCGAACACGACGCTGTTCCTGGTGATCGACACCGCCGTGAACGCAGCGGGCTGCTGCCCCTTCGGGCTGGCGTGGAACACGATACCGTCAGCGGTGCGGTCGATCCGGGAGAATTCCCAACTTACCCGGCCGTCCCGTACCGATTTGCTGATACCCAGGAGGACGCCGCCGCGATCATCGGTCCAGGTCTCCGCTGTCTCACCGCGCGGGCCGCATGCGAGCCAATGCCCCGCGAGCCACGACAGGTCGGCCAGTTGCCATACCGGCGCCGCCCCGGTCGCCCCCAGCGCCATCGTACACGCGATGCCGCGGCACGACGCCCGAAAGATGCCCATCCCGCGCAACCGGACCATCGCGATCGTCTCCGTGCCACCCATCAGGTGGGGCGGAACATCGGCCGATGCGGGGGTCGATGCAAGCGCCGGACGCCCATCCTGCCCCACCCGCCCTGCCCCACCCGCCCTGCCCGTCCCGCGCCGCCCGAATAGTCGCGCCCCAGGCCCCGGCTCCGCCAGGAGTTGTGTTATATAGTTTACAATGTGTCATTCATGCCATAGGGCGGGCCACTGATATCCGAAGAGGTCTGCATGCCGACTGCCACATCCGCCACCGTCTCCCTGTTCGACCCGATCACCCTCGGCACACTGACGCTGCCGAACCGCATCATCATGGCGCCGATGACCCGCGCACGCGGCACGCGCGACCATCTGCCGACCGCGATGATGGTCGATTATTATACACAGCGCGCCGGCGCCGGGCTCATCGTCAGCGAGGCGATCGGCATCACCCAACAGGGGCTCGGCTGGCCCTACGCCACGGGTCTGTGGTCGCCGGAGCAGATCGAAGGGTGGCGCCGCGTCACCGATGGCGTGCACGGCGCGGGAGGGCGGATCATCGCGCAGCTCTGGCACATGGGGCGCGTCGTTCATTCCCAATTCCTTGGCGGCGAGGCGCCAGTGGCGCCCTCGGCGATCGCCGCGCCCGGCGAGGCGCATCTATATGATGGCAAGGCGCCCTATGAAACGCCCCGCGCGCTCGACATCGAAGGCGTGGCGCAGATCGTCGCGGATCATGCGCAGGCCGCGCGCAACGCCATCGCCGCCGGATTCGACGGCGTGCAGATCCATGCGGCGAACGGCTATCTGATCGACCAATTCCTTCGCGACGGCAGCAATCATCGCGACGATCGCTACGGCGGCAGCATCGCCAATCGTATCCGCTTCCTGTGCGAGGTCACGCAGGCCGTGGCCGACGCCATCGGGGCGGGCCGGGTGGGCGTGCGCCTGTCCCCGAACGGGCAGCTGGCCGGGGTGGTCGACAGCCAGTCCCTCGATCTGTTCGCGGCTGCGGTCGCGGCACTGTCACGCATCGGTATCGCGCATCTCGAGCTGCGCGAACCGCCGCTATGGGGCACGTTCGGCGTGGGGGACACCGCGCCGCTCGCGCCGCAATTGCGGGGGCTGTTCGATGGGCCGGTGATCCTCAACGCCGACTTCGATCCCGAACGCGCCACCGCGGAACTGGCGGCGGGCGTCGGCGATGCGGTGGCGTTCGGGCGCTGGTTCATCGCCAATCCCGATCTGCCGAAGCGTATCCGGCGGGGTTCCCCGCTGGCCGTGTCGGACCCTGCGACATGGTTCACGCAAGGGCGCGAGGGCTATCTCGACTACCCCACCCAGGCCTGACGCTCGACCACAACAGGATCCGGCGATGACGACCATCGAACCGACACCCGAAGGCTTATGGTATCGCCCGGCGGCGCGGCCGGCCGGCGCGGCGTTCCTGCTGCTGCACGAGGCGCCGGGCGTGACGGACAATATCCGTCGCCGCTGCGCCCGGCTGGCCGCGCTGGGCCATATCGCCTTCGCCCCCCATCTGCACGGCACCGACCGCTATCTGGCAGGGCCGGAGGCGCAGGCGGCGGTAGCGGCGTGGCAGGCCGATCCGCTAGCGATGCGGCGCCGCGTCGGCGACTGCGTCGACATCCTGGTACGCGGATCCGGGTTGCCGCCCGGGCGTGTCATCATCCTCGGCTATTGCTTCGGTGGCCTGGCGGCGATCGAATTCGCGCGAGGCGGTGGCGCGGTGGCGGCGATCGCCAGTTTTCACGGGCTGCTGCAAACGATCCGCCCCGCCGAGGCGGGTGCGATGCGCACGCCGCTGCTCGTCTGCACCGGCGGACGCGACCCGCTGGTACCACCGGCGGAGGTGGGCCGGTTCCATGCCGAAATGGCGGCCGCGCAGGCGGACTGGCGCATGATCGTCTATGGCGACGCCTATCACAGCTTCACCAACGAGGATGCGGCGTCATTCGGCAATCCGGGCATGCGATATCATCCGCTGGCCGACGGTCACGCCTGGGACGAGGCGATGGCGCTGGCGGCGCAATCCTTGCGCTGATGCGGTGCCGGCGGGGCCAATGCCCGAACGGCACCGTATCAGATCGGCCAGCGCCCCAGCGCTTTCACTAACCCGGCGGCATCAGAAGCGAACCCGGAAGTCGGCTCCGATCCTGCGCGGGGTCAGAACGCTCTGGGCATAGTAACGCTCGATCACTCCGGTGCGTGTCTGATTGTACGAGCCGAGATCGTTGGTGATCGAGGTGATCGCATATTTGTCGAAGATATTATCGGCGAAGACGCCGATATCGAACCTGTCGGTCCGATAGGTCAGCGCGGCGCGATGCGTGACATAGCCGGGGATCACCTCACCATTGCCCCGCAGGCCGACGCGCGAATAGATATCCCCGATATAGGTCGTCGCCCAGTTCGCCTCGATCGAGGCACCATTGTCGAGCGGCTGGGTATAGGTGACCTGTCCGCTGGCAGTATGTTTCGCCGAACCCGGCAGGCGATCACCGGCAAAGGCGTCGACCGTCTGCCCCTGCGTGACGACGATCCCCGGCGCATCCCCCGTCAACTTCGCGTCGACATAGGAATAGGTTCCCTGCAGCGTAAGCCGTGGGATGACACGCAACAATGCGCTGACGTCGAACCCCTGCGACCGCGCGTTATTGCCGTTGACGGTAATGCCGACCGCGCCATTGACCGTCTGGCTTGGCACCTGAATGCCCTTCCAATCGATGTGGAACGCCGAAGCGGTCAGCTGCAGACGTCGCTGGAACAGTGCCGCGCGCACCCCGATTTCCGCATTACGGGTTTTGTCCGGGCTATAGAACAGCTCGTTGGGCAGCGCACAAACATTCTGCACGCTCGTGTTCAGCGGCAGGATACATGGCGCGACACGATTGACGTTGCCCGTGCGATAGCCGGTACTATACGTACCGTAGACCAACAAATCGTCGCTGAACTTGTATGACGTATTCGCCTTCCACACCGTGCCATTCGCGCTGGTCTCGCCGCTCTTGATTCGTTGCGGCGCGAACACCACCAACGGATAGGGCGTGTATTTACTGAACAAGGGCGTATCGGTGCCGCCCTCCGCAAACGCGGAATATTCGAAATAGCGCAGGCCGCCAGTTACTTGCCAGGCATCGGTGATATGCAGCGTGCCCTCGCCATAGATCGCCTTTTCCTTGGTGCGGGTGTTGACGAACGACATATATTCGAGATTGTCGGGCCGGTAGATCCCGGCGAATTCCGGATAACCTGGCACGTATTCGCGATACTGCGACCGATTGCGCAAATTGTTGTAGAAACCGCCGATCACCCAGCTGAACGGTCCACCATGCGTGGATACCACCCGCACCTCGCCGTTGAACTGGCGATATTGGTTGGTCGACTGATTGTAAGAGGAAAACGCCGGAAAGGCTTCGTAGCCATAGTCCAGGTCAAGCAACAGGTCGGTGTTGTCGTATTGCGAGCGAATCGTCTGGTTGGTCAGCGCCGCCGTGGCGACCACTTCGGCGAACCCCAGGCCGATGTTGAATTCTGCGGCGTACAGGTCCGCCTTGCGGTTGACCGGTTCCAGATAGCGCCACGGCGCCTCATACGGCCCGGTTCCCAATACCCCCGCGCCGGTCGCCTGCCGCCCATTCGTCGACGTTTCCTGATGCGCATAGGTCAGGTACAATTTCAGATCGGCATTGGCCTGCAGCAGCAATTGGTTGCGCGTCGTGAACGTCACTTCATCATTGGCATCGTTGCGACGATAGAAATTCGCCGCGCGATCCGCCGCGCTGCCGAACGATCCCTGCGCCGCGCTGGTGCCACGCACCGGCTGTGGATCCGAGACGCCGGGCGTCTTCAGCAGATAGGGATAGTCGATGAAGCCGGGATTGTTGTAATAGCCCACCGTCGTCCGGAACGCGATGTGATCTTCCACGATCGGCAAGTTCAGCGCGCCGTCGCCGTTGATGCCGGGATTGCCGCTGTGCGCCACACCGAATGCGCGCACGTGATAGTCGAGCGAGATCTTGTCGGTCGTCGGACGATTGGGGATGTAGCGGATCGCCCCCGACAACGTGCCCAAGCCATAGAGCGTACCCTGCGGCCCTTGCAGCACCTCGACCCGCGCCATGTCGATCAGCTTGAAATCGAGGTAGAGCGGCACTTCACCCAGATAGACGCCGAGCGCGCTCTGATAATTCGATCCGTTGCCGGTATCGGCGGAGGAGATACCGCGCAGGATGATGTTGCCCGTCGACTGTGGCCCCGTATCCGTCACCGTCAGCCCCGGCGTGAAGGCCGCCAGCGAGCGGATGTCGTCGAGCCGCTGACGCGACAATTGTTCGGCACCGATCGCGCTGATGTTGATCGGCGCGTCCTGCAGCGTGGTTTCCCGACGGGTCGCGGTGACGATGATCTCGTCCCCCTCCTCGCCGGCGGAACGTTGGGCCGGCGCATCCTGCGCATGGGCCGGGATCGCGCCGACACCGCACAGGAAAGTAGCGCTCAGCAATATTGTTCGAAACGAATGTCCAGCCACGTCGACCCCCTTGCTCAACAGCCTGTCGTCGTCGGCTCCTCTCCCCTCGCAGGCGCGCGGTTCGAGCCGGCGTCCCGTTTCTCCCTGCGGTGCGACGTTATCGTCGTCACGATGGCGAACCGTGTTCGACGCGGGGAATGCGCCAGGACCAGAGGGATCGATGACGTGGGTCATCGTCTCGCAAACCGCTCTCTCGAGCGGCCCGCGACATCGGTCGCTGACACATATTCACTCGTGTCGACGCCGGCGATTCGCCGGTGTGTCGGCCCACCTGCCGCCCCGCTTGAACGGGGTCGACCCACGCTACGGTATGGATATTACCAACATCGTCAAGCGTAATATTTTCGGTGCCGTTTCGGACTCAACGTAATAACAAGGCGCCGAAATTCCTGTTTTTCGTCCCCGCCGGGCGACCGTCCGGACACCGCCAGGCGTTATTACCCTTTTTTTGGTCCGTAATATTTTTTGGTGGACAGAAGTTTGCATCGTGGTGATGCTGCACTGCGAAAGGGGACCGACTCATGCGGAAGATGATCGGCACGTTGGCTGGAACGGCGGGCAGGACGGCGGCGATCGCCGCGGCGCTATTCCTGGCATCCTGTTCGTCGGGATCGAAAGGTCCTCCCCCGCCCCGGCATGACTTTACTATCGGCTGGTCGATCTACGCCGGCTGGATGCCCTGGCCCTATGCCCAGCAGGCCGGAATCGTGAAGAAATGGTCCGACAAATACGGCATCAAGATCAACATCGTGCAGGTCAACGACTATGTCGAGTCAGTGAATCAGTACAACGCCGGAAAGTTCGACGGCGTCACGGTAACAAATATGGACGCGCTGACGATCCCCGCCGCCGGCGGCAAGGATACCAGCGCAATCATCGTCGGCGACTATTCGAACGGCAACGACGGAATCTTACTGAAAGGTGCGGATACGCTGGCGGCGATTCGCGGTCGGCAGGTCTATCTGGTCGAATTGTCGGTGTCGCACTATCTGCTCGCGCGCGGCCTCGACACGATCGGGATGAAACCCAGCGACGTGCGCACGGTCAACACCTCGGACGCGGATATCGTCGGCGCCTTCGCCAGCCCCGACGTCACCGCGGCCGTGGCGTGGAACCCGCAATTGTCGGTGATGAAGGCACAGCCCGGCGTGAAGCAGGTGTTCAGTTCCGCCAGCATTCCCGGCGAAATCCTCGACCTGTTGGTGGTGGACACCGCGACGCTGAAGGCGAACCCCAATCTGGGCAAGGCGCTGACCGGGATCTGGTACGAAACCGTCGCGCTGATGAAGCGTCCCGATGCGCAAGGACAGGCTGCGCGCGCCGCAATGGCGAAACTGGCCGGCACCGACGCGGCGACATTCGAGCAGCAACTGGCCACGACCCATCTCTACGATGACCCCGCGGCGGCGGTCGCCGCGACCGACGCACCCGCGCTCGTGACGACGATGACGCGCGTGCGCGATTTCAGCTTCTCGCGCGGGCTGTTCAAGGGTGCGGCCTCCGCCGACGCGGTCGGCATCGCCTTCCCCGGTCAGCGCACGCTGGGCGACGCGGGACATATCACGCTGCGCTTCGACGACAGCTACATGAAGCTCGCCGCCGGCAAGAAGCTGTGAACGCGGCCGTCATGCCCCTTTCCGCCACCCCGGTCGTCGCCTGACGATGCGCTGGGTCAATCGCCACGTGCGACGGAGCAATCGCTTCGCGCTGGGCGCGCTGCCGGTGCTGGTGCTGGTGCTGCTCTATCTGGTCGTGGCGGCGCAGCGCCACGCGGTGGATCCGAACGACAAGATCCTGCCTCTGCCCGACGCGATGGTGCGCGCGATCGCGACGTTGATATCCCAGCCCGATCCCCTCTCCGGGCGATTGATCTTCTGGGCCGATACGCTCGCCAGCCTGCAGCGGCTCGGGCTGGGCCTGGGGATCGCCACCGCGGCCGCCTTGCTCGTGGGGCTGGTGCTGGGCGTTCTGCCGCCCGTGCGCGCAACCTTCGGCCCGCTGGTGACGGGAATCGCGGTGATCCCGCCGATCGCGCTGCTGCCGATGCTGTTTATCGCACTGGGGCTGGGAGAGACCGCGAAGGTGGCGCTGATCGTGATCGGCATCACGCCGGTGATGGTGCGTGATATCGCCGCACATGTGGCCGCGCTGCCGCGCGAACAAATCCTGAAGGCGCAGACACTTGGCGCTTCCAGCTGGCAGATCATGATCCGCGTCGCACTGCCGCAGGCCCTGCCTCGCCTGTTCCACGCGCTGCGACTGTCGCTCGGTCCCGCCTGGGTGTTCCTGATCTCGGCGGAGGCGATCGCCGCCGATGTAGGGCTCGGCTACCGTATCTTCCTGGTGCGCCGTTACCTCGCGATGGACGTCATCATCCCCTATGTCGCGTGGATCGCGCTGCTGGCGATCGTGATGGACAGCGCCTTGACGCTGCTCAGCGAGCGGCTGTTCCCCTGGGCGCATGGCGGCGCGCGATGAGCACGATCCTGAGCCTGCGCGACATATGGGTCGAATATGGCGACAAGATCGTCCTGGAGCGCGTCAATCTCGATATTGCGGCGGGATCCTTCGTATCGATCATCGGGCCGTCAGGTGCCGGCAAGAGCAGCCTGTTGCGGCTTGTGCTGGGCCAGGAGGCGCCGACACGCGGGCGCCTGCTGCTCGACGATCAGCCACTGACCCCCGAATGCGGCCCCGATCGCGGCGTCGTTTTCCAGCGTTACTCGGTGTTTCCGCACCTGTCGGTACTGCGCAACACCGTTTTCGGGCTGGAATGCGCGCAGGCCCCGTTGACCGCCCGGCTGTTCGGCGCGCGTCGCCGCGCGGCCGAGCAGGAGGCGATCGCGATGCTGGAGGCGGTCGGCCTGGGCGACAGCCTGCACCTGATGCCGGCGCAGATGTCAGGCGGGATGCAGCAGCGGCTGGCGATCGCGCAGGCGCTCATCAAGCGTCCCCGTATCTTGTTGCTCGACGAGCCGTTCGGGGCGCTCGATCCCGGCATCCGCGCCGATATGCACGCGCTGATCACCCGGCTTTGGCGTGACTACCAGCTCACGATCATCATGGTGACGCACGACCTGCGCGAAGCCTTTTCGCTGGGTACCCGCGTGCTGGCGCTCGACAAGCGCCGTCACGACCCCCACGCGCCGCACCGCTTCGGGGCGACGGCGGTATACGATCTGCCGATCACCCGCCGCCCGCCGCTGACGGGCGACGAACCCGAGAAGGCACCGAATATTATTACGATTGACGATTTAGGTAATAATTGGGAGGGTCAGGCATGACCACCGATTCCACGACGCTCGCACGGCTGAGCATGAGCCTGCCCGCCGAACTGTTCCGCCAGCTGGACGTGATGGTGGAAGAACGCGACCTGCCGTCGCGTTCGCGGCTGATCGCCGAACTGATCCGCCATGCGCTCGCCGAACACGAAGCGTTCACTCATCCCGACAAGATGCTCGCGGGGACGATCACGCTGGTCTATCGCGGCGATCGCGGCCGGGTGCGGCATCAGCTCGCGCAGATGCAGGCCGATTATCTCAAGGAGGTGATCTCCTCCCAGCATGTCTTCCTGGAGGACGATCAGTCGCTCGAGGTACTGCTGGTCCAAGGCCCGTCGGTGCGGCTGAAATCGCTGTGCGACGCGCTGCGCCGGGTCCGCGGGGTACAGCAGCTGCAGCTCGTGACGACCACCTCGCTGCTGCCGCCACTGCATGAGCAGGAAGGCAATAGGGCCGGCGACAATCAGGGAGCCGCCGCATGAGCACCGCCCTCGCCAATCCCCATGCCGCGCGCGACCATGCCCGCGCGATGGCGGGCACCGTCGTGGATGCGATGCCGGTGCTGCCGCCGCGCGCGGACGATCTGCCACCGAGCGTGGATCCCGCCGATCTGGTGTGGGAGGAAACGATCGCGGCCGGCGGCTATGCTACTCGCCGGCTGGCACGTGGCACGCGACTGCGGCTGATCGACGTGCACGGCGACGCCTGCGCCGCAATGCTGGTGTTCAACGCCGATATGCCGACCGAACGGCTCAACGTCGCCGATACCGTGAAGGTACAGTGGAACGCCTATCTGGGCGCGGGAAAGCTGCTGCTGTCGGACATGGGACGCGTCCTGATGAGCATCGTCGCCGATGACGCGCAGACCCACGACACGTTTTGCGGCCCGTCGACCGCTGCCAGCAACGCCGCGCGATATGGCGATGGCGCGAACAGCGGCACGTATCCCAATGCGCGTGACCGCTTCCTGCTGGGTGTCGCCAAACACGGGCTGGGGCGCCGCGACGTCCATCCGTGCGTGACGCTGTTCAAGGGCACCCGGATCGAGGCGGACGGCGCGGTCACCCCACAGGTGGGGCCATTCGCGGCGGGCCGCCACGTCGAGCTGCGCGCGGAGATGAATGTGATCGTCGTCCTCGCCAATTGCCCGCACGTGCTGGATCCCCGGCCATCGTGGAGCGTCACGCCGTTGCGCGCGACCGCTTGGCGCGGCGCGATCGCGGGCCAGGACGATCCGATCCGCACCGCGACGCCGGAGGGCGCGCGCGCCTTCGCGAACGTCGACGATTATTTCCGTTTTTAAAGGGGAGCATCGCGCGATGAGCGTCGATCCGCATCTGTCCGGGCTGCCCGGGCGCATCGTCCACGATGTCGTCGTCCCCGCCCGCGCGCCATGGCTGCACCATGTCGACGCGGGGCAAACCCTGCGCATCGTCGATCTGGAAGGAAATCAGGCGGTCGACTTCCTGCTCTATGCCGCCGCCGACGACGCGGAACGCTATAGCGCGCAAGACACGATCGCGGCGCAGGGCAATCTGTTTCTGCGCCAGGGCACCGTACTGCGCTCCAACGAGGGGCGCGCGATGATGACGATCACTGCCAGCGCGATCGCCTATCACGATACGATCGGCGGGGCCTGTTCGTGTGAATCCAATACGTTGCGCTATGGTCATCACACCAAGGCGCAGCACGCCTGTGTCGAGAACTTCCTTGAGGCGAATCTGCTCGAAGGGCGCGGCAAGCGTGACATCGTGTCCAATATCAACTTCTTCATGAACGTGCCGGTGGAGCCGGACGGCGCGCTGGGCATCGTCGATGGCATGTCGGCGCCGGGGCTGACGGTCGATCTTCGCGCGGAAATGGACGTGATCGTCGTCGTGTCGAATTGTCCGCAGATCAACAATCCCTGCAATGGCTTTGACCCCACCCCCGTGCGCATGATCGTCGCGGCATGACGGTGCGCACCGTCCTGATCGCCAATCGCGGTGCGATCGCGACCCGGATCATCCGCACGCTCCGGCGGATGGGGCTTCGTTCCGTCGCGGTCTATTCGGAGGCCGACGAAGGATCGCTGCACGTCGCAGAAGCCGATGAGGCAATATGTATCGGCCCGGCGCGGCCAGCCGACAGCTACCTCAACATCGCCGCGATCCTCGATGCGGCGGCGGCGACGGGGGCGGACGCGATCCATCCGGGTTATGGCTTTCTGGCCGAGAACGTCGAATTCGCCGAAGCGTGCGCCGCGGCCGGCGTGATCTTCATCGGGCCGACCCCGGACAATATCCGCACCTTCGGGCTGAAGCACAGCGCGCGCGCACTGGCGGCAGCGCATAATGTGCCGCTCGCCCCGGGTACCGACCTGTTGACCGATGCGGACGAGGCCGCGGCCGCCGCGGCCGGGATCGGCTTCCCGGTCATCCTGAAGGCGACTGCGGGCGGCGGTGGCATCGGCATGCGCGTGTGCGAGGACGAGGATGCCGTGCGCGACAGCTTCGCCGCGGTCGCGCGTCAGGGCCTGGGTAGTTTCGGCGACGCCGGCGTTTTCCTCGAACGCTATGTCCGGCGGGCGCGTCATATCGAGGTACAGATTTTCGGCGACGGCGACGGTCGCATCGTCGCGCTCGGCGAACGCGATTGTTCGCTGCAACGCCGCAACCAGAAGGTGGTGGAGGAGGCGCCCGCCCCCTTGCTGCCAGCGCACGTCCGGTCCGCGCTGTTCGATGCGGCGATCCGGCTCGGCGCGGCGGCGCGCTATCGCTCCGCCGGGACGGTCGAGTTCCTCTACGACGCCGAGCGCGAGGACTTCTTCTTCCTCGAAATGAATACCCGCTTGCAGGTCGAACATGGCGTCACCGAAGAGGTGATGCGCATCGACCTGGTCGAGTGGATGATCCGGGGCGGTGCGGGTGATTTCTCGTTCCTCGATACCGCGCCCGCCGAGCCGAGCGGCCACGCCGTGCAGGTCAGGCTGTATGCCGAGGATCCCGCCCTGGATTACCGGCCCACCTCGGGAACGTTGACCGCGGTGACCTTCCCGGCGGACGCGCGGGTCGAAACCTGGTGCATGGCCGGCAGCGAGGTCAGCGCATGGTATGATCCGATGCTGGCGAAGCTGATCGTCCACGCCCCCACCCGCGCGGCGGCGGTCGCCGCGATGCAGGCGGCACTGGACGCCACCCGGATCGACGGGATCGAGACGAACGTGCGCTGGTTGCGCGATGTCGTGCGCGCGCCGGCCTTCACCAGCGGCGAGGTATCGACCCGCGCCCTGGCCGATATCGCCTATCACCCGCGCGCCTTCCGCGTCGTCAGTGGTGGGACCGCGACGACGGTGCAGGACTGGCCGGGGCGGCAGGCAATGTGGGCGGTCGGCGTGCCCCCGTCGGGCCCGTTCGACGATCAGTCCTTCCGGCTGGGTAACCGTCTGCTGGGCAATGACGAGGGCACCGCCGGCCTGGAAGTCACGATGACCGGGCCGACGCTGGCCTTCGCCGCGCCGACCCGGATATGCCTGACGGGTGCGGATTTCGGTGCGAGGCTCGACGGCCAGGCGGTGCCGCGCGGGGTGGCGGTCGATGTGGCGGCGGGGCAGACGCTCGCGCTGGGGCGTGCCACCGCGGGCGGCATGCGCGGCTATATCCTGTTCGCCGGGGGGCTGGACATAGCGCCGTATCTCGGCAGCCGCAGCACGTTCGAGCTGGGGCAGTTCGGTGGCCATGCCGCGCGCCGACTGCTGGCAGGCGACACGCTCCACTTCGGAGATGCCCCGGTCGGACGCGCGCTGGCCGACGCGCCCCTGCCCCCGCTGTCGAACGAATGGGCGCTGCGCGTCCTGTACGGCCCGCACGGCGCACCCGATTTCTTCACCGACGACGATATTGCCACGATCGTCGCGGCCGAATGGCAGGTGCATTACAACAGTAACCGCACCGGGGTGCGGCTGGTCGGGCCGAAACCGCATTGGGCGCGCGCGGACGGTGGCGAGGCGGGGCTTCACCCGTCGAACATCCACGACAATCCCTATGCGATCGGCGCGGTCGATTTTACCGGCGACATGCCGATCATCCTGGGCCCCGACGGCCCGTCGCTGGGCGGTTTCGTGTGCCCGTTCGTGGTCATCGCGGCGGATCGCTGGAAGATCGGCCAACTGATGCCGGGCGATCGCCTGCGGTTCGTGCCCGTCAACATCGACGATGCGACGATGGCGGATACGCTGCAGCAGCGCTTCCTTGCGCGCGGCATGCCGGCGGAGGCGGCACCGGCCCGGCCGATCGCGACATTGTCACCGATCCTGGCGGACCTGCCGGCGAAGGCCGGACGCCCGCGCACCGTCTATCGGCAACAGGGCGATCGCAACATCCTGGTTGAATATGGCCCGATCGTGCTCGACCTGGAACTGCGCATCAGGGTGCATGCGCTGATGACCGAGCTGGAGCGGATGGCGCCGGACGGCATCGTCGACGTGGTTCCCGGTATCCGTTCGCTGCAGGTGCATGTCGACGGCCGCGCGCTGGATCAGCGCGCCGCGCTCACCCTGTTGATCGAGGCGGAGGACCGGCTGGGCGATCTGGCGGACTTCACCATCCCCTCGCGCATCGTGCATATGCCACTCAGCTGGCGGGATCCGGCGACGATAGAGACGATCGAGAAATACATCGGCGCGGTGCGCGACGATGCGCCATGGTGCCCCGATAATATCGAGTTCATCCGTCGCATCAACGGCCTGCCCGATGCGGCGGCGGTGGAGTCGGTGGTCTTCGACGCCAATTACCTCGTCATGGGGCTGGGCGACGTCTATCTCGGTGCGCCGGTGGCGACCCCGATCGACCCGCGTCATCGCCTCGTCACCACCAAATACAATCCCGCCCGCACCTGGACCCCGCCCAATGTCGTCGGGATCGGCGGCGCCTATATGTGCATCTACGGCATGGAAGGGCCGGGCGGCTACCAGCTGTTCGGTCGCACGGTGCAGGTGTGGAACACCTATCGCCAGACCGCCGCCTTTATCGAGGGGAAGCCGTGGCTGCTGCGCTTCTTCGACCAGATCCGCTTCTATCCGGTCAGCGCCGTTGAGTTGGCCGCCTGGCGCCGTGACGTGCCGAGCGGGCGGCGATCGGTGCGGATCGAACCCTCCGAATTCCGACTTGCCGACTATCGCGCCTTCCTGGCCGAACATGCCGCCGACATCGCCGCGTTCGAGGCGCGGCGCCGCGCGGCGTTCGATGCCGAACGGGCGGACTGGCAGCGGCGCGGCGAATTCGACCGTGTCGCCGATCTGACCGCCGAGGACGCGCCATCCGCTGCCGCGATCGACGTGCCTGACGGTGCCGAGGTGATCGAGGCGCCATTCGGCGGCAGCGTGTGGAAGTTGCTCGTCGCCGCCGGGGACCGGGTGGAAGCGGGTGAAACGATCGCGGTAATCGAGGCGATGAAAATGGAATGCCCGGTGGAAAGCCCCAGCGCCGGCACGGTGGCGGCGCTTTACATCGAGGAGCGGCAGCCGTTGCAACCCGGGTCGCCGCTGCTCGCGCTGCGAGCACACGCATGATGGCGCTCGAACGATGGCAGGTCGCATCGCTCGCCGCCGCGGTGACGAACGGGACGACCAGCGCCGAAGCCGTGGCGAGGGACGTGCTCGGCCGGCTGACCCGCTACGATGCGATCCAGCCGCAACTGTGGATCAGCCGCGTCGCGCCCGACGCGCTGCTCGATGCCGCCTGCGCGATCGATGCCCGGCTCGCCGCCGGCGAAACGCTGCCGCTCGCGGGCGTGCCCTTCGCGGTGAAGGACAATATCGACGTCGCCGGGCTGGACACCACCGCCGCCTGCCCCGCCTTCAGCTATCGGCCCGATCGATCCGCGACGGTGGTCGAGCGGCTGCTCGCGGCCGGCGCGCTTTGTGTCGGCAAGACCAATCTCGACCAGTTCGCCACCGGGCTGGTCGGCACGCGCAGCCCCTATGGCATCCCGCGCAACGCCTATCACCGCGACTATGTCAGCGGCGGGTCAAGCTCGGGATCGGCGGTGGCGGTCGCGGCGGGGCTGGTCGCCTTCGCGCTTGGCACGGACACCGCCGGATCGGGCCGCGTGCCGGCCGCGTTCAACCATCTGATCGGGCTGAAACCGACCAAGGGACGCTGGAGCACGCGCGGGCTGGTCCCCGCCTGCCGCACGCTCGACTGTATCACGGTGTTCACCAACGATACCGCGGGCGCTCGGCTGATCGACACCGTACTTGCGGATTTCGATCCGGCCGATCCCTTCTCCAAGCCATTGGCGCACTGCGCCATGACGGTGTCGCGCATCGGCGTGCCACGCCGCGATCAGCGGCAATGGTTCGGCGACGCGGCATCGGCCCGGCTTTACGATCGCGCGATCGACGCTCTGGCGGCGAGCGCGACGATCGTCGAGATCAACATCACCCCGTTCCAGGAGGCGGCGCAACTGCTGTATGGTGGCCCCTGGGTGGCGGAGCGTACCGCCGCGATCGAGGCGTTACTGCAACGCGCACCTGACGCGATCGACCCCAACGTCCGCGCGATCGTCGCGCCCGGCGCGGCAATCGATGCGGTCACCCTGTTCCGCGGCCAATATCGCCTCGCCGAACTGAAACGCGCGGCCGACCTGTTGTTCGACGAAATCGATGCGCTCGCCTTTCCGACGGCGGGCACCACGTATCGCGTGCGCGAGGTGCAGGCAGCACCGATCGCGTTGAACAGC
>NZ_JBELIE010000230.1:0-3733 GCF_042091075.1 Sphingomonas sp. | reverse complement strand
GTCGACTACCACCAGCGCGGGATACCAATGCTCGCGCGGTGCATCGAACAGCGCATTCAGGAAGCCGGCGGCGCAGCGCATCTGCCCCTCCGCCTCCAGCCCTTCGAGGCTGAGCACGACGCTGGCGCGGTGTTCGCGCAGGCGGGCGGCGATGCGCGCGATCTCGCGCTCGGCATAATCGGCGCCCTCGATCACGACATGGCCGTACCGCTCGGACAGGGTAACGAAATCGCCCTCGGGATCGATGACGACCTGCTGCACCTGACCCGCCGACCGTTCGAGCAGCCGGCGCAGCAGGTGCGACTTGCCAGAGCCCGAATTGCCCTGAACGAGCAATCGGGTGGCCAGCAATTCCTCGAGATCCATCGTCACGGGCGCGCCCGACGTATCGGTGCCCATGTCCACGCTGACTGTCATGATGCCGCCGCCTTTGCCTGATCGGGGGGAGTCGGGGCAACCCCCGGACTGGCATCCTGCGCCCGCCCGCGATAAGGCCATCCGATTACCCCTCAGAGGCGATCATGGCAGGCCATTCCAAGTTCAAGAATATCATGCACCGCAAGGGCGCGCAGGATAAGAAGCGCTCCAGCATGTTCTCCAAGCTCAGCCGCGAAATCACCGTGGCGGCGAAGATGGGTCTGCCCGATCCCGACATGAACCCGCGCCTGCGCGCCGCGATCAACGCCGCCAAGGCGCAGTCGATGCCGAAGGACAATATCCAGCGTTCGATCGACAAGGCGACCAAGGGCGATACCGAAAGCTACGAGGAAATCCGCTACGAGGGCTTCGGCCCCGGCGGCGTGTCGCTGATCATCGAGGCGCTGACCGACAATCGCAACCGCACCGCGACGAACGTGCGCACCGCGGTCAGCAAGAACGGCGGCAATCTCGGCGCATCGGGCTCGGTCAGCCATGGCTTCGACCGGATGGGGCTGATCACCTATCCCGCCACCGTCGGCGACGCCGAAAAGGTGTTCGAGGCGGCGCTGGAGGCGGGGGCCGAGGATGTCGCCTCGTCCGACGACGGCCATGAGATCTGGACGGCGCAGGGTGACCTGCACGAGGTCGCCAAGGCGCTGGAACCGGTGCTGGGCGAATCCGAGGGCGCGAAGCTGGCGTGGCGCCCGCAGACGATGGTCGAGGTCAACGAGGATGACGCCGCGACGCTCTTCAAGCTGATCGACGCGCTGGACGACGATGACGACGTGCAGACGGTGTGGGGGAATTACGAGGTGTCCGACGAGGTGATGGCGAAGCTGGGGTGATGGTCTGGTTCGTGCGCCAGATGCCGGGCACGCTCGACGCCGTCTCCGTCCCCCGTCCGGTCGGCAACGGAGCGGGATGATCATCCTCGGCCTCGATCCCGGCCTGGGTACGACGGGTTGGGGGGTGATCCGTGCGGAGGGCAACCGGCTCAGCCATGTCGCCAACGGGCAGATCCGCACCGATCCGTCGATGCCGCTGCCACGGCGGCTCGCCAACCTGTATGCCGCGCTGATCGACGTGCTGCGCGCCGAGCGGCCCGATGAGGCGGCGGTCGAGGAAGTGCTCGGCAACACCAATGCGCAGTCGACGTTGAAACTGGGCCAGGCGCGCGGCGTCGTGCTGCTGGCGGCGAGCGGCGCGGGGCTGACGATCGGGGAATATCATCCCTCGACGGTCAAGAAGGCGGTCGTGGGCACCGGCGGCGCGGAGAAGCGCCAGATTCAGGCGATGATGGCGGTGCTGCTGCCGGGGGTGAAGCTGGCCGGGCCCGATGCGGCCGATGCGCTGGCGGTGGCTGTCTGCCACGCCCATCACGTCGCAAGCCAGCGGGCGACCGCGCGGCGCAGGGAAGGAACGGCATGATCGCGCATCTGAAGGGCCGGCTGGACGCGACGGGAACCGATCATGCGGTGATCGATGTCGGCGGCGTCGGCTATCTGGTCGGTGCATCGTCGCGCACGCTCGCGGCGATCGGGCCGGTGGGCGAGGCGACCACGTTGTTCACCGAATTGCTGGTGGGGGAGGATTTCCTCCGGCTGGTCGGTTTCGCCACCGCCGCCGAGCGTGACTGGTTCCGCCTGTTGACAGCGGTGCAGGGGGTCGGCGCGCGCGTGGCGTTGGCGATCCTGTCGACGCTGGAGCCCGCCGATCTGTCGCGGGCGGTGATGGCGCAGGACAAGGCGACGGTGGCGCGCGCCAACGGCGTCGGGCCGAAACTGGCGGAACGGATCGTGCGCGAGCTGAAGGACAAGGTCGGCGGTGTGGCGCTCGGCCCCGCCGCGGCGGCGCACGTGGTGCCGGCGGGCGCGGGGGCGGATGCGGTATCGGCGTTGCTGAACCTCGGTTTCCGGCCGGCCGAAGCCAGCGCGGCGGTGGCGGCGGCGGAGGACGATGTCGGCCCCGGCGCGACGCTGGACACGCTGGTACGCCTCGCGCTGAAAAAAGCGGCGCGGTGACACGACTGTTGCTGCGCTGCGACAAAGCGACATCGATCGGAGACGATCGGAGGAGATATTGGCGCCCCGTGGGATTTGGTTAGCCAATTCTTACCTTAGGCCTTTCCGGCATGGGGAGGTTTGGGCGGCTGTCGCGTTGCGATGGCAGCCTCGAGGAGTATCAATGTCGAGCATCAATCCCCTTCGTACGAACGGGCCCGCAATCCCGACGCTGCCGGAGCGCGCCCCTGCGGTCGCCGACGCGCCGGTACGCACGGTCGGCGAACAGCTCGACCGTTTCGACGCGATGCTCGTCAAATTGCGGGCGCAGCATGATCCCATGGGCAAGGGACGGGTGATCGACCGGCTGGGGTGACTCCGCCCGCTTTGCGCGACGATCTCCGCCAGGGAGCTTCCGATAAGCGTTCCGCCGCGCTACGGAACGAAGCGTGACCGACGCTGACGATGATCGCCTGATAACCGCTGCCCGTCGCCCGGAGGACGTGGATGCCGCGCTGCGCCCGCGTCATCTCGACGAATTCGTCGGGCAGCAGGCGGCACGCGAGAACCTGCGGGTGTTCATCCAGGCGGCGAAGGCGCGCGGCGACGCGCTCGATCACGTGCTGTTCTTCGGCCCGCCGGGGCTGGGCAAGACGACGCTGGCGCAGATCATCGCACGCGAAATGGGGGTCGGTTTTCGCGCCACCTCCGGCCCGGTGATCGCCAAGTCGGGCGACCTTGCCGCCTTGCTGACGAATCTGGAGGATGGTGACGTCCTCTTCATCGATGAGATCCACCGCCTGCAACCAGCGGTCGAAGAGGTTCTGTATCCCGCGATGGAGGATCGTGCGCTCGACCTGATGATCGGCGAGGGGCCATCGGCGCGCAGCGTCCGTATCGACCTGCCGCGCTTCACGTTGGTCGGAGCGACGACGCGGCAGGGCCTGCTGACGACACCGCTGCGGGATCGCTTCGGCATTCCGGTGCGGCTGCAATTCTACAGTGTCGAGGAATTGCGGCAGGTGGTGACCCGGGCCGCGCGGCTGCTCGATCTCGGCATCGCGGCGGACGGCGCGGCGGAGATCGCCCGGCGCGCGCGGGGAACGCCGCGAATCGCGGGGCGGTTGCTGCGCCGGGTGCGCGACTTCGCGAATGTCGCCGGCGCGGCGGTGGTGGACGCGACGGTGGCCGATCGCGCGCTCAACCGGCTGGAGGTCGACGCGCTTGGGCTCGACGCGATGGACCGGCGCTATCTGACGATGATCGCGGATATCTATCGTGGCGGGCCGGTCGGGGTGGAAACGCTGGCGGCG
>NZ_JBELIE010000229.1:0-3754 GCF_042091075.1 Sphingomonas sp. | reverse complement strand
GCCCGCGGCGATCCGCCGCATCCCCCGTTCAAGCGCGAATGCGGGCCGTGGGTTCCGCCGGTTCGGGCTTATGCGCTCGAAGCTTGCGATACCATCGCAATACCGCTATATCCGCCGAGCTTTCTCTTACATCGCAAGGTGCAAGGGGCCGCGGGAACCTCTTCCGCGGCGGCAACAAACGCATGCCTGGTAGGTCCGCTTGAACGATATCGATGCCCTTATCCGCCTGATCGCACCCGAGGCCGACGCACTCGGCTTCGCGCTGGTGCGCGTGCGGCTGTATGGCAAGGATGACGAGCGGACGTTGCAGGTGATGGCGGAGCGGCCCGATACGCGCCAGCTGACGATCGACGATTGCGCGAACCTGTCGCGCCGCCTGTCGGACAAGCTGGATGCGCTGGAAGAAGCGGGGCAGGATCCGATCGACGGCGCATACCGGCTGGAGGTGTCGTCGCCCGGCATCGACCGTCCGTTGACGCGCCGGCAGGACTTCGCCGACTGGACCGGGCATGAGGCGCGGATCGTGCTGACCGAGGCGATCGACGGGCAGAAGCAGTTCAAGGGCGAGCTGGAAGGGATCGACGGCGACGACCTGATCGCGATCCGTCACCCGCGCACCCAGGACATCGCACAGGTGCCGTTCGCGCTGATCGCGGATGCCAAGCTGGTGCTGACCGACAAACTGATCGCCGCCACCGTGCCGCTATCGATGGACGGCGCCGACGAAGAGATTTTGGACACGTCCGCCACTGCGGATGAAGAAGAGGATATCCACTGATGGCCACCGGCGTCACCGCCAACCGCGCTGAGCTGATCGCGATCGCCAATTCGGTCGCGTCGGAAAAGATGATCGACAAGGGCATCGTCATCGAGGCGATGGAGGATGCGATCCAACGCGCCGCGCGGACCCGCTACGGCCAGGAAATGGACATTCGCGCCAAGCTGGACCCGAACAACGGCGACCTGCGGCTGTGGCGCGTCGTCGAGGTGGTCGAGCTGGTCGACGACATCTACAAGCAGGTCGACGTGAAGGGCGCGCAAAAGCTGCAGCCGGGCGCCACGGTCGGCGACTATCTGGTCGATCCGCTGCCCCCGATCGAATTCGGCCGCATCCAGGCACAGGCCGCCAAGCAGACGATTTTCCAAAAGGTTCGCGATGCCGAGCGCGAGCGTCAGTATGAAGAGTTCAAGGATCGCGCGGGCGAGATCATCACCGGCGTCGTCAAGCGCGTCGAATTCGGCCATATCGTCGTCGATCTGGGCCGCGCGGAAGGCGTCATCCGGCGCGACCAGCAGATCCCGCGCGAAGTGGTGCGCGTCAACGATCGCATCCGCAGCCTGATCCTGAAGGTGGTGCGCGAGAATCGCGGGCCGCAAATCTTCCTGAGCCGCGCGCATCCCGACTTCATGAAGAAGCTGTTCGCGCAGGAAGTGCCCGAGATCTACGACGGCATCATCGAGATCAAGGCCGCCGCGCGCGATCCGGGCAGCCGCGCGAAGATCGGCGTCATCAGCCATGATTCGTCGATCGACCCGGTCGGCGCGTGCGTCGGCATGAAGGGCAGCCGCGTTCAGGCGGTGGTGCAGGAAATGCAGGGCGAGAAGATCGACATCATCCCCTGGTCGCCCGACACCGCCACCTTCGTCGTCAACGCCCTGCAGCCGGCGAACGTCGCGCGCGTGGTGATCGACGAGGAAGAGGACCGGATCGAGGTGGTCGTCCCTGACGATCAGCTGAGCCTGGCGATCGGCCGTCGCGGGCAGAATGTGCGGCTCGCCTCGCAACTGACCGCCAAGGCGATCGACATCCTGACCGAAACCGACGCCAGCGAGAAGCGCCAGCAGGAGTTCGTCAAGAATTCCGAGACGTTCCAGAACGAACTGGATGTCGACGAGACGCTGGCGCAATTGCTGGTGGCCGAGGGCTTCGGAGCGCTGGAAGAAGTCGCCTATGTCGAGCTGGACGAGCTGGCGGGCATCGAAGGCTTTGACGAGGATCTGGCGCAGGAGCTGCAGAGCCGTGCGCAGGAAGCACTCGACCGTCGCGAGCAGGCCAATCGCGAGGAGCGTCAGGCACTGGGCGTCGACGACGCGCTGGCCGAACTGCCCTATCTGACCGAGGCGATGCTGGTCACGCTCGGCAAGGCGGGGATCAAGACGCTCGACGATCTGGCGGATCTCGCCACCGACGAGCTGATCGAGAAGAAGCGCGCCGAGCCGCGCCGTCGCAACGACGACAATACGCGCCGCAACGAGGGCCGCGAGCAGCGCGGCGGCGTGCTGGGCGAATATGGCCTGAGCGAGGAACAGGGCAACGAGATCATCATGGCCGCGCGTGCGCATTGGTTCGATGATGGCGATGCCACCCAGACGACCGAGGAGTCGGAGGAAGCCTGATGCCGTTCGTATCGATCCGGATGGCCGGCACGGCAAGCGTCGAGCAGAAGGCGGGGATCGTGGCAGACGTCACGGCCTCGCTGGTATCGCGGCTGGGGAAGAACCCGGCCGCGGTGCAGGTCGTGATCGAGGAAGTCAGCCCGGAGAATTACGGCGCCGGCGGCGTGCTGATCGCGCACCGCGACGCGCCCAAACCGAGGGAGGACGCGCATGCGGTTCCCTCGCAATGAGACGGTAGCGCTCCACCACGTCCATCGCCACAGCGATACGTCGACCGTTTGTCATGCCGGGCCCGTCCCGGCATCCAGCGCATCGTACGCTCTTCGATCGCATTCCGCTCGTAGCGGCGCGGCCATTTCCCGATCCGCGTCTGCTGGCGGTGGCGGCGTCCATCGTCTCCGCCACCTCCTGCCAGACGAACCCGTGGACCGTGTACGGCAGCGTGCGACGCCCCTAATACCGGACAAGCCCGGCCTCACGGAGGCGCGCAGTGACTGACACGACGCGCTCCTGCATCCTTACCCGCGACCGGGCGTCCCCGGCGGCACTGATCCGGCTGGCGCTGGCGCCGGACGGACGGGTGCTGCCCGATGTGCGCGGCAAGGCGCCGGGGCGTGGCGCCTGGATCGGCGTGACGCGGGACGTGCTCGAACAGGCAATCGCGAAGGGCAAGCTGCGCGGCGCGCTGGCGCGCGCGTTCAAGACGGGCGCGATGACCATTCCGGACGATCTGCCCGCGCTGGTCGCGGCCGCGCTGGAGCGCAATGCCCTCGATCGCCTTGGCCTCGAATCGCGCGCCGGCACGGTGCTGACGGGGTCGGAACGGATCGAAACCGCCGCGCGCGCGGGCAAGCTGCACGCGCTATATCATGCCGCCGACGCCAGCGACGACGGCGCGCGCAAGCTGGCGCAGGCATGGCGCGTCGGCAGCGAACGTGAGGGAAGTTCGTTGAGGGGCTTGGCGTTGCCGGTCGGTCGCCCCATATTGTCGTTGGCGCTGGGCCGCGAGAATGTGGTACATATCGGCGTCATCGACCGCGCTGCTGCTGGTCGGCTGGGTGAAGCGCTCGGCCGCTGGCTGCACTTTATCGGCCCTGATCCTACACCCGCACCTTGCGCTACGGCCGCGCAAGGCGCATCGGCGCCCGGTCATCCCCGGGCGAGGCCGACGGTCATCGGGGCCGTGACGACAGACGAGGAATGTGAGTGAGCGAGACCGACAACGATAAGCCGAAACTCGGAATGCGTACGCCCTTGGGTTTGAAGCGTACGGTCGAGACCGGCAAGGTGAAGCAGAGCTTTAGCCACGGCCGTAGCAATACGGTGGTGGTCGAGGTGAAGCGTCGCCGCGTGCTCG
>NZ_JBELIE010000052.1:0-19986 GCF_042091075.1 Sphingomonas sp. | reverse complement strand
CCCGGGGGGCTAAATGGCCGACGCCGTCGATCAGTGTCAGTATGGCGTCGGGCAGGCCATCCGCCTGCTCTTGCTGACGTGGCGGCGGGCAGAGCGCGTCCTGCGAGCCGGCGAGCACCAGCGCGGGCATGGTCAACGCGGGTAGCCGGTCGCGCTTGTCGGTGCGGGCGCACGCCAGCCGTTCCTGCGCGGCATGGACGTCGGGGCCGGTGGCGTTCGCCATCGCCTCCAATAGCGCCCGGAGATCGTCGTCACTATGCCGTTCCCTGCCGACTGCACGGGGCCAGATGGCGTCGATCGCGGCGGCCGGCGGGCCAGGGTGAGCGGGTGCCCCTGCCGCTCGCGCCCGCGCGTTGCTGTCGATCATCGCCAGCCCGAGCACACGCTCCGGCGCGAGCAACGCCATCTCCAGCGCGACGAGCCCGCCAAGCGAGAAGCCGAGCAACGCGAACCGCGCCGGGGCGCGATCAAGCAATTGTCTGGCGACCGTTTCAGGATCGCCGCCCGGGATCGGCAGCACCGTCGCGTCGCGCGCCGCGAGTCGGTCGAGAAGCGGCGCGAACAGCCGCTCGTCGCACAACGTCCCGGGCAGCAGCACCAGCGGCACGGCCGCAAGCATATCGTGTGGAACGATGGGGTTACGATCCGGCGATGTCACGACCTGGCCTAAGCCTCCTTGCGCCTCGAACGCTGTTGGTCTAGCTGTTCTGCATTCGGATGCAAGGCGATTTGCCGGGACTGGGAGATGGATGTGAACTGGACAGAGGAAGCCATGAAGGCGCGCCTGGTGCGCTATGCCGATCTGGTGCCATGTCGCACCGCGTTCATCGACACCCGCACGCCGGGGTCGACCGAGAAGGAGAATTTCACGATCATCGGTGCGGGAGTTTCGGAGAGCGCCGACCAGTATGTCCACATCACCGAGCGGCATGGCTTCAACATCGGGGCGGCGCGGCAGCCGTTCGGTTGCGTCAATTCGCAGCACAGCCATGATACGGCGGAAGTATTCGTCGTTCATTCCGGGCACTGGCGGCTTCCGTTCGGCCCGAACAAGGAAGACGGTGCGATCGACATCGGCCCCGGCGACGTCGCATCCGTGCCGATCCATATGTTCCGCGGCTTCGAGAAGCTGGACGAGGGCGTCGGCTTCCTCTTCACGGTGCTGGGAAAGGACGATCCCGGCAAGGTGACCTGGGCTCCGGCGGTATTCGAAGCGGCGGCGGATCATGGGCTGAAACTGGCCAAGGGCGGCCGCCTGATCGACACGTCGCAAGGCGACTATGTGCTACAGGATGTCGAACTGGCCGACGCGACCGGCGACGATATCGCCGCATCGCTCAAGACCCCACCGATGGAAAAGCTGCGCGAGTGCGTGGTCGCGGCGGAGGCGATGGTCGCCCTCCCGACGTCGCCGTTGGCGCGCGATGGGGTGGAAGAAGCGCCGATCATCACACCTACCGAAACGAACGACGGCTTCCCGGCCGGCCCGATCGCAGGCTGGTGGCCGCACGGCTTCAACCTGCGGCGGCTGACGATGGCGAGCGGCGCCTATATTCCGCTCCATGCCCGATCCGAGGTGGAGGTGATCTTCGTTCATCAAGGGACGCTGGAAATCAGCTGGCAAGGCGGCGCGATCATGATGGGAGCCGGGGATACCTTGAGCGTGCCGGTCGGTCTGCCCCACGCTTTTCGCAATACCGCCTCGGTGGACCTGGTGGCGTTCGTGGTGCGCGGGGGCGACGCACCCGCGATGCCGAATTTCACCGACTAACGGGATTGACGTACCGCCGGCGCTCGGCCCCGTCGTTGGCATCCGGCGCCTGCAGCAGGAGAACCTGCAACGATCGACCACCGGCGCGGCCCCTACCGCTCTACGGGTATCGATCGTCGGCGCGCCATGTGTCGCATCGGCCGGACCGGGCGCCGCTCATGCGGCGCGTGGGTTGCTAACCTGACCCTTATGGCTTCCTTCCATCCCCACGAAAGGATCGCACCATCATACCGTGAGATCAAACACCTGCTCTCCTTGTCGGGAAGCCGGCCTTCTGCTCGCGTGGCGCAATCGCCATGGACAAATTGTCCCAGGGCTCGTTGCCGAATGACAAGGGCGACAGTTGAAATTATGAGGACGGGCCGTGAACTTTCTGCGTCGCCTTGTCCTGGCTCATCGGCTTCTCACTGGCGTGACTATCGCGCTGGCGCTGATGCTGAAGATCGCCATCCCGGTCGGCTTCATGCCGACGGTGTCCAATGGCCAGATCGTGATCAGCGTCTGCTCGGGCATGGAGCCGGCGACCATGGTGATGACGATCCCGGGACTTGATCACAAATCCGATAAGAACGGTCATCACGGGAAGACAGAGCAGCCGTGCGCGTTCGCCGGTCTGTCTGCACCGTCGCTGGCGGCGGCTGATCCCATCCTGCTCGCAGTCGCGATCCTGTTCGTTCTGGCGTTGGGCACGCGTCCACTGACGCTGCCGGCAACCAAAGCAGGCTCCCATCTTCGTCCTCCATTGCGAGGACCTCCGGCCCTCTGATCGCAATCGCCGCTTGAGCGAGGGCAGTCCGCAGGCGCGCTGTAGTGCGCCGACGGACTGTGCGCTCACGCACCCGCGTCAGATCTGGCCCGCCCCGCGCTTCTGGGCGCCCGGCCGGCCACCCGAGGCCCATTGCCATGTCATCTCTTGTCCTGCCGGCAACGCGCGGTCGGAGCACCATTCGCGTTCACGCCGTGCCATCCCGTATATCGCCCTTCATCGCCTGGCTTCGGCAGGTTCGACGATCCGCTTGGATTCTGATCGGACTGTGTTCGCTTTTCCGGATGGGCGATGCGCTCATCAGCCCGGATCTGAGTGCGAATGAGGGTTTCGCCGCCATTGCCGGGGTTGGCCGGTGACGGCGGCACGCGGTGATCGCGGCAGCCCGGGACCCTGGGAGCAGCCATTCGGCGAGGGGCTGGAAATCCGCATGAGCGCGCCGCGATCGGCGCTGCCCATTCACGGCAAATATCTGCTCATCGCCGCCGCGTTGGCGGCGACAATCGTCTCGCTGCGCTTTGTCCTGCTGGGCGCCTGGCCGGTGCTCCTCTTCTCTGCGCTCGACATCGGCGCGTTGGCGGTCGCGTTGCACATCTTCAGCCGAGGTCCGATCCCGGAAGAACGCCTCCGGGTCATCGATGGCCATGTCGAGCTGGTGCGCGTCGATGGTCGCGGTCGCCGCTCGCACATCAGGTTGCCGGCGTTCTGGACGCGACTGGAAGCGTCGGGGCGTACGGAACTCGACTGCGACCTGTGGCTCGTCTTCCGGCGGGAACGCCATCCGATCGGGCTTTGCGTCTCGGCGGCGGAACGACGGGCACTTCAGCCGCGCATCGCTGCCGTGCTCGGCGCCGCCCGGCACTGAAATCAAGCAAGAACAGTTTTCCAAGGGGGACTATCATGAAGTTTCGTATCGCCGTGCTGCTGGTCAGCACGGCCATCGCGCATCCGGCGCTCGCCCAATCCGTCGCCAAGGGGGCGGAGCCGGAGATCATCGTCACCGCCGAGCGTAATGCCGACGATCCCGAAGTGGTCGCCGATGCGCGTGAGCGGCTCGCGCGCACGCCGGGCTCGGTTTCGGTCGTTGCGGCGGAAACCTATGAGGATCGGTTCGCCATCGGCATGCCGGACCTGCTGCGCGACGTGCCGGGCGTCCTCTCCAACAAGCGCTATGGCGAAGAATCGCGGCTGTCGATCCGCGGCTCGGGCATCGACCAGAGCTACCACCAGCGCGGCGTGCTGATCGCGCAGGACGGCGTGCCGTTCGCCGATGCCGACGGCTTTTCCGATTTCCAGAAGGTCGATCCGCTCGGCGCGCGGTACATCGAGGTCTACAAGGGCGGAAACGCATTGCGCTTCGGCGGCGCGCAGCTCGGCGGCGCGGTCAACCTCATCACCCCCAACGGCAAGACGGCGGAGTCGCCGTTCCTGCTGCGCGCCGAAGCCGGGTCGTTCGACACCTGGCGTGGACAGGCGGCGGCGTCGGGCACGTTCGGCGCGTTCGATGCCTATGGCTCGGTCAACGCGATCACGTCCGACGGCTATCGCGACAACAGCAAGCAGAAGTCGGTGCGAGGCACGCTCAACCTTGGCTATAGCTGGGGTAGCGAGAACGAAATTCGTCTGATCGGCTATGCCGCCGACATCGACCAGCAAGTCCCGGGCACGCTGACGCTGGCCGATGCGCTCAGCCGCCCGCGCATGGCAGGGGCCGGTGTCGTCGCCAACAGATGGTCACGCGATCAGGACGTCGAGCGCCTGACGCTGCAGACCCATCTGCGCCTGTCGGACAGCCTGACCTTCGAGGGCGCGGTCTATTCGACCTGGACCGATCTGCGACACCCGATCCCGATTGTGATCGAGCAGAACATCGCCACGCAAGGCGCGTTCGGCCGGTTCGACCTGACCGGTGAGATCGGCGGGCACAAGGCCGACCTGTTCTTCGGTGCCTATTATCGCACCGGCCGCAACAACCAGCGCCTGTTCGTCAATATGGGCGGCGCCAACGGCTTCCAGTTTGGCAACAGCCGTCAGGAGGCGAGTGGGCTGGACCTGTTCGCCGAGGGGCGCTTCTTCCTGATCGACCGGGTCGCCCTCGTCGCGGGCGGCTCCTATGGCCGCGCGACCCGCGACTATACCGACCGTCGTTCGGCAGCGAACGACGCGAACAGGACGTTCGACTGGTTCGCGCCGCGCGTCGGCCTGCTCTACGAAGGTGACGGCGGGTTCCAGATCTACGCCAACGTCACGCGCTCGGTCGAGCCGCCGCACTATGGCGCGCTGGTCCAGTCGCCCTATCCGCAGTTCGTACCGGTCACCGCGCAGAAGGCGTGGACAGCCGAAGCGGGGACGCGCGGCCGGAGGGGTGCCTTCACCTGGGACGTGACCTTCTATCGATCGTGGATCGAAGGGGAATTGCTGAGCTTCAACGCGGCGACGGGCTACCCGGCCGCTTTCTTCAATGCTGGCGACACGACGCATCAGGGGATCGAGGCCAGCCTCGACTGGCGGATCATCCACAGCTCGACGGCGGGCCAGCTGCGCCTGCGTCAGACCTATGCCTGGTCGGATTTCACATTCGATGGCGATCCGATCTACCGCAACAATCGCCTGCCGGTGGTGCCCGAACATCAATATCGCGTCTCGCTGCGCTACGACCATCCTTCGGGCGCCTATATCGAACCCTTCGTCGACTGGCGGATGAAGGATGTCTGGGTCGATTACGCCAATACGCTGAAGGCGCCCGGTTATGCGCTGCTCAACGTCTCGGCAGGCGTCGACCTGCCGCACGGCATCGGGCTGTTCCTCGACGCCCGCAACCTGACGAACAAGACATATGCCGCCGAGTTCGGTGCGGTCACCGATGCGCGCACGGCGCCGACCGACGTCTTCTATCCGGGTGAAGGCCGATCGCTGTTCGGCGGTGTCAGGGTGCGGTTCTGATGCGCCGGGTTGTCATCGTACTGGCGTTCGCGCTCGCCGCGTGCGGCGGCAAGCCGGCGGTCGACATCGCGCCGGATGTCGCCGCGATCGAAGCTCAGATGCACGCCCGGTTCGATCGGCCGGACGCCAGGCTCGACGCGGGTCCGGTCGTGGTCAGTGGCGATCATGCGGTTGCGGACTGGACGCAAGGGCCGATGGGCGGCCGCGCGCTGTTCGAGCGCCGCGAGGGCAAATGGGCGCTCGTCCTGTGCAGCGGCGATGCGCTGAAACAGATCGACCGGCTCAAGCAGGCGCGGGTGCCCGATGCCGATGCGGAGGCGATCGTCCGCGAACTTGGGGATGCCGAGAAGCACGTCCAGGCGGAGAGGCTCGCTCGCATGAGGAGCTTTACCGGAACCGTCACTGCCGACCAGATGCCCGCACGATCATGACAGGGGAGGGTATAAGCGTCACCGCCACCACGACGTTACCAGCAGCGCATCGTCCCGGCATCGACTATTGGGCGTTCAGCTGGCGCAAGGGCGGCGGTGCCGCAGGCATGATCGACATTTCCAGGCGCGAGCGCTTCTGTCAGCAGGAATATCGCGGCCGCGTCTTCTCGTTGCGCCACGCTGACGCCTACCGTGTGAGCCAGGGGCGGCCGGAAATCGGGATCAGCACGCTCTACTATGGCAAGCCCGATGGGGACACACCGGGCTTGCTCCGTGCGTTCCGATGCCGCCTGCTCGTGACGCGCTGATGCTTCGATAGCGCGCATCTGCGGCCATGGTCGCGATCACGAAACATCATATAAAGATATCTTTATATCGTTATTGACAGTTTCGGACCGATGGTGTTGAACGGTCATGTCGAGGTTCCCCATCCCAGGCATGGCGGTGGGGCTAAGACGGGAAGCCGGTGGTGTCTTTCGGGGCAGAATCCGGCGCTGCCCCCGCAACTGTAAGCGGCGAGCGGCGGCTCCATTTCGTGTCACTGGGTTCCCGCAAGGAGCCTGGGAAGGCCGGAGCCACCGCGTTGACCCGTGAGCCAGGAGACCTGCCTTTCGACGCCATAACGTTCCTCGGACGGGGGTTCCTCCGGTGGATCGCGCTTGATGCGACGGTCCGTGGCCTGCCACCACCCCCGCCCGTCCGTGCCTTGCGCGCTTTCGCCTGACCTCCCGCCCGCAAAGCCTGGGTGAGTCATGACGAATAGCGGGTTCACATTCTCGATCAGCAGTATCCCGTTCGACGAGAATTATTGTCCGGCCGACAACACGCGCATCACTACCAACTTTGCCAATCTCGCGCGCGGTAACAGCCGCCAGGAAAATTTGCGCAATACGCTGGTGATGATTGATCATCGCTTCAATGCGCTGATGCACTGGGACAATCCCAAGGGAGATCGCTACACGCTGGACGTGAAGATTGTCTCGGCAGCGCTCACGCTCGGCGACGGCGCGGACGACGAGGCATTTCCGCTGATCGAGATCCTGCACACAACCGTCACCGACCGGATCAGCGGCGAGCGCAGCGACGGCATGATCGGCAACAACTTCTCGTCCTATGTGCGCGATTACGACTTCAGCGTCGTATTGCCCGACCACCTGAAGGCTGGGCATGGCGGCGCGCCGGAGGGCTTCGGCGATCTGCACGGTAACCTGTTCAAACACTTCCTCGGATCGAGCGCATACCGCGACAATTTCCGGAAACCCCCGGTCATCTGCCTGAGCGTATCGAGCAAGGAAGTTTATCACCGGACCGCCAATGTGCATCCGATCCTCGGCGCCGAGTATCGCAACGAAAATTTCTCTCCTACCGATCAGTATTTCGCGAAGATGGGCATGAAAGTGCGCTATTTCATGCCGCCACACAGCGTCGCGCCGTTCGCGTTTTATCATGTCGGCGATCTGGTCAGTGACTATACCAACCTCGAACTCGCCAGCACGATCGCGACGATGGAGACGTTTCAGAAGATCTATCGCCCGGAAATCTACAATGCGAACTCGGTCGCCGCTGAGCATTATC
This sequence comes from Sphingomonas sp., assembly GCF_042091075.1. Taxonomy (GTDB): domain Bacteria; phylum Pseudomonadota; class Alphaproteobacteria; order Sphingomonadales; family Sphingomonadaceae; genus Sphingomonas. The sequence goes on along the minus strand of NZ_JBELIE010000052.1, from coordinate 12,500 downwards.
AGCCGAGCCTGAAGTATCAGGACTATTCGCTGACCCGCATCGTCTACGATCGCGAGGAGCGCAGCCGCCTCGCCGTGGAGCAGGGCAAATTCGCCGAAGAGCATTTCATCAAGCCGCATCGGGCCGCGCTCCAGCGCTGGTCCGCGACCCGCGGCCTCTGACGTCCCACGCCACAAAGGTATTTGCATCATGACGACATTGTTGCCGACGACGACCGCTGGTAGTCTGCCGAAGCCATCCTGGCTTGCCCAGCCCGAGACCTTGTGGTCGCCGTGGAAGCTGGAGGGTGAGGAACTGGTTGCGGGCAAGCAGGATGCGCTGCGTCTGGCGGTCGACGACCAGCGGCAGGCGGGCATCGATATCCTTGGTGACGGCGAACAGACCCGCCAGCATTTCGTCACGACCTTCATCGAGCATCTCGATGGTGTCGATTTCGCGAAGCGCCAGACGGTGCGGATCCGCAACCGCTATGACGCCAGCGTGCCGACGGTCGTGGGGGCCGTCTCCCGCCCGAAGTCGGTCTTCGTCGATGACGCCGGCTTCCTGCGTGCCCAGACCGATCAACCGATCAAGTGGACGCTGCCTGGCCCGATGACGATGATCGATACCCTGTACGACGCGCATTACCGCAGCCGCGAAAAGCTGGCCTGGGAGTTCGCACGCATTCTCAACGAAGAAGCACGCGAACTGGAAGCGGCCGGCGTCGACATCATCCAGTTCGACGAACCTGCGTTCAACGTCTTCTTCGACGAGGCGAACGACTGGGGCGTCGCCACGCTGGAGCGCGCGGTCGAGGGGCTCAAGGCCGAGACGGCAGTGCATATCTGCTATGGCTATGGCATCAAGGCCAATACCGACTGGAAGAAGACGCTCGGCTCCGAATGGCGGCAATATGAGGAAACCTTCCCCAACCTGCAGAAGTCGAAGATCGATATCATCTCGCTGGAATGCCAGAATTCGCGCGTGCCGATGGAGCTGATTGAACTGATCCGCGGCAAGAAGGTGATGGTCGGCGCGATCGACGTCGCTACCGATCGCGTGGAGACTCCGGAGCAGGTTGCCGACACGCTGCGCAACGCGCTTCGCTTCGTCGATGCGGACAAGCTCTATCCGGCTACCAACTGCGGGATGGCGCCGCTGTCGCGTGACGTGGCACGGGGCAAGCTGAAGGCGCTGGGGGCCGGTGCGGAGATCATCCGCAAGGAACTGGCGGCCTGAACGGCAGCCGACATTGGCCAGGCTCTTCGGGTCTGACAAAGAGGTGCCGCATCTGATCCTCGCGCTTGCCGCCGGCGATCACGCCTGCGGCATCGCTCCCGGGACGATCGTCTTCACGATCGAGGCGTCTAGCGCCTCATAGTCGTGAAGCCTGATCACGTCGTAGAGTTCGGCCCGCGTCTGCATCCGCTCGACCATGTTGTGCGTGCCGCCATCGCGCTGGATCGCGGCGTATAACTCGGCCTGCGCCTTGTTGGCGACGCGCAGACTGGACACCGGCCAGATCACCATCTTGTATCCCATCGCCTCGAATTCCTCAGCGGTGAAGAATGGCGTCTTGCCGAACTCGGTCATGTTGGCGAGCAACGGTACGCCCGGCATGGCGGTTGCGAACGCTTCGAACATCGCGCGACTGGTCAGCCCTTCCGGGAAGATCGCGTCCGCACCGGCATCGACATAGGCGCGGGCGCGCTCCACCGCGGCGTCGAAGCCATCGACCCCGACCGCATCGGTGCGCGCGACGATCACCAGATCGCGCGCCGCCTTCCTGGCGGCTGCGACCTTGGCCGCCATGTCGACGGTCGGGACCAGGCTCTTGCCGTTCAGGTGCCCGCATTTTTTTGGCAGGATCTGGTCTTCGAGATGGACGGCGCCGGCGCCGGCATCCTCGAACGTCCGCACCATGTGCATCACGTTGAGCGCCTCGCCATAGCCGGTGTCGCCATCGACAAGCAGCGGTAGCGCGGCCGAGCGCGCGATCTGGCGGATGAAGAACGCCACCTCATCGACGGTGATGATGCCGAGATCGGGGAGGCCCATCGACGCGGTCATCGCTGCCCCCGACAGGTAGAGTCCATCAAATCCGGCGTTGCGGGCCTGGATCGCGGACTGGCCGTTGTGGGCGCCTGGCAGACGGTAGATGCCTGGGCGCGACAGCGCGGCACGGAAGCGCTTGCCGGCGGATTCAGCGGCAAGTTCGGCGGCAACGAGATACGGCAAAGCGGAATACTCCTTCAGGCAGCGAGATGGTCGCCGCGGGCGGCGAGCGGCACCCAGGCGAGGTCTTCGGGGCCGGTGTAATTGGCGGACGGGCGAATGATCTTGTTGTCCTGGCGCTGCTCGATGACATGCGCTGCCCAACCGCTGGTGCGTGCGATGACGAACAGTGGCGTGAACATCGCGGTCGGTACGCCCATCAGATTATAGGAAACGGCCGAGAACCAGTCGAGGTTCGGAAACATCGTCTTGGCGTCCCACATCACCTCTTCGATGCGGGCGGCGACGGCGAACTGGCGCTGGGCACCCGCCTCGTCGGCAAGCGTCTTCGCGACCCGCTTGATGACGACGTTGCGCGGATCGGCGACAGTATAGACCGGGTGGCCGAAGCCGATCACGACTTCCCTGGCCTCGATGCGGCGGCGGATGTCGGCTTCCGCCTCATCGGGGGTCGCGTACCGCTTCTGAATTTCATAGGCGACCTCGTTCGCGCCGCCATGCTTGGGACCGCGCAGGGCGCCGATCGCGCCGGCGACCGCCGAATACATGTCCGAGCCGGTGCCGGCGATCACGCGGGCGGTGAAGGTCGAGGCGTTGAACTCATGCTCGGCATAGAGGATAAGCGAGGTATGCATCGCGCGGACGAAGCTGTCGGACGGTGCCTCGCCGTGCAGTAGATGGAGGAAGTGGCCGCCGATGCTGTCGTCGTCGGTTTCCACCTCGATGCGGCGACCATGATGCGCGAAGTGATACCAGTAGAGCAGTATCGATCCGAGCGAGGCCATCAGCCGGTCGGCGATATCGCGCGCGTCGGCGACGTTGTGATCGTGGGATTCGGGCAGGACGCAGCCGAGCGCCGACACGCCCGAACGCATGACGTCCATCGGATGCGCGGCCGCCGGAATCGCTTCCAGGGCTTCCTTCACCGAACGCGGCAGCCCACGCAAGTTTCGCAGCTTCTTCTTGTAGGAGGCGAGCTGCGCCGCGGTTGGCAGCGTGCCATGGACCAGCAGATGGGCGATTTCTTCGAACTCGCTCGTCTCGGCGAAGTCGAGGATGTCATAGCCGCGATAATGCAGGTCATTGCCGGTCCGTCCGACGGTGCACAGCGCGGTGTTGCCGGCCGTCACGCCCGAGAGCGCGACCGATTTCTTCGGCTTGAGGGTAGGGACGTCGTTCATCGGCTTGGCTTTCCTATCAGAAACTGTCGGCGGGGACGTGGACATGACCGTCCATCAACACCCGCGCGCTGCGGCTCATGACCGCCTTGGTGATGATCCATTGGCCGTTCGCCTGATGGGCCTCGGCACCGACACGCAGCGAACCGGAGGGGTGGCCGAAGCGGATCGATGTCCGCTCGCCGCCCCCGGCGGCCTTGTTGACCAGCGTGCCCGGCACCGCCGCTGCGGCGGCGATGGCGACGGAGGCGGTGCCCATCATCGCGTGGTGGAGCTTGCCCATCGATAGCGCGCGCACGAGCAGGTCGACATCGGCGGCCAGCACCTCCCGGCCGCTCGACGTGCGATGATCGATAGGCGAGGCGACGAAAGCGATCGCCGGCGCGCGCGTCGTTCTCGCGATCCCCATTGCCTCCGCGCCAGCGGTGCGCAGCGCCTCGAAGCGAGCGAGCGCGTCCACATCGCCGTTAATGGCGTCGCGAAGCTCGGCGCCCGTGTAACCCAGATCTCCCGCCTCGACGAAGACGGTCGGCACGCCGGCATTGATGAGGGTTGCCTGGATCAGGCCACCCGGCACGACGGCGTCGTCAACCTTCAGCGTATCGACCAGATGACCGGTCGGGAACAATGCGTCCGCCGCATCGGCGGGGTCGACGAACTCCAGCACAATCTCGGCGGCCGGGAAGGCGACGCCGTCGAGCTCGAAATCGCCCATCTCGATGACCTGCCCATCGGCCACTGGCACATGGGCGACGATGCTCTTGCCGATATTCGCCTGCCAGATGCGGACGGTGCACAGGCCGTCGATTGCCCGGGCAACGTCGACATAACCCGCCGCAATCGCAAAGGCCCCGACCGCCGTCGAAAGGTTTCCGCAATTGCTCGACCAATCCAGTGCGCCGCTGTCGATCGCGATCTGCCCATAGAGGTAATCGACATCATGACCTGGGCGCGTCGCCGGTGAGACGATCACGCATTTGGACGTGCTGGACGTCGCACCACCCATGCCGTCGATATGCGCGGCATAAGGATCGGGGCTGCCGATCACACGGCGGAACAGCCGATCGCGCGCTTCGCCCGGTATGCGGGCGCGTTGGGGCAGGTCTTCGAGCCGGAAAAACACGCCCTTGCTGGTGCCGCCACGCATATAGGTGGCCGGAATGCGGACCTGCGGCATCATGCGGCGGCACTCGACGACAGGAAGTCTTGAGCGAAGCGTTGCAGGACGCCGCCCGCCTCATAGATCGACACCTCTTCCGCGGTATCCAGGCGGCACAGCACCGACACTTCAGTTTTAAGCCCGTTGGCGCGGTGGATGATGAGTTTCAGCTCGGCGCGCGCGTCCGGCGTGCCTTCCACATCGAATGTCTCGGTGCCGATCAGCTTGAGATTGAGCCGGTTCGTCCCCGGCAGAAATTCCAGCGGCAGCACGCCCATGCCGATGAGGTTGGTGCGATGGATGCGTTCGAATCCCTCGGCGACGATCGCCTCGACACCTGCAAGCCGGACGCCCTTCGCCGCCCAGTCGCGCGACGATCCCTGGCCGTAATCGGCACCGGCGACAATGATGAGCGGTTGCCGGCGACCGAGATAGGTTTCGATCGCCTCCCACATGCGAACGACGGTGCCGTCCGGTTCGAGACGGGCGAGGCTGCCCTTCGTCACCGCGCCGTCGACCACCGCCATCTCGTTGACGAGCTGGGGATTGGCGAAGGTCGCGCGCATCGCCGTCAGGTGATCGCCACGATGCGTCGCGTAGGAATTATAGTCCTCCTCCGGCACCCCCATCGCGGTCAGGTATTCGCCAGCGGCGCTGGTCGGCAGGATCGCGTTTGACGGCGAGAGATGATCGGTGGTGATGTTGTCGGGCAGGATCGCCAGCGGGCGCATCCCCGTGAGCGTGCGCGGGTTGGCGGCAAGCGCACCCAGACCATCGGTGTCCCAATAGGGCGGACGACGGATGTAGGTCGATTGCGGACGCCAGTCGTAGAGCGGGCTGACCGGCGCGTTACCGTCGCCCGTGCGGGCGAACATCGGCTCGTACACCTCGCGGAACTGCTCCGCCTTCACGTGATCGCGCGCGATCGCATCGATCTCGGCATCGCTCGGCCACAAATCGGCGAGCCGGACCTCGCGGCCATCGGGTGCGATCCCCAGCACGTCCTTCTCGATGTCGAGCCGGATCGTGCCCGCGATGGCATAGGCGACGACCAGCGGCGGTGAGGCGAGGAACGCCTGTTTGGCATAGGGGTGGATGCGGCCGTCGAAGTTGCGGTTCCCCGACAGCACGGCGGTCGTGTAGAGATCGCGCTCGACGATCTCACGCTGGATGACCGAATCGAGAGCGCCCGACATGCCGTTGCAGGTCGTGCAGGCGAAGCCGACGATGCCGAAGCCGAGCTGTTCCAGCTCGCGCAGCAGATCGGCTTCCTCCAGATAGAGCGCAGGCACGCGTGAGCCGGGCGCGAAGCTGGTCTTGACCCACGGCTTGCGCGTCAGGCCGAGCGCATTGGCTTTTCGCGCCACCAGCCCCGCCGCGACGACATTGCGCGGGTTCGAGGTATTGGTGCAGCTTGTGATCGCAGCAATGATGACCGCCCCGTCCGGCATCAGCCCCTGACGCTCCTGCGCGATGGCGCTTTCAAGATCCTTCGCCACGCCGCGGTCATGGAGCGCGGAAGTCGGCAGCCGCCGATGCGGATTCGAGGGGCCGGCAAGGTTGCGCTCGACGCTGCCCAGGTCGAATGTCAGCACGCGCTCATACTGCGCAGTCGCCAATGCATCGCCCCACAGGCCGGTCACCCTGGCATAGGTCTCGACCAGCGCGACCTGTTCGGGCGCGCGATTGGTGAGCAGCAGATAGTCGAGCGTCTGGCGGTCGATGTAGAACATCGCCGCGGTCGCCCCATATTCCGGGCACATGTTGGAGATGGTCGCGCGGTCGCCGATCGACAGGCTGTCGGCACCGGGGCCGAAGAACTCCAGCCAAGCCCCGACGACGCGCTCCTTGCGCAGGAATTCGGTCAGCGCGAGGACGATGTCGGTCGCGGTGATTCCCTCCGGTCGTTGCCCTGACAGCTTCACGCCGACGATATCGGGAAGCCGCATCATCGACGGGCGGCCGAGCATGACCGTCTCCGCCTCTAGGCCGCCGACACCCACCGCGATCACGCCCAGCGCGTCGACATGCGGTGTGTGACTGTCCGTGCCCACGCAGGTATCCGGGAAGGCGACGCCGTCGCGCACCTGGATCACCGGCGACATCTTCTCCAGATTGATCTGGTGCATGATGCCGTTGCCTGCCGGCACCACATCGACGTTGTCGAAGGCGCGCCTGGTCCATTCGATGAAGTCGAAGCGGTCCTCGTTGCGCCGGTCCTCGATCGCGCGGTTCTTGGCGAAGGCGTCAGGATCGAAGCCGCCATGCTCGACCGCGAGGCTGTGGTCGACGATGAGCTGTGTCGGGACCACGGGATTGACCTTGGCGGGATCGCCGCCCTGATCGGCGATGGCGTCGCGCAGGCCCGCAAGGTCCACCAACGCAGTCTGCCCGAGGATGTCGTGGCAGACGACGCGCGCCGGATACCAAGGGAAATCGAGATCGCGCCGGCGGTCGGCGATCTGGATCAGCGCGTCGTTCAACAGCGTGGGGTCGCAGCGGCGAACCAGTTGTTCGGCCAGCACGCGCGACACATAGGGAAGCGTGTCATAGGCGCCGGCGCGGATCGCCTCGATCGCGGCACGCGCATCGAAATAGGTGAGAGCCGTGCCGTCGAGCGGCTTCTGGTAAGCAGTGTTCATCGGGGTCCCGGGTTCCATTGGGCGAGCCGCGTGGCAATCGACGCGCTCGGACGGGTGAAGGTCGAGAAGGTGAAGCGGCCAGCGGTGACCATGCAATCGCATCCCGTTGCGTCGCGCCCGCTGGCGAAGACGGCGACGACGAGACCTTCGTCGCTACGGCTGACGCACGATGCCTCGAATACGACATCATCCAGCTCTGCACGGAGTTCGACGTCGTGGCAGCGATGGAGCGAAACGCTATCGCCCAGGATGTCCCGCGCCCTTGCCATAGCTGCCCCGAGGACACGTTCGAGAAGGTCGGGACCTTGCGGTCGGGCAGTAGCGAGCATATTCGCATAATCCGCAAATAGGGGCGGATTGACAGGCCTGAAAGCGTAAAGTTCTGCGAAGTTTAATTAGTAAATCTGCGAAGGTTGCGAAGTCATGGTAGCGCGCAAGACATTCATGGGAGTTCGGCTCCGACGCTTGCGCGAGGAGCGTAAGCTGAAGCAGGTCGAGCTCGCCCAGGCGCTCGGCATCTCGTCCAGCTATCTCAACCAGCTCGAACAGAACCAGCGTCCGCTGACCGTCCCGATCCTGCTGAAGCTGAACGCGGCGTTCGGCGTCGACGTGCAGATATTCTCGGAGGGCGAGGAGGCGCGTCTGATGACTGATATCCGCGACGCGATCGCCGACGTCGAGGAGGCGGTGTCCGTTGCCGAACTGCGCGAAGTGGCGACGAACATGCCCGGCGTCGGCCGCACACTGGTCACGCTGCATCGGCGGTATCGCGATGCGATCGAGCGCGGCGACGCGATGGCAGCCGAACTGGGCGATGAATGGCGCATCGGTGATCGTGCCCGCCAGCCCTTCGAGCAGGTCCGGGATTTCTTCTATGCGCGCCACAACCATGTCCAGTTGCTGGATGAAGCGGCCGAGCGCCTTTATCGCGACGCGGGTTTAAGCCCGCGGACGATCCACGATGGGCTGACGGCATGGCTGAAAGCGCGCCACGGGATCGCGGTGCTGACCGACGTCACCACCGCGCCACGGCGCTTCGATCCCGGCGCCCAAGTACTCACGCTGTCCGCTTCGCTGACACCCGGTCAGCGGGTGTTCCAGATGGCAACGCAACTCGCCTTTCTCGAGTGGGACGAAGTGATCGACGACCTTGCCGACGATCCGGTCCTCGCCAATGCGGAGGCGCGCCGCCTGGGGCGGATCGGCCTCGCCAACTATTTCGCGGGGGCGCTGGTCCTGCCCTATGCCGACTTCCTCGCTGCCGCCGAAGCCGAGCGATACGATATCGAGCGCCTTGGCCGGCGCTTCGGGGTCGGGTTCGAGACGGTCTGTCACCGCCTCTCGACACTCCAGCGTGCCGGTGCGCGCGGCGTGCCCTTCTTTTTCGTCCGAGTGGATCGGGCAGGCAACATCTCCAAACGGCAGTCGGCCACTGACTTCCACTTCTCGCGTGTCGGCGGCACCTGCCCGCTCTGGAATGTCTATGAGGCATTCGCCCAGCCCGGGCGCGTGCTGCGCCAGGTCGCGCAGATGCCCGACGGGCGCAAGTATCTATGGATCGCGAGAACGGTGGCGAGCGGGTCTGCCGGGTTCGGTGAGCCGGAGAAGATGTTCGCGATCGGGCTCGGCTGTGATCTGCGCCATGCGGGGCAACTCGTCTATTCGCGCGGGCTCGATCTCGCCGATCCTTCCTTCGCCACGCCGATCGGCGCCGGGTGCAAGGTGTGTGAGCGCCCGGCGTGCCCGCAGCGCGCGTTCCCGCCGATCGGTCGGGCGCTCACGATCGACGAGAACACCGCCGCCCCGGTGCCCTATCCCGTCGCGTGATGCTCGGCGCTGGCATCAGCGTACTGCCAGGCGGCGATGATCAACGAATCCGCGGCCGGCATCCCTGTTCGCCACGTACGGTCGCAGGATAGCCGTGGACCGAAGGTCGAACTGCTCGGACCTGGAGCATGATAAGAACGGGGACCAAACGGTGCTGATGTGTGGCGAGTGACTTCCTCTAGCCTGTGATGCGGATAGACGGTTCGATGTTGGCCGGTCCCGTGCGAGTTATCTTCGCACCATCCTCCCGCATCCATTCAGCAAGCGAATCGAGAGTTGGTTTCAGCGTCCGGCCGAGGGCCGTAATCGCGTATTCGACGCGTGGCGGCATTTCCGAATAGATGGCCCGCGTCACCAAGCCTTGAGCCTCGAACAGGCGAAGGTGGCGCGTCAGTTCCTTTTGGGTGATCGGCGCAGCCGCGCGCTGTAATTCACCAAAGCGGACGGCGCGATCTTCGATGATCAGGCGGTATAGGATCGGGATTGCCCATTTTCCCGAGATCAGATTGACGAAGGCCACCATCGGGCAGCCTTGGTCCATTCCGGCTGGAGGCGGGGCGGGGGGAGCTGACGGCATACACGTTAGTATCAAAAAGGTGCCTACTATACAATTCATACCAGCGCGACGAGACTGACCGCCGATCGAAATGGAGGCGCCGCATGGCACGGTTGGACGGTAAACACGCGCTCATCACGGGCGGGACCAGCGGTATCGGGCTGGAAACAGCCCGCCAATTCCTCGCCGAAGGTGCGACAGTGGCGATCACCGGTCGCTCGGCAGCAGGGCTGGAGAACGCAAGACGCGAATTGGGAGAGGGCGTGCTGGCGATCCGCAGCGAGGCCGGCGAGGTCGGCGGACAAGCGACGCTGGCCGACCAGTTGAAGGCAACATGGCCACATCTCGACATCCTTTACGTCAATGCCGGCGACGTGACCCACCGCCCGCTTGGCGACTGGGACGAGGCGACTTTCGACACGTTGATGGCGACAAACCTCAAAGGCCCGTTCTTCCTGATCCGCGCCCTGCTACCGCTGTTCGCCCGCCCGGCGTCGATCATTCTGTGCGGTTCGGTCTCGGCGCATATCGGTCTGCCGCAGTCGAGCGCCTATGCGGCGAGTAAAGCAGGATTGCTGTCACTCGCCCGCACGCTATCGGGTGAACTGAAAGATCGCGGCATCAGGGTGAACGGCCTCAGCCCCGGCCCCACGGAAACACCCGCCCTCGGCAAGCTCGGACTGGAAGCGCAGGCGGAAGCCGCACTTCGTGACGACATACAGGCGCTCGTGCCGATTGGCCGCATGGGCACCCCGCTCGAACTCGCCAAGGCGGCAGTGTTCCTGGCCTCAGACGAGTCCGCCTTTGTCGTCGGCACCGAATTGTTGGTGGATGGCGGCGTGAAGAATCTGTGAGAGCACACCGCCATGCTCGATAGGAACGGGTATTGAGAATGATCCGTCATTCCCGAAACCCGTTCTAATGAGACGGGACCATAGAGCCCTGGGGTGTCATCCGCCCCTGCCAACATTGGGTCGCCAACGGGGCATTTTTCACCAGGCCCGACCGTTATCCGACGCTCGTGAAGAACTGCCGCAGCGGATCGTCAGCGATGTCCTCATCGGGGGTAACGCCCGCGGTCAACAGGAACATGCACACCTGCGCATATTGACCTACGGTCCAGACGAGGTCGATCGCGCTATGCTCGCCGATCGCCGTGATCAGTTCAGCGAAGGTCGGTTCGGTCACTCGTCCGATCGTCAGCAATTGATCGGCGGCCGCCAGAAGCAGCTGTTCGGAAGCGGGCCACCCGGAGCCATCACCGGTCGCAAGCCTGCGCAGTTCGTCCTCGCTGAACCCGAGCCTTCGCGCGATCTTCGCATGACGGAGAAATTCATATTCGCAGTTGCGTGCCGCCCCGACCCAAAGGATGAGCAGCTCTCGCTGCCGCGAAGATAAGCTGTTGTTCTCCGATAATATATATTGGCCCCAGCCAAGAAACGCCTGCATCGCATCAGGGTGCCGCAGCATGGTGCGGAACACGGCGTGATCGCGACCGGTGCGGACGAACGGCGCGATAAGCGCGCGCTGCTGGTCGTCGATCTCGTTATCGGAAAGAGGCTTGAGTGGCATTAGACGTGACCTTCGCTGTTACAGGAAGCTGACCCTCGCGGTGGCAGCGGCATTCGCCTCAGGCAATCTTCACCGACGATCCCCCGTCGACCGGCAGCAGCACGCCGGTGATGAATCGCGCCTCGTCCGAGGCGAGGAAGAGCGCTGCCATCGCGGTGTCCACGGCGGTGCCCATATGCCCCATCGGGACCGCCTTTGCGCGCTCGGCGATCAGGTCATCCCTGGGAATGCCACGTCGAAGACTTTGCCCCTCGATCGCCATCGGAGTCTGCATCAGACCGGGAAGGATGGCGTTGCAGCGGACCCCGTTTGCCGCCTCGTGATATGCCGTGCTCTGGACAAGCCGATCCAGGCCAGCCTTTGACACCGAATAGGCGAACATCGTGCTCGGCGCGATCGCGGCCAGCGACGAGATCGCGACGATCGACCCCGCTCCGCTTTGGCGCATGACGGGCAAACACGCGCCGAAGCATCGTCTCGCACCCGTAAGGTTGACGCCGAGAATCCGATCCCAGGCCTCTTCGGTCAGCCTGTCCGAAGGCCCGTCATATCGATCGCCGACCCCGACGTTATAGACCAGGATGTCGATGCCGCCGAGCAACTCGTTCGCAGCCCTGGCAATCGCGTCCCCCGCGTCGAGGTCGACCACGTCGGCCTCGAGCACATGGGCTTCGCCTGCGCAGATCGATGCCGTTTCGCGCGCGGACTCACCCTTGCGATCGACCAGCAGCAGCGCCGCACCCTGTTCGGAGAAGATGCGCGAGATCGCGCGACCGTTTCCCTCCGTATCACCTGGCGATTGCCCCGCACCGACGACAACCGCCCGCTTGCCCGATAGACGACCGCTCATCGCTTAATATCCCTTCCCGAGCCGTACCAGAACGTCGCGCATCGCGGCGCTCCAGCAACCGAAATCATGATTGTCGTGCGCGATCACCGTCAAACGATCGCAGGATGGAATTGTCGGCATCTCGGCGGCCGCTGGCGTCGCCGTATTCGTGACGGCGAAGGCGCATGCGGCAATCCGGACATGCGGATGAATCCTCATGACACGATCTCCAAACTCGATTTCATCATGGCGTCTGCTCCGTCGATGTCTTGAAGCTCAAACGAACCGATCGGCTCGGTGGTGAACACTGATGGCCGCTTGGCTAGCGAAACGACATCCGCACCTGCAGGCCGTAACGGCGCGGTGCGCCGACGATACAGCGGATCGCCGTTGCTCCCGTTGCGCTGTTGCGAACGCCGAGAAGGCTCTCCGCGGTCTGGGTGACGCGCTGAATGCAATAGCCCTTGTCTGTGGATCGGCGTGGAAAAGGGACCCCGGTAGCGGGGTGATCGGCGTCGAAAAA
>NZ_JBELIE010000228.1:0-3842 GCF_042091075.1 Sphingomonas sp. | reverse complement strand
GGCTTCTCGGCCTCGGCGGGAACCGGAGCCGTCTCGACGCTCATCGGGGTGGGGTCGGCGGGGGCGGCGGCAGGGCGCGGCGGCGTGTCGCCACGCTCGGCATGATAGCCGTTGCGGCGATCCTCGCGCGGCTCGCGCCCGTCACGCCGATAGTCCGTTCCGCGCTCCTCCCGGCTCCGGTCATCGCGGCTCCGGTCATCGCGGCTCCGCTCCTCCCGACTCCGGTCATCGCGCGCCTGCTCACGGCGCGGGCGCATATCAGCTTCGGAAGCGCGGGGCTGTTCCTCGGCGCGGACGGGCTCGCCCTCGTCACCGAAATCATCGACGTCGTCGAACTGATCGAAATCATCACGCTGGCGCCGCTGCTGCGGCTGATCGTCGGTCCGGCCGCGCTGATCGGCGAGCACACGGAAATAATGGTCCGCGAACTGCAGATAATATTCGGTGTTGACACGATCGCCCGACATCTGCGCGTCGCGCGCCATATTCTTGTATTTTTCCAGCAGCTGTGCCGCATTGCCGCGCGCGCGGCTGTCGATCCGGTTGCCGCTGTCACGCTGTCCCTGGCCACCGCCACCCTGGCGCTGACCACCACCACGGCCGCGACGGCGACCGTTCTGACGGTTGTTGATCAAATCACTGTCCTCGTCCTGGAACCAAAACCGGCCTCTGTTCGCCCGGGTCGTCCGACGTTGGGCGCGGGTTGCAGCTGTACCCCGGCGCCGCGCCTGCCATTCGGCACCGCGAGCCTGCCATGACCGCCGGACTGCAGCGGAAGATGACGAAGGGGGGGCGAGACGCCCCATCCAACAAAAGTCGTTGAGTTCGCGTGCCCCGCCTGTGTCTCTAGCGGCTCGGCGGGCGTTCTCAAAGCGAAATATTGGGGCTGCGGCTATGGCTTTCAACCAGCGGGCGTTACGATCAGGCAGCGATCGCGCCCGCCGAGATCCTTTGCCACCCGCACCGTCAGCCCCTGGTCGCGAAACAGGGCGGCGGCGCTATCCCCCTGATCCCAGCCGATTTCGATACAGGCAACCCCCCGCGCCGTCAGCAATTCGGGAATCTGCGGCGCGATCACGCGATAGTCGCACAGCCCGTCCGCCCCACCGAACAGCGCCCCGGCGGGCTCATACCGCCGCACCTCATCGGGCAGGTCGGCATCGCGCGCGATATAGGGCGGGTTGGCAAGGACGAGGTCGAAGCGCTCCGTCACCCCGGCGGCCCAGTCGCCGCGGGTGAACGCGGCGCGCGACGCCATCCCCAGCGCGGCGGCATTGCGCTCCGCCCAGATCACCGCATCGGCGGAGGCGTCGATCCCCAACCCGCTGGCCTGCGGCCATTCGGACAGCGCGGCCAGCAGCAGCGTGCCCGGCCCGGTGCCGAGATCGAGGATGCGCAACGGCGCCCCGCCGCCGACGGACCCGCCAGCGAAATGCGCCACCGCCGCTTCGATCAGCGTCTCGCTATCGGCGCGCGGCACCAGCGCGCCCGGCCCGACCTGCAGCTCGATCGTCCAGAAGGCGCGCGTGCCGGTGATATAGGCGACCGGCTCCTGCGCGGCGCGGCGCTCGACCAGCGCGGCGAACGCTGGCGGCACCGGCCGGTCACCGAGCGTCAGCAGCAGCCCCTCGCGCGTGATGCCCATCGCATGCGCCAGCAGCAGTTCGGCATCCAGCCGCGGTGTGTCGGAAAAGCCGAAGCGCGCCGCCGCCTGGCGCAGCGCGGCGCGCGGATCGAGACTCGGGAGGGGGAGGTCCGGCACTACGCCTCCAGCGTCGCGAGCCGCTCGGCCTCATCCTCCGCGATCAGCGCGCCGATCAGCTCATCCATCTCGCCCTGCAGGATTTCGGGCAGGCGGTGCAGCGTCAGGTTGATGCGGTGATCGGTCACCCGCCCCTGCGGAAAATTGTAGGTGCGGATCCGCTCCGAACGATCCCCCGAGCCGACCATCGCCTTGCGCGTGCCGGAGCGCGCCGCCGCCAGTCGTTCGCGCTCCGCCTCGTACAGCCGCGTGCGCAGCACCTTGAGCGCCTTGGCCTTGTTCTTGTGCTGCGACTTCTCGTCCTGCTGGATGACGACCAGTCCCGTCGGCAGGTGCGTGATCCGCACCGCGCTGTCGGTGGTGTTGACCGACTGCCCGCCCGGACCCGACGAGCGATAGACGTCGATACGCAAATCCTTCGCCTCGTCGATCTGGACGTCGACCTCCTCCGCCTCGGGCAGCACCGCGACGGTCGCCGCGGATGTGTGGATGCGCCCGCCGCTCTCGGTCACCGGAACGCGCTGGACGCGGTGGACGCCGCTCTCGAATTTTAGCTTGGCGAACACGCCCGATCCGGTGATCGAGGCGACCACTTCCTTGAACCCACCCGCGTCGCTGTCCGATGCCGAGATCAGTTCGACGCGCCAGCCCTGTTCCTCGGCGAAGCGCTGGTACATGCGGAACAGGTCGCCCGCGAACAGCGCCGCCTCGTCGCCGCCGGTACCGGCGCGCACCTCGAGCATCGCCGAGCGCTGATCGGCGGCGTCGCGCGGGAGCAATGCCAGCGCCAGCCGGCGATCGGCGGCATCGAGCGCGGCGCGGTTGTCGCGCAACTCCTCTTCGGCCATCGCGCGAAGTTCGGCATCGGCATCGCTTGCCATGAACGCGAGGCTCTCGGCCTCCTGCCGCAACCGGCGCACCTCGCTGGCGGCCTGCGCGACGGGTTCCAGCTCGGCATATTCCTTCGACACCGCGACGAAGCGGTCGCCGTCGAGCTGGCCGGTCGCCATTTGCGCCGAGAGTTCGTCGCGGCGCGCCTCGATCTGGCGGATGCGGTCGATCGAAATCGCGGTCATGCGAACGCGCCCGTCACCCCGGCGAAAGCCGGGGCCCAGTCACGACCGGCCTGTAACAGGACCCCGACCCTCGCCCGGGTGACGCATGCGATCATTGCAGCACCTCGGCTACGCGCGAGGTGTCGCCGCGCAGCACACGCGCGCGGGTCGCCACGCTATCGCCCTCCAGCGTGAAGGTCAGCGTTTCGGCCGGTTCCAGCTTGAGCGCCTTGTCGTAGCGCTTCCGGGGCGAACCGCTCGCGACCAGCTCGGCCGCCACGCCCGCCCGACGCAGGCGCGCGAGCGTCGCGACCGCCGCCGTATGCGCGCGATCATCCTCCACCACGATCACCACATCCGGGCGCGCCGCTGCCGGTTGCTCCAGCAGCATCGCCAGTCGCTCGACCCCCGCCGCCCAGCCGACCCCAGCGGTCGCCGGGCCGCCGAGGCTCTCGACCAGCCCGTCGTAGCGCCCGCCGGCCAGCACGGTGCCCTGCGCGCCCAGCCGGTCGGTGACGAACTCGAACGCGGTGTGGCGATAATAATCGAGCCCGCGTACCAGCCGCTCGTTCCGCTGGAAGGCGACACCCGCCGCCTGCAACCCCTTTTGCACGCTCTCGAAGAACGCACCCGCCTCGGCGCTCATATAGGCGTCGATGCCCGGCGCGGCGTCGGCGATCGGGCGGTCGCGCGGGTCTTTCGAATCGAGGATGCGCAACGGGTTCTTGTCGAGGCGCGTCAGGCTGTCCTCCGACAATGCGCCACGATGCGCCGCGAAATGCGCCACCAGCGCATCGCGCCAGGCATCGCGGGTCACCGCGTCGCCCAGCGTGTTGAGCTGCAGCGTCACGCCCTCCGCCACGCCCAGTTCATGGAGCAGTTGATCCGCCAGCGTCAGCAATTCGACGTCCGCCGCCGGCTCGGGCGCGCCGAGCACTTCGGCATCGATCTGGTGGAACTGGCGATAACGCCCCTTTTGCGGGCGTTCGTAGCGGAACACCGCGCCGCTGGTCACCAGTTTCAAC
>NZ_JBELIE010000227.1:0-3847 GCF_042091075.1 Sphingomonas sp. | reverse complement strand
GCGAGGCGGCGACGACCGCCGCCGATGCCGACCGCTATTATCGCGACTATGAGCAGGCGGTGCGGGCGATCGGCGCCGCGGCGGCCGGGCGGGGCATCTATGCCGGACCGGGGATCTCGATCAAATTGTCCGCGCTGCACCCGCGCTACGTTCGCGCGCAGGCCGATCGCGTGATGAGCGAACTGCTGCCACGGGTGAAGGCGCTGGCGGTACTGGCGAAAAACCACGACATCGGCCTCAACATCGACGCGGAGGAGGCGGACCGCCTCGAACTGTCACTGGACCTGCTGGAGACGCTGGCGTTCGATCCCGCGCTGGCGGGATGGGACGGGCTGGGTTTCGTCGTTCAGGCCTATGGCAAGCGCTGTCCGCTCGTGATCGACTGGATCGTCGATCTGGCGCGCCGCGCCGGGCGGCGGATCATGGTCCGGCTGGTGAAAGGCGCTTACTGGGACGCCGAGATCAAGCGCGCGCAGGTCGACGGGCTTGCCGACTTTCCGGTCTACACGCGCAAGATCCACACCGACGTGGCCTATGTCGCCTGCGCGCGGAAGCTGCTGGCGGCGCGCGACGCGGTCTTTCCGCAGTTCGCGACGCACAATGCGCAGACGCTGGCGACGATCTACCATCTCGCCGGTCCCGATTTCGCGATGGGCGACTACGAGTTCCAGTGCCTCCACGGCATGGGCGAACCGCTGTACGATGAGGTCGTCGGCGAGGAGAAGTTGGGGCGGCCGTGCCGAATCTACGCGCCGGTGGGCACGCATGAGACGCTGCTCGCCTATCTCGTCCGTCGATTGCTGGAGAATGGCGCCAATTCCTCGTTCGTGAACAGGATTGCTGATCCCGAAGTGCCGATCGTCGAATTGGTCGCCGATCCGGTCGCGGCGGTGCGCGCGATGGCGCAGCCGGGACAGAAGAACCCGCACATCGCGCTGCCCCGCGATCTGTATGGGGCCCGGATCAATTCGGCCGGACTGGATCTCAGCGATGAAGGCGTACTGGCGATGCTGGGCGACCGGCTGGCCGAGGCGGGCCCCTGGGAGGCCGGCGATGAAGGGGATGCGCGCGCGGTGCTCAACCCCGCCGACCATCGCGACCGGGTCGGCATCGTGCGTGAGATGGATGCCGACCAGGCCCGCGCTTCTGCTGCCGCAGCCGCCGCTGCCGCGCCGGACTGGGCGATGGTGCCGCCGATCGAGCGCGCCGCGATACTGGAGCGTGCCGCCGACCTGATGCAGCAGCGCATGCCCGAATTGCTGGCGCTGATCGTGCGCGAGGCGGGCAAGTCGTTGCCCAATGCGATCGCGGAGGTGCGCGAGGCGATCGATTTCCTGCGTTATTATGCCGAACAGGCGCGCACCACGCTGCAGGCGGACGCAGCCGGGCTGGGCGTCGTCACCTGCATCAGCCCGTGGAACTTCCCGCTGGCGATCTTCACCGGCCAGATCGCGGCGGCGCTGGTCGCGGGCAATGCGGTGCTCGCCAAACCGGCGGAGGAAACGCCGCTGATCGCTGCGCAGGGGGTTGCGATCCTTCATGAGGCGGGGATTCCGGCGGCGGTGCTGCGGCTGGTGACGGGTGATGGCGCGATCGGCGCCGCGCTGGTCGCCGCGCCGGAGACGGCGGCGGTGATGTTCACCGGCTCGACAGAGGTGGCGCGGCTGATCCAGAAAACGCTCGCCACCCGCCTGTCGCCGTGCGGCGCACCGATCCCGCTGATCGCGGAAACGGGCGGACAGAATGCGATGATCGTCGACAGTTCCGCGCTTGCGGAGCAAGTGGTCGCGGACGTGATCGCCTCCGCTTTCGACAGCGCGGGCCAGCGGTGCTCCGCGCTGCGCGTGCTGTGCCTGCAGGAGGAGGTCGCGGATCGCATTCTCTCGATGATCAAGGGCGCGCTGCACGAATTGTCGATCGGCCGCACCGACCGGCTGGCCACCGATATCGGGCCGGTCATCACCGCCGAGGCGAAGGCGACGATCGAGCGCCATATCGCCGCGATGCGCGCCAAGGGGCGCCGGGTGGAGCAACCGGCGCTGTCGGGCGACGTCGCGCACGGCACGTTCGTCGCGCCGACGATCATCGAACTGCCCGATCTGGCCGATCTGGAGCGGGAGGTGTTCGGCCCCGTCCTGCACGTCGTGCGTTTCCGCCGCGCCGGGCTGGACCGGCTGATCGACCGGATCAACGCGACCGGCTACGGCCTGACCTTCGGGCTGCACACCCGTCTCGACGAGACGATCGCCCATGTCACCAGCCGGGTGAAGGCGGGCAATCTGTACATCAATCGCAACGTCATCGGCGCGGTCGTCGGCGTGCAGCCGTTTGGCGGTCGCGGCCTTTCGGGCACGGGGCCGAAGGCCGGCGGGCCGCTGTATCTCGGCCGCCTGACCGCGCGCGCACCGCTGCCGCCCGCGATCGCGTCCGACCACGCCGATCCGGCGGCCCGCGATCTGGCGCTGTGGCTGGAGGAGCGTGGCGAGGCCACCGCTGCGCAGTCGGTACGCGCCTCGATCGCGGCGTCGCTGCTGGGGGCGGAGGTGGAGCTGCCCGGTCCGGTCGGGGAACGCAACCTATATGCCCTGCATCCGCGTGGGCGCGTGCTGCTGCTGCCGCTGACCCGCGCGGGGCTGTTCGAGCAGCTCGGTGCGGCGCTGGCCGGCGGCAATGAGGTGATCGTCGGCGAGGGCGAGGTGCCCGCGGATCTGCCGGCCAGCGTGCTGCATCGCCTCCATCCCGCCACCGACTGGCGCGCTGAGGGCCCCTATGCGGGGGCATTGATCGAGGGCGGGCGCGACGCGGTCGGCGCCGCGCTGCGGGCGTTGGCGGAATTGCCCGGTCCGATCGTGCTGCCGCAAGCCGGCAGCGCTGGCTATCGCCTAGACTGGCTGGTCGAGGAGGTATCGACCTCGATCAACACCACCGCGGCGGGTGGCAACGCGAGCCTGATGGTGCTGCCCGTCAGCTAAGGCAAACTTTGGTACGGTTCTGCACGACCCGCGGCAAGCTGTTGGTAAGCGTTGCTGGCCTATGGCATGCGGTTATGTTGCCGCGCTCCATCTCCACCCGCGTCCTGCTGGCGTTCGGAACGGTGTTCCTCCTGGCGTTGGGATTGCTGGCGATCGGACTGATCGCCGCGCATGACGTGAATGTCGAAAGCCAGCAGATGAAGCGGCTCGCGACCATGTTGCGCACCGAGGAGGAGCATGACCGGCTGCAACAGCGATTGCGGCTTGGGATCGGCGACGTCACGCGCCGCGCGGAGGCGGGGCGCCCGATCGCCGCCGCGTCGCTGACGGGCCTTCTCAGCATGTTGGCCACGTTTGACCGGCAGGCCGTCGCATCGCCGTCGTTCGTGTCGCCGGATCTGGCGATGTTGCTGCAGGAGCAGGCCGCAGCGGCGCATCAATTCGTGCTCACCGGGCGCGCGCTGGTTCGGATCGCGCCGCGCGAGCCGGCGGCGATCGCCGCCAGGATGCCGGGCTTCCTTACCGCGCTGCGACGGCTGGAGCGGGCGCGCTCGAACGTCCGCCTGCGCCTGGTGCGTGATGTGGACGCGGCGATGCTGCGGCATTCCGGCCAGGTATCGGCCGCATCGTTGCGTATCCTGCTGGGCAGCGCCGGATTGCTGACTATCCTGATGGTGCTGATCGTCTGGCTGCGCCGCCAAGTGATCGAACCCATCGTGCGCATCGCTGACCGGCTGCGACAGTTCAATGCCGGGCACGACGGTGTCGCCGACGTGCCCGGCCTTTCCCGGCGGGACGAGTTGGGCGATCTGGCGCGCGGGCTGAACGAATATCGCCGCGCGATGCAGCAACGCCGGCAGGCCGAGCGGCGCGCC
>NZ_JBELIE010000051.1:0-20223 GCF_042091075.1 Sphingomonas sp. | reverse complement strand
TCCCGAGGTGGGCGGTAAGGTGTTGGAACAACTGCCGGAGACGGTTCAGCCCGAAATCCTGCACCGTATCGCCAAACTGGGCCCGATCACCCCGGAGGCCGTCGAGGCGCTGCGCACGCTGATCGCGTCGCGCACCGGCGCCAGCGCCGGGCCGACGACCAGCCTGCAGCTCGGCGGCGCGCGAGAGGCGGCGAAGCTGTTGCAGAGCGCCCGCAAATCGGTCGAGCAGCGCGTCATGCCGAAGCTGTTCAAGATGGACCGGGAAATCGCCCGGCAGATCGAGGAGGCGATGTTCGTCTTCGAGAATCTGCTGGAGATGGACGACAAGAACCTTGGCACGCTGATCCGCAACGTCGACGGCGATACGCTCACACGCGCGCTGAAGGGGGTCGACGAGGCGGTGCGCAACCGCATCCTGGGATGCATGTCGGCGCGCGCCGCCGACGGGATCCGCGACGATATGGAAGCGCGCGGCCCGATGAAGCTGAGCGAGGTGCTCGACGCGCAGAAGGTGATGATCCAGATCGCGCGCAACCTGGCCAAGGACGGCACGATCCAGATGGGGGCAGGCGACGACGATTATGTCTGACGTTTCGTCCACCGGCTTCGTCGTCGGCCTGCCGTACCGCGCCGATGCGGCGGCGACGTCGCGCGTGTCCGAGCGCGCGCTGGCCCCCGCCGGCTTCTCCCCCGCCGATCTGATCCAGCGTATCGAGCGAGCGTTCGGCGGCAATACCGCGGAAACGGTGACGCCGCGCCATTTCGCCCCCGCCGATCGCGGCGACGATCCCACCGCCGGCTGGGATCCGCTCGACAGCGCGGCGGAGCCGACCCCCTATCTCGACCCGCTCGAACTGGCCCGCGCGGAGGGTTATGAGGACGGTGTCGCCGCGGCGACCGTCGCGGCGCGCGACGCGGCCGAACGGGACCGGATGTTGCTGACGACGCTGGGCGCCGCGCTGAAGGCCGGAGGCGCGATCGACCGCGATGCGCTCGCCGCCGGCTTGCGCCGCACGGTGATGATGCTGGTACGACAGCTGATCGGTGAAGCCGGCGTGTCGGGCGAGCTGCTCGCGGCGCGCGTCAGTGCCGCGACCGATCTGCTGGCGGATGCAAGCGAGTCGGCGATGCTGCGCGTCCATCCCGACGATGTCGCGCTGCTCGAGGGCCATTTGCCCGATACGATCTTCCCGATCGGCGACGCGCAGGTGGCGCGGGGCAGCTTCATCCTCGAAGCCGCGTCGACGATCGTCGAGGACGGCCCGGAACTATGGCTGGAAACGCTTGAGGCCGCGGTGGAACGCGCGGCGGTGCCCGCCCCGATTTCGTCTCCGCACGCGACGCGCTGATGCTCAACCGCTTTACCGAGCATTATCTCGGCACGCTCGCGACCACCGACGCGCGGCCGCGTGCGCGCGTATCCGGCCGGCTCGCGTCCTATGACGGGCTGTTGATGGAGGCGATCGGCCTGTCATTGCCGGTCGGCACCGTCTGCCGCATCGGCGCGGCGGGGACGCAGCAGGTCGAGGCGGAGGTGATCGGCTTCCGCAATGGCCGGACGCTGATGATGAATCTCGGTGGCCCCGCCGCGCTGCTGCCCAATGCGCCGGTTCGCCCGCTCGGCCCGCCGGGCGAGGCGGAGGTGGGCGCCGCGCTGCTCGGCCGCGTCGTCGACGGCGCCGGCCAGCCGATCGACGGGCTGGGGCCAATTCGAGGCGCGGGCCATTGGCCGCTCGCGGGGCGTATCCAGTCGCCGCTCGATCGCGGCCGCGTGCTCGCGCCGATGGACGTCGGGGTGCGCGCGATCAATGGCCTGCTGACTGTCGGCCAGGGGCAGCGCGTCGGCATCATGGCCGGCTCGGGAGTCGGCAAGTCGGTGCTGCTGGGCATGATGGTACGCGCCGCCAAGGCGGACGTGATCGTCATCGGGCTGATCGGCGAACGCAGCCGCGAAGTCGCCGACTTCCTCGAAACCAAGGTGGCGGGTGAGGCACGCGCGCGTTCGGTGGTGGTCGCGGTGCCCGCGAACCATTCGCCGGTGCTGCGCATTCGCGGCGCGCTGCGCGCCACCGCGATTGCCGAGGCGTTTCGGGCCGAGGGCAAGAAGGTACTGCTGATCATCGATTCGCTCACCCGGGTCGCGCATGCCGGGCGCGAGATCGGGCTGGCGCTGGGCGAACCCGCGTCCGCGCGCGGTTATCCGCCATCGGCGATCGCGATGCTGCCCAATCTGATCGAACGCGCCGGCAGCGACGTGCACAGCGGCGGATCGATCACCGCGATCTACACCGTGCTGGCGGACGGCGATGACGGCAACGACCCGGTGGTCGATTCCGCCCGCTCGATCCTCGACGGCCATATCGTGCTGAGCCGCGCGATGGCGGAGCGCGCGGTCTATCCCGCGATCGACATCTCGAAGTCGGTCAGCCGCGTGATGAACGATATCGTGCCGGCGCCGCATCAGATTGCGGCGCGCGCGCTGCGGCGGCACCTGGCTACCTATGAGGAGAATCGCGATCTGGTGCTGATGGGGGCCTATCGTGGCGGCAGCGATGCCGCGATCGATGCGGCGATCGCCTATCATCCGGCGATCATGGAATTCGTCCGCCAGGACACCGACCAGATCGTACCGCTGGAGGACGCCGCCGAGGAACTGATCGGCGTCTTCGCGCCCGAGGCGGTCCATGGCTGAGCTTTCGCATGAGCGGCGCGCGGCATGACCGGCACCGCCCGGCTCGCCCGGCTGCACCGCGTGCGCACCTTGCAGCTCGGGCTGGCGCGCGCCGACGAGGCCCGCGCGCTCGCCCAGGTGACGAGCGAGCAGCAACTGGCGCAGCGCATCGCCGCGCTTGCCGCCGCGGTCGCGCCGGAGCCGTCGCTGCTGCCCGGTGCGGCGCATCTGGCCGCCGCCGCGCATTTCCGCGACCGCCTGCACCGCAGCGCGGATGCCGCGGAGGAACGGGTGCGCACCGCGGAGATGCTCGCCGACCGCCGCAGCGAAGCGACCCGCGCTGCCCATCGCGACCAGACCGCGGTCGAGAAACTGATCGACCGGCAGCGCGCCGAGGCGACCCGCGCGGCCATGAAGGCATTGGAAGATATGCCGGTTTCCCGCCCGCGCCGGTGACGCCGGGCGTGCCGCCACATGAAACGGCACGCCTCTTGCAACAGTCTCTCCGGGATCAACCCCGGGGACCGATAATCACGTGACCACGATCGCTAGTCTGCTGCTGACGACCGCGCCCGGCGCGATGGCGATGCCCGCCCCGGCATCGGCGGTGACGGGCGATCCGATGGCGTCGTTCGTCGACCTGCTCGCGCCCGCGCTGTCGCTCACGACACCCGATCTTGCCATCGCCGCCCCGGCGGATGCCCGGCAAAAATCCGCCGCTCCCGGCACCCCTTTGCCGGTCGTACCGGCCGGGTCGGTGGCGTCGGCAGCGGCCATTGATCCGCTATCATGGCTGTCCGATACCGCCGGGATCGTGGTCCCCCCCACGCCCATCGCCACGCCCACCCCCGCCAGCGATCCGTCATCGCCGGCTGCTGTTCCGGCGGACGGTGCCGCGATCATCCTCCCGCCGGCGTCGCGCCTGGGGGTGCGGGTGCCGGTGGCCCTGGCACCCGCACCGACCACCCCGCGCGCACCGACCACGCCGCCGGTGGCGGGCCCGCTCCCCGATCTCGCCGCGACATCCACTGAGGCAGCCGCTGAGGTCGCCGCTACCGCCGCCGCGCCGTCGGAGTCGGCGCCTGGCGCCGCTCCCACCGCGCCGGCCGGCGAGGGCAGCACCCCAAAGGCGGCGATCGTCATGCCTGCGCGCGTTGGCAATGACTCCGCCGCGCTCGCTCCGTCCCCTTCCAAGCGCCAGACCGCGCGCCATGACGAGGTGCCAACCGCCGCGCCCGCCGGGGCGACGGCAATGTCGCCATCCGACGCGACGGATAGCGACCCAAGCCGCGCCGAAGCCGACGAGGACGAGACGACATCGGCGATCGCGCCGCCGGCCGAGACGCTGCTCTCCCCGCTTGCCGCCCCTGCCACGCCAGCCGTGCAGGCGCCTGCCGCCGCACCGCCGTCGCCGGGCGAGCCCCAATCGACAACCCCCGCCGCACCGGTCGCCACCGCGATATCGCCCGCCGAGCCAAACCACGCGCCCGGCATCGATCCGACCACGTCCACGGTCCGTGAGAGCGCGGTCGGCGGCGCTGACGTGCGTGCGGCCCGGGACATCGCCTCCGTCACTGGCCTGGCCGTGGCGTCCGATACACGCGATACCACCGCAGCGGCCACCGCGACGGCGGCCACGCCCGGCCCGGCGCCCGACACATCTCCGCCCGCCAAGCGCACTCGCCGCGACGATCCCCCCGCGGTCCGACCGACCGCCGCGGGCGAGGTGACCACGGCGGCCCGTGAGCCGCTCGTTCTGGATGCGGCCACCGCCGCGCGGATCGCGAACGGTCAGCCGCTGCCGGCAGCGGCGCCTCCGCCCGCGTCGTCCGCTGCACCGGCCCCTGTGGCACCGGCCCCAGTATCACCGGCCCCAGCATCACCGGCCCCTGCCTCACCGGCCCCAGTATCACCGGCCACTGCCGCCGCATCGACGCAGGCCGACGTGCCGGTGACGCTTGCCGCCGCCGCACCGCTGGCCACCAGCCCCGTGATCGTCCCCGACATCGCCCCGGCGACCGCCGCGCCAGCGGATGCGACGCCGCGTGGCGCGCCCCCCGCCGCGGCGTCGCCGGCGGCCACCGCCCCATCATCGCCACCAGTCGTCGATCCGGCGCCCGCCGCCCCGGTGATCGCGAGCGCCGCGCGCACCTTCGCCGACGCGATCCACCGCGCGGTCACCGCCGAGGATCGCCCGGCGGCACCCGATAGCGGCACCGCCGCCCCGCTCGCCACCGCGCCGATCACCGCCGCCGCGGTCGAAGCGCCACGCCACGTGCAACAGGCACCGCTCGATCTGACGCAGGCTCGCTGGCCCGAGGCGATGATTCACCGCATCGAGATGTTGCGGGATATGGCGGATGCCAACGATATGCGGATCCGGGTCGTCCCCGATGCGCTCGGCGCGATCGACATCGCGCTGAAGCGCGACGGCGACACGGTGCAGGTGCAGCTTCACGCCCAACAACCGCAGACCCGTGCGATGCTGGCCGAGGCGCAACCGCGCCTTGCCGAACTGGCGGAAGCGCGCGGGATCAAGCTGCAACAGCAATCGACGACCGGGGGCAGCGCCGGCACCGGCGCGGAGCGCTCGTTCGCCTCGTCGCAACAACAGCAACAGCAACAACAGCAGCAGCGCCCGAGTGCGCCGCCTTCCGCTTTCACTTCCACCGCCCGTCGCCGCGATCCGGTGGCATCGGCCGGTGATACCGACCAGCGCATCGCATGATTGAAGGAACCAACCGATGAGTGACGCTCCGGCAACGCCCGCGCCAAAGAAAAAGGGCAAGATGAAGATGATCCTGATCGGCACCGTCGGTGTCCTCGCGCTTGTCGGCGGGGGCGTCGGCGCGGGCCTGTACGCCGCCGGCTCCGGGCTGGTGGGCGGCGGCGGCGCGCATGCGCCCAAGGAAGATCCCAACGTGCCGCACCTTGTCCCGAAGAGCGAGCAGAAGCGGCCCGGCAACGGCGGCGAAGGTGGTGAAGGCGGCGAAGGTGGCCATGGCGGCGGCGAATCCACCGAATCTGGCGAATCGTCGAGCCATGAGGGCGCCCCCACGCCGACGGGCGCGGGCGGTGAACGCTATGCGTCCAACTATTATGCGATGGACAAGGAATTCACCGCCAACCTCCAGGATTCGGTGCACTTCGTCCAGATCGGCATCGCGGTATCGACGCCCTATGACGACAAGGTCATCACCAATCTGAAAACAAACGATATTGCCGTGCGATCGGCGATCCTGATGACGCTCGGCGACACGACCGAGGATCAGGTGTTCAGCAGCCCTGGCAAGATCGCGCTGCAGAAGCGGCTGGTCGATGCGATCAACGCAACGCTGAAGCAAAAAGAAGGATTCGGCGGCATCAGTAACGTCTACTTTACCAATTTCGTTGTTCAGTGAACGGGCATGGTTAACGAGCCCGCCCTTCCCGAATCCGGCACGACCGGAGCGTCCGACCGGCGCGAGCGCAACCGCGCCGACGCGACGGTCGGCGTGACGTCGCTGGGGGCGATGGCGAGCGGGAACATGGCGGGCGGCGGCGTGGGCGGCGGGGGGAAGATGCACCCGTTCGGCGACCTGCACACGCTGCAGCATCTGTCGGCGCGCGCCGCCCGCGGCGTGCGGCAGATGTTCGAGGGATTGTGGCGGATCGAAACGCGCAGCTGGGCCGAACCCCTGGAAGTGGTCCGGCTGGCGGACTATCGCCTCGCACGCGGAGACCGGCTGACGGCATGGCTGCCGTTGACGATGGACGATCGCCCGGTCGTCGCGGTGCTGGACGGCGCGCTGCTGCTCGAGGTGATCGACCTGTTCTTCGGCGGCAACGGCGAACTGCCGGCCGGCATGCCGCTGGAATTCACCCCCGCCGCCGATGTGTTGGCGGGGCGCATCGCGCAATCGCTGGCACGCACGCTGGAAACCGCCTGGGAACCGCTCGCGCCGGCCCGCTTCGAGGCGGAGCGCAGTGAGCTCACGGCGGGTTTCGCGGCGAACATCGAGGCCGACGAAGTGGTCGTCGCGACCCGCTTCGGTATCGCGCGTGGCCAGGGCAAGCCAGCGCTGCTCGACGTCCTCTATCCGGTGCCGACGCTCAAGCCGCACAGCGTGCCGCTGAACGGAAAGGTGGTGGCCAAGCCCGCCGGCGTCGACGCCGAATGGCAGACCGCGCTGACCCGCGCTGCGATGACGGTGCGACTGCCGGTCCGCTCGGTACTCGCCGAACCCGTGATCTCGCTGGCCCGACTAATGAATCTCAAGGAAGGCGACATCATTCCGATCAGCTTCGGCAACGACGTGCCGATCATGATCGGCGGGGTGCCGCTGGGCCTTGGCTCGGTCGGCACGTCCAACGGCCGCGCCGCGATCCGCATCTCCAAGTTCGAAGGACCCTCGCAATGAACGATCTTACCGGCGGATTCCCCGTCGAGGCCGCACTGGCCGCCAATATGCGGCTGCTGCAGGACGTCGACGTCAAGCTGACCGTCGAGATCGGCTCCACCACGCTGTCGCTGCGCGAATTGCTCGCGCTTGGCGAGGCGAGCGTGATCGAGCTCGACCGGCAGGCGGGCGAGCTGCTCGACGTGCTGGTCAACGGCACGCTGATCGGGCGGGGCGAGGTGGTGACGGTCGGCGAACGCTTCGGCGTGAAGATGACCGAACTGGTCGCTCCTGAAAAGCGCGGCTGAGGCACGCCCGCGATGATGTGGACCTATATCCTGAAGCTGGTCGTGCTGCTGCCGCTCGTCTGCGGCCTGATGATCGGCTGTCTGTATCTGTGGCGCAGGCTGGAGGCGCGCATGCCGGGCCGGCCCGCGACCCGGATGATCGCGGTGCGCGAGACGATGATGATCTCTCCGGGGCTGAAGCTGGCGGTGGTCGATTTCGAGGGCAAGCGGTTGCTCGTCTCGGTCGGTCGCGGTGGCGTAACGCTGATCGAGACATCCGATCAGCGCGTCACGACGGGGGATCTTGCGTGAGCATCACCGTCACCCGCACCGGCCGTGGCCCGTCGCTGATCGCCACCACCCGCGCGTCCGCACGCGGGGGCTGGCTGCGCGTTCTGTTCGCGGTGGCCGCGATCGCGATCGCGCTGCTGATCGCGATGCCCGCCTTCGCCCAGGCCGGCGCGCCCGCCGCGCCGGTGCCCGGGGTCGGCGATGCGGTGGACCGCGCGCTGGGCCAGTTGTCGAGCGGCGCGGCATCCGGCACGCCGGGCAACGGCTCGCTATCGCTGTCGCTGCAGGTCTTGATCATCATGGGCTTGCTGACGGTGCTGCCGGGGCTGATCCTGATGATGACCAGCTTCACCCGCATCATCATCGTGCTGTCGATCCTGCGCCAGGCGATGGGGCTGCAACAGACCCCGCCCAACCAGGTGTTGATCGGATTGAGCCTGTTCCTCAGCTTCTTCGTGATGGCGCCCGCGATCAACCAGATCAACGCCACCGCGATCCAGCCCTATGCCGCCGGCCGGATCGGCGGCACCGACCTGATCAAGACCGCCGGCGCGCCGCTGCATGCCTTCATGTCGAAACAGACGCGGGTGAAGGACGTGACGATGTTCGCCGAAATGGCGAAGTCGGGGCCCTATGCCAGCCCCAACGACATTCCCTATTCGGTGCTGCTGCCCGCGTTCGTGACGTCGGAGCTGAAGACCGCGTTCCAGATCGGGTTTCTGATCTTCCTGCCGTTCATCGTCATCGATCTGGTCGTCGCCACGGTGTTGATGGCGCTGGGCATGGCGATGCTCAGCCCGACGATCATCTCACTGCCGTTCAAGCTGCTGCTGTTCGTCCTGGTCGATGGCTGGGCGCTGACGATGGGCAGCCTGGCCAATTCGTTCGCGACTTAACCGTCGGTTCGTCCGGAGAGGCGGCGTCAGCGGCGTCTCGAAGGACGGTGTGGTTCGGCACGGGGCTTCGACAGGTTCAGCCCCACCTGGCCACGACCGGACCATGGATCACGTACAGGACCTTTACCGATGCACCCGCTCGTCGACGCCGATTATTTCCTGACCGTCGCCAATCAGACGATGTGGGTGCTCGCGCTCGCCGCCGCGCCGATCCTGATCCCGGCGTTGCTGTCCGGCCTGATCCTCGGGATGGTGCAGGCGGCGACGTCGATCAACGAACAGACGCTGAGCTTCGTGCCGAAACTGGTGGTGGTCGCGGTGTCGATCATGGTGTTCGGCGCGATGATCCTGGGGCTGCTGAGCGATTTCACCACCGAGATCTTCGCGCGGATCCCGGATCTGGTGCGATGAGCCACGGCGCACGCGCGGCGCGGGCCGCGCCATGCTAGGCTTCGGCCTCGCCATCGAGCCGCAGCTCTGGGCGCTGATCTTCGTGATGGTGCGCGTCGGCAGCGCCTTTATCGCGGCGCCGGTGTTTGGCAACGTCTCCGTCCCGCTGCCGGTGCGGATCGCCCTGTCGGGGGCGGTCGGGGTGCTGGTGCTGGGCACCACCACGATCCAGACCCCGCCGTCGGTGTTCGCGCTGGCCACCTTCGTCGCGGTCGCGGCGGAGGCGCTGGTCGGGCTGGCGATCGGCTTCGTGCTGCAGATCGCGTTCGCCGCGCCGCTGGTCGCGGGTGAGATTATCGGCGGATCGATGGGGATCGGCTTCGCCAACATGATCGATCCCAATTCGGGCCGCTCCAGCCCCGCCATCGGCCAGTTCCTGTCGATCCTGATGACGCTGTTGTTCCTGTCGCTTGACGGGCATCTGATCCTGGTGGACATGGTGGTGCGCAGCTATCGCGCGCTGCCGCCGGGCGCGGCGTGGCTGACCGCCGGGCAGTTGCGCGACATCGCGCTGTTCGGCGGCTATGCCTTCCTCGCCGGGCTGCTGCTCGCGCTGCCGGTCGGCTTCCTGCTGCTGTGCCTGAATCTCGTCGTCGGCATGCTGTCACGCTCGGCCCCGGCGCTCAATCTGTTCGCGGTCGGGCTGCCCGCCAGCCTGGCGGTCGGCGTCATCAGCCTCGCGATCGCCTTCCCCGCGATGGGCGATTACATGCAGGTGATCGTCCGCGAGGGCCTGAACGCCGCCGACACCTTGATACTGGGTACGGGGCTGCGCTGATGGCGGAGGATTTCGGCGACAAGACGGAAGCCCCAACCCAGAAGCGCAAGGATGATGCGCGCGACAAGGGCGATATCCTCAAGAGCCGCGAATTCGCGACCGCGCTGGTGGTGCTGGCGGGCACGTCGTGGATGATCTTCTTCGGCCCGGCGCTGATCGCGGCATGCCGGGCGGTGATGGCGGCCAGCTTCACCTTCGGGCGCGGCGATGTCGAGGATTTCCAGCCGTGGCGCCCGCTGATCGAGGCGGGATGGAAGCTCGCCGCGCCGGTCGGCACGTTATTCGCGATCACGATCGCCGCCGCGATCGTCAGCCAGGCGGGCCTCGGCAGCCTCGGCTTCAATGCCTCGCTGCTCGCGCCCAAGGCGGGGCGGATCAATCCCGCCAGCGGTCTGAAGCGCATCTTCGGCATGTCGGGCTGGATCGAACTGGCCAAGTCATTGCTGAAGGTGACGCTGCTCGGCGCGATCGGGGCGTGGATGCTGTGGAAAACCGCGCATTTCAGCTTCGGCCTTGCCGCTTCGAACCTGCCCGTCGCGCTGGCGTCGCTCGGCTCGACGCTAACGTCGGTGATGCTGGCGATGGCGATGGGGCTGGTCGCGATCGCGATGCTCGACGTGCCGACGCAGATCTTCCAGCTGCTGCGCAAGCTGCGCATGTCGAAGCAGGAGATCAGGGACGAGCATAAGGAGAGCGAAGGCAATCCCGAAATGAAAGGGCATTTGCGCGCTCGCCAGCGCGCGATGCTGTCCGGCGGGATGCGCAAGGCACTGGGCGAGGCGCATGTCGTGCTGACCAACCCGACGCATTTCGCGGTCGCGCTGCGCTACGATCGCGATCGCGACCAGGTGCCCGTGGTGGTCGCCAAGGGGCGCGGCGCAACCGCGCTGGCGATCCGCGAGGCGGCGGGCGAAATGGGCCTGCAGGTGCTGGAATATCCCGCCCTGGCGCGTGCCGTTTATTACACCAGTCGCGAGGGACAGGAGATCCGCGACGACCTGTATCTGGCGGTCGCGACGATCCTGGCGTTCGTTTTCGGCCTCAACGCGCAGGCCGGCGGCCGCGTCCCCGCGATCGACGTGCCCACCACCGCGCGGTTCGACGAAAACGGCAACAAACAAAGCTAAATTCCGGTCGCTCGCGGCCGTTTAAAGGGGTGATCATGGCGACCATCAGCAGCACCTCGAGCTCGACCACGAGCAGCACACCGACGCCGACCCCGGCCGCCTCGGCGCAATCGCTGTCCAGCGCGACCGCCAAGTCGCTGCTCGACTCGCTCAACGGCAGCGACAACATCGACACCGCGTCGCTGGTGTCGCAGTTGGTCACCGCGCAATTCGCGACCCGCAAGGCGCAGCTGACCAGCAAGAGCGACACGCTGGCCGCGCAGATTTCCGGCGTCTCGACGCTGAAGAACACGATCAGCGATTTTACCAAGGCGCTCGAAGGGCTGGTCAAGGGCGGCACGCTGTTATCGCAGCCGACCAGTTCGAACAGCGCCGCGGTGTCCGGCACGACGATCACCGGATCGACGATCACCAACCTGAACACCAGCGTGAAGGTCAATGCGCTCGCCACCGCACAGATCGCCGCCAGCCCGCGCGTCGCGACCCCGGCGACGACGACCTTCGGCACCGGCACGCTGACGCTGTCGCTCGGCACCGCCAGCTATGCCAATGGCGAGATGACCGGCTTCACCACCGGCAGCAACGCCGATGGCAGCCCGAAGAGCTTCTCGATCACGATCGATTCGAGCAACAACACGCTGTCGGGGATCGCCGGCGCGATCAACGCGAGCAAGTCAGGCGTCACCGCCACGGTGCTGACCGATGCCGATGGCTCCGCCTTCCTGTCGCTCAAGGGCGCGACCGGCAAGGAGCAGGCGTTCCAGTTGACCGCCGACGATCCGGCCAGCGCGCTGGGCCGCTTCGATGTCCGCGCCCGCACCGCCGGCGAAACGAGCCCGCTGCCAACCAGCCTGTCGAGCCAGGCCGCCAATGCGCAGATCGTTGTCGATGGCGCCGCGGTCGAGCGCGCTGGCAACGAGGTGAGCGATCTGATCCCCGGGGTAAAGCTGACGCTGAGCGGGATCGGGTCGGCGACGCTCACCGCGACGCGCCCGACCAGCGCGCTGACCAGCGCGGTCAATGATTTCGTCGACACCTATAATCAGGTGCTCGCCGTGGTGAAGGAGCAGACCGACCCGATCAACGGGCAGCTTCGGTCAGATCCCGCCGCGCGCAACCTGTTGCGCACCTTGCAGGGGCTGACCAGCCGCGTGCTGCTGCCCAATGCCGCCGCGGGCACGCCCTCCTCGCTGGGCGCGATCGGGGTGCGCACCAATCGCGACGGCACGCTGCAGGTCGACGATCAGGCGCTGTCGGCCGCGATGGCCGCGACGCCCGACGCGGTGGAGGCGATGTTCGCGTACAGCCCGGTCAGCCAGACCGGCCTGTACCAGACCATGAACTCGATCCAGATGAGCACTGCCAGCTCGATCTACGGCCTCGGCGCGTCGGCGATCACCTATCCGAATGCGCAGAGCGATCTGAGCAAGAAGCAGGAGCAGTTGACGACGCAGTCCGACAAGGTGACGGCGCGGATGACCCAGCAGTTCGCGAGCATGAATGCGCGGGTGAACGCATACAAGAGTACGCAGGCGTTCATGACGCAGCAGATCGACACCTGGACCAAATCGAACTGAGGAGCGCGCACGACATGGCTTATGCATCTGCCCTGCTGCGCGACCCGGCGCGCACCTATCGCGACATCGATCTTGCCGGCCGCACCGCCGCCGCCGACGGCCCGGCGCTGGTGCAGCTATTGTACGAGGAACTGGCACAGGCGCTGCGCGTCGCGGCCTGGGCGGCCGACCATCGCCAATATGCCACCCGTAGCGAGCGGGTCACCCGCGCCACCGCGATCCTGTTCGCGCTGGAGGCGAATCTCGATTTCGACAAGGGTGGCGACGTGTCGCGCGTGCTGGCGCGCTTCTACGCCGGCTGCCGCCGGCAGGTGGTGGAAGCGAGCATCGGTAACGATGGCGCCCCGTTCCGCGCGGTCGCCGCCGAACTGGACGAGATCGCCGGAGCGTGGAAGCAGGCCCGCGCGGCATAACCGGGCAGGCTCATCCCGGCGCTATCCCTGGAACCAGTGGCGCCGCAGGAAGAACACCGTGATGCCTACAGCGATCACCGCGCAACCGCCGAAGATCGCATCGAACGCCCATGATGCCTCCGCATAGGGAAGGCCCTTGACGTTCATCCCGTACAGCCCGGTGATGAAGGTCAGCGGCAGGAAGATCATCGCCGCCACCGCGATCAGCAGGCTGCGCTGATCGAGCTGTTCGGCGCGCAGATCAGTGAGCGCCTCATGCATCAGCGCGGCGCGTTCGCGGATCGCTTCCACCTCCTCCGCCATCCGCGCGGCGCGGTCGGCGGCGGCGGAAAGATGCGCGCGATCGTCGTCCGCCAGCCAGTCGCCGGGCAGGGCCGCCAGCTTCTCGAGCGCGGTTCGCTGCGGGTTGAGGAAGCGGCGATAGTTGATCGCTTCGGACCGTACCTTCGTTACCCCGCGCCGCAATTCGAACACCTGGTCCGTGCGTAACCCCTGCTCGCAATCGTCCAGCCAGTCGCCCAGGTCGGCCACGACGGGGTCCAGATCCTCGGTGATCGCCGCCGCCGCCGCCGCGATCAGGTCGCCCGGATCGCGCACCTCACCCGCCTTCATCTCGGCGACGAGTTCATCCAGCGCGACCAGATGCTTGCGCGTGACCGACACCACCCGCCCCTTCGTCGCCCAGATGCGGATCGAGGCAAGCACGTCGGACGAACCAATGTCCTCATCGGTGCGTCCACGCAGGTTGACGAACGCGCCATCGGACATCTTCTCGCAGCGTGGGCGCGTCTCGGCGGCGGTCAGCGCCTCGACAAGATGCGTCGCCAGGCCGGCTTCGTCACGCAGCCAGCTCTGCGCCTGTTCGGCGTTGGTCGTCAGATGCACCCAGACGAACGGCGCGCCACAGGTCAACGCGCCGCTGACCGCGACCTGCTCCACCGCGCCCTCGGCGGTGACCCGCCACGCAAATCCGCTCATGCCATGCTCACATCCACATGCAATCCGTTACCGTCATAAGCCGGCGGGGCCGGATGCCGTTCCCGCGCCGCATCGGCGCGCGCGCGATCAAGGATCGCGGCGGGCACGTCGGGCCGGTGCGTGACGCGATCCGCCGTCGCCAGCCAGCGCGCCTGCCGGATCGTCAGATCATCGGGATCGGGCGAGGCCAGCACCAGCGCGTGAAAGCCGCCAGCGGGCCGCCCGGCGGCGATCGCCGCCAGCACATCGGCCCCGTGATGATCCACCAGCGGATCGAGCGCGCCCCCGTTCGCCAAAGCGGCGCCGATCGCGCGCCGACGCTCGCCACTCGCCGGGTAGCGCGCCCGCAGCGCATCGCGGGCGGCATACAGGTGTTGCGCCAGCGTTCCGAGCGAGGCGGGCAGGATCGCCTCCAGCCGCTGTCGCAACGCCGCCGCCAACCCCGCGGAAACGCCACCAGTGCCGATCGCGATCAGCACCGGATCCCGATCGACGATCGCGGGCAACGTGAAATCGCACAGGTCGGGCCGGTCGACGGCATTGACCAGCACGCCGCGCGCGCGCAACCGCGCCACCGCCGCCTCGTCATCCGCGACGATCGCCAGCCGCGCCTGCGGGTCATCCTCGCCGACGATGCGCGCGCCGGCCCGCTCCAGCAGCCGCCGTTTCGGCTCGGCCGCCTCCCCCTCCCCGACGAGGATGACGGCGCGATCCGTCAGGCGAACGAACAACGGCAGGCTGTGGAGGGGCATCCCGACGTCATGCTCCCCCGGCCGCCGGAACGGATCGATCGCTCACAACCATTCCGGCACCCGCTCGGCCGCGAGGATCGTCTCGGGCGTGATCCGATCCGCGACGACGGCGTAACGGTCGCCATCGACCAGCACTTCCGGCACCAGCGCCCGGCTGTTGTAGGTGGAGGCCATCGTCGCGCCATAGGCGCCCGCGGTGCGGAACACCGCCAGGTCGCCACCCGCCACCCGGTCCACCTCGCGCTCCATCGCGAAGGTATCGCCGGTTTCGCACACCGGCCCCGCGATATGCGCGGTGAAGCGCTCGCCCGATGGCGCCACCGCCGCGAAATCGTGCCAGGCATCGTACAGCGCCGGCCGCGCCAGATCGTTCATCGCCGCATCGACGATGACATAGGGATGCGCCACCCCCGGCTTGACCCAGATGACCGTCGTCAGCAGCACCCCGGCATTGCCGGCGATGACGCGCCCCGGCTCGAACATCAGCGTCACGTCCCAGCCGGCCGTCGCGCGCGCGACCATCGCGCCATAATCGGCCAGGTCGGGTGGTACGTCACCGGCCTTGTAGGCGACCCCGACCCCGCCGCCCAGATCGACGCGACGCACCGTCTGCCCCGCCGCACGCAGCTCGTCGACCAGCCGCTTGACGCGCGCATAGGCCGCCGCGAGCGGGGCGAGATCCATCAACTGGCTGCCGATATGGATCGCCACACCCTGCATCGACAGGCCGGGCAGCGCCGCCAGCCGGGCATACATCGCGGGCGCCTGATCGATCGGCACGCCGAACTTGTTTTCCTTGCGTCCGGTGGAGATCTTGGCGTGCGTGCCCGCATCGACATCGGGATTGACGCGCAGCACCGCCTGCGCGGTCAGCCCGCGTGCCGCCGCCAGCCGGGCGAGGACGACACCCTCTTCCTCCAGCTCCAGGTTGAACTGGCCGATCCCGGCCTCCAGTCCGCGCACCAGTTCCGCCTCGGTCTTGCCGACGCCGGAAAAGACAATGCCCGACGCGGGCATGCCCGCCGCCAGCGCGCGCGCCATCTCTCCGCCCGAGACGACATCGGCGCCGTAGCCCTCCGCCGCCAGGACGCGCAGCACCGCGATATTGGGATTGGCCTTGATCGCATAGGCCAGATGCACGTCGGGCACCGCCGACAGACCGTCGCGGAAGGCACGCGCCTGTTCACGGAAGGCAGCGGCGGAATAGACATAGACGGGGGTGCCGACCTCGGCGGCGATCCGCGCCATCGGCACACCCTCGCACCACAGGGCGCCGTCACGAAGATGAAAATGGGTCATTCTTGCTCGTCGATGGTCAGCTCGGGGGCAGATCGAACATATCGTCTGGTCGTTCCTGCGAGCGGGTCAATACGTCCCCGTTGCGTTGCGGACGTGCCTGTACCGAAGGGGTCAGCAGCGTCTTCACATCGGGTCGCGAGGTGGCGCCATAGGGCGCTGCGGGCAATTGCTCACCCGCGACGGGTTTGAGCGTGCCGGTCGATCCGCATCCGGCCAGCGACATGGCCAGCACCGCGGCAGCCGGCCAAGCGAGCGCCCCGCGCCTCATGCGCGTGCCGTCCGGGCGGCAGCGATCGCGGCGCGCACATTGTCGGGCGCGGTGCCGCCGAAGCTGCGCCGGCTGGCCACCGAGGCATCGACCGACAGGACGTCATAGACGCCGGCGGTGATGCGCGCGTCGATCGCCTGCAGATCGGCCAGCGGCACGCGATCAAGCGGGCAGACGAGTGCCTCCGCCCGCGCCACCGCGCGCCCGGTGATATGATGCGCCTCGCGGAACGGCACGTTCGCCTCGCGCACCAGCCAGTCGGCCAGGTCGGTCGCGGTCGCGAAGCCGCTTTCCGCCAGCGCGCGCATCCGATCGGTGCGGAACGTCGCGCTCTCGATCATGCCGGTCATCGCCGCGATCGAGATCGCGAGCAGATCGTGGCACTCGAACACCGGCGGCTTATCGTCCTGCATGTCCTTCGAATAAGCGAGCGGCAGCCCCTTCATCGTCACCATCAGGCTGACGAGGCAGCCGGAGATCCGCCCGGCATGCCCGCGCACCAGCTCCGCCGCGTCCGGGTTGCGCTTCTGCGGCATGATGCTGCTGCCGGTCGACCATTGGTCGCTGAGCGAGACGAAGCCGAACGGCTGCGACGCCCATAGGACGAATTCCTCCGCCAGCCGGCTGAGGTGCAGCGAACATTGCGCCGCCGCCATCAGGTAATCGAGCGCGAAGTCGCGGTCGCTGACCGAATCGAGGCTGTTGCGCGTCGGTCCGTCGAAGCCGAGCGCCGCCGCGGTCGCCTCGCGGTCGAGCGGGAAGCCGGTCCCCGCCAGCGCCGCCGATCCCAGCGGGCAGAGATTGCCGCGCGCGCGATTGTCGCGAAAGCGGCTGATGTCGCGCGACACCATCTCGTGATAGGCCATCAGATGATGGCCCAGCGTCACCGGCTGTGCGGATTGCAGATGCGTGAAGCCGGGCATCACGCTGGCGGCATGTTCCTCCGCGCGCGTCAGCAAGGCATCGTCAAAGGCATTGAGCGCAGCGAGCACCTGATCGGTCGCGTCGCGCACCCACAGACGGAAATCGGTCGCGACCTGATCGTTGCGGCTGCGCGCGGTATGCAGGCGCCCCGCCGCCGTGCCGACCACGTCGGACAGCCGCGCCTCGGTCAGCATATGGATATCCTCCATCGCCAGATCCTCGGGGACCCCGTCCGCCTCATATCCGGCGGCGACCTGCGCCAGCCCCTCGGTGATCGCCGCGGCATCCTCCGCGGTGACGATCCCCTGCTGCGCCAGCATCGCGACATGCGCGCGGCTGCCAGCGACATCCTGCCGCCACATCCGCTTGTCGAACGGAATCGATGCGTTTATCTCGCGCATCACGGCCGCCGGCCCTTCGGCGAACCGCCCGCCCCACATCTGGTTGGAACCGCTCATGGCCTCTCGTGTCGCGATCGTCTGTCTCCTGGGCACCGCGCTCGCGGCCGCGGCTTGCGATAGGGCGTCGCCGGGCAACGGGCAAGCCGACGCGGGCATGGCCGCGGGGAATGGCGCCATGATCGCCGACAATGCCTCGCCCGACGAAGCCACCGCCGCCCCCGCCCGCAGTGACAAGGTCGACCGCAGTCACAAGGGCGAGCCGGTATCGGCCGCCTCCTTCACGCCCGCCGGGGGTGGCGCGCCGGTGACGCTGGCGACGTTCAGCGGCAAGCCGGTCGTGGTGAACCTGTGGGCGACCTGGTGCGCGCCCTGCATCAAGGAAATGCCGACGCTGGAAGCCGCCGCCGCGACGCTGGGCGATGCGGTGCCGGTGCTTGCGATCAGCCAGGACATGGAGCCAGCCAAGGCGACCGCTTTCCTGGCGGAGCGGCGCTTCACCCACCTTCGCCCGTATCTCGACGCCAAGCTGGCGATGAGCACCGGCTATGGCGTCAACCTGCCGACGACGATCGCCTATGACGCGGCCGGGCGGGAAGTGTGGCGCGTGACTGGCGATATGGACTGGACCGGCCCGCAGGCCAAAGCGCTGCTGGCGGAATTGACCACCTAGCAGAAACCCACATCCAGCTTCGCCACCCACACACGGCGGAGTGACAGGCGTTCAGGCGCGCGCCAGCCCCGGCGTCAGCGTTTTCCTTCCCGCGTATCGTCACGATCGCGCAGATCGTCGCCCGCCTGTTGCAGCGCCGCGCCGGCACGATCGGCGGCCTCGTCGCCATGGCGACGGACGTCGTCGCGCAGGCGATCGGCGGCGCCGTCGAGCCGGTCCGCCGCGCGATCGAGCGAGCGGGCGGCGGCGCTGTCGAGGCTGTTCGCCATCGTATCCGTCAGACGATCGACGCTTTCCACGACATTGCCAGTCGCGGCATGGACGTCGGCGGCGATCGCATTGCCGGTACGCTCGGCATGATCCTCGACGCGCTCGCCGCACGCCGCCAGCGCGCCCATCAGCGACAACACGACCGTTCGGCCGATCACGGATCGAAGCACGGGTGCGAGCGTCATGGCTGAGGTCATCGAATCATCTCCTGCTTGGTCGACGGCATGAACGATCGCCCCGGCGGCCAGGGTCGATCAGTGGAGTTCACGATCCTTCACGACCTGCTCGATACTCGCCAGCAAGGTGCCGGGCGAACAGGGTTTCGAACAGACCAGGCTGCCGGGATAGCGCGCTTCCAGGCCCTGCGGATCGGCATGACCCGAGTGGAAGATGATCGGGATGCCGGCGGCGCTCAGCCGATCCGCGGCGGGGAACACCTCGCCGTCGCGCAGCCGCACGTCGAGGATCGCGCACGCGAACGGCGCTGCCTCGCCGTCCAGCGCCCGCAACGCCTCCTCCAGCGTGGCATAGGGGCCCGCCACCGCCAGCCCCGCTTCCTCGACCGTCATCTGCACATCGAGCGCGACGAACAGCTCGTCCTCCACCAGCATGACGCTTTTAGCCATCCGCGATCACGTCCTGCGGCAAATGCAGCGACAGCGCGAAATGATCGTCGCCCACGGTGCGCGAGAGCGACGCATTGAGCTGTCGCGTCGAGGTTTCGACCAGCAACGTGCCGAACCCCCGTCGCGCCGGATCGAACTGCGGCGCCTCGACGGCACGACGCGGAAATTGCTCGCTCCACGTCAGCGCAAGCCCGCGTGTGACAGGATGCGCCGCGACATCGCCCTTCGCCGGGCGATCGTCCCATTGCCACGTCACGCTCAATCGCCCCTCACTTCCCGCACTCAGCGCACCATATTTGACCGAATTCGTCGCCCACTCGTGCAGCATCAGCGCCAGCGAGGAGAGGCATCGGCGATCCACCCTAACGTCCGGACCGGTGATGTTGATCCCGGCATGGTCGCGATACGGCGCGAGCGTCGCCTCGACGAGCGCGGACAGCGCGATCGCCTGCTGCTCGCCGGTGGGCGAGGCGAGCGCATGGGCCCGTCCCAGCGCGGCGATCCGCTCGCGCATATCGAGCGCGAAGGCGGGGACGTCGTCATGCGTGCGCGACGCCGCGCTGACCATGCCGCCAATGATCGCGAAGAGGTTCTTCACGCGATGATTCATTTCGCGCAGCATCAGTTCGCGCGTTTCCGCCAGCGCATATTCTGGCGTGACATCGATCGACACGCCGACGATGCGCGCCGGGCTGCTGCCAGCGATCATCCGGCCGAAGCCCTTGATCCAGCGCACCTCGCCCGCACGCGAGCGCACACGGAAACGATGTTCGAAATCGCCCTCACCGCGCACGGTGCGTTGCAGCGCCGCCGCCACCGGGGCGCGATCTTCGGGCTCGATCCGCTCCAGCAGGGGATCGATCCGCGTCGCCTCGTCGCCATGCGCGTCGAACAGCCCCTGCCCGACGCCATCCAGCTTGGTGGCGCCGGTATCGGGACAATATTCCCACACGCCGATCCCGCCCGCGCGGATCGCGAGGTCGAGGCGTTCGCGCTCGTCCGACAGCTCGTTTTCCATCGCCAGCGCGTCGGTGATGTCGGTCAGCACCAGCGTGGCCCCGTCGATGCTGCCATGCTGGGTGCGATAGGGAAGGACGCGCAGCGAGAAGCTGCGACGGCCATCGCGCGTCGTCACCTTGCGCTGTACGGCAAGATCGGAAGAGCGT
>NZ_JBELIE010000050.1:0-20232 GCF_042091075.1 Sphingomonas sp. | reverse complement strand
TGGCACCTTTTGCAGCAGATGCGCCCGGTCGCGGAAAGATGCCAGCTTTCGCTGGCGTGACGGGCAGGGGCGGAATAGTCGGACGGACATAGTCATGCGACCCGATATCCTCAATCCGCTGTTCGCCGAGGTGGAGGCGCTGAAGGGCGTCGGTCCCGCGCTGGCCCGCCCGCTCGAGCGTCTCGGAATCGCGCGGGTGATCGACCTGCTGTTCCATTTGCCGTCGGGCTGGATCGACCGGCTGCCGCGCGACGAACTGATGCAGGCGGATGTCGGACGCACGATCGCGATCACGCTCACCCCCCGCGACTATCGCACCTCATCCTCTCCGCGCGCGCCGACGCGGGTGCAGGCGACCGATGCGCACGGCAATCATGTCAGCCTGATCTATTTCGGCGGATCGTCGGGCTGGGTGAAAAAGCTGCTGCCGATCGGCGAGCCGAAGCGGCTGTCGGGCAAGCTCGAACAATATGGCCAGGAATTGCAGATCGTTCACCCCGAGATCGTGGGGGAGGATGACGCGCTGCGCGAACGCGAAGCGATCTATCCGCTGACCGAGGGGATGACGTCGCGACGGCTGGGCGCGCTGGTCGAGCAGGCTGTGGCGCGCGCGCCGACGCTGGCGGAGTGGATCGAACCCTCGCTCAAGGCGCGACACGCCTGGCCGGACTGGCGCGATGCGATCCTGCGCCTGCACGCCGATCCCGCCGACGCGGCGGCGCGCGCGCGGCTCGCCTATGACGAGATCTTCGCCAACCAGCTTGCGCTGTCGATCGTGCGTGCCGACACGCGGCGGCGGCGAGGGCGCGCGCTGGCGGGAGACGGCCGGCTGCGCGACCTGCTACGGCTCCCGTACCAGCCGACCGGCGCCCAGGCCCGCAGCGTGCGGGAGATCGAGGGCGACATGGCCCAATCCGCCCCGATGCTGCGGCTGCTGCAAGGCGATGTCGGCTCGGGCAAGACGCTGGTCGCGGCGATGGCGCTGCTGATCGCGGTGGAGGCCGGGGCGCAGGGCGCGATGCTGGCGCCGACCGAAATCCTCGCGCGGCAGCATTACGAGACGCTGCGTCGCCTGCTGGCGGGGCTGCCCGTGGAAATCGCGATCCTGACGGGTCGCGACAAGGGCAAGGTCCGCGAGGCGACGCTGATGGGGGTGGCGAGCGGCGCGATCCATATCCTGGTCGGGACGCACGCGATCTTTCAGGAGGCGGTCGCCTATCACGATCTCGGGCTGGTGGTGGTCGACGAACAGCATCGCTTCGGGGTTGCCCAGCGCCTGCTGTTGCAGGGCAAGGGGCGCCACCCGCCGCACGTGCTGGCGATGACCGCCACGCCCATCCCGCGCACGCTGACGCTCGCGCTGCACGGGGAGATGGATCAAAGCCGCCTCGATGAAATGCCGCCGGGGCGCGAGCCGATCGAAACGCGCGTCGTTTCCGAGGAGCGGATCGACGAAATCGTCAACGCGCTCGGCCGCCATCTGTCGGAGGGAAAGCAGGCCTATTGGGTCTGCCCGCTGGTGGAGGAATCGGAAACCAGCGACCTGCAGGCCGCCGAGGTGCGGGCGGCGGCGCTGGCGGCGCGATTCGGCGACCGTGTCGGGCTGGTCCATGGCCGGATGCGCGGCCCGGAGAAGGACGCGGTGATGACGCGCTTCGCAGCGGGCGAACTGGGCGTGCTGGTCGCGACGACGGTGATCGAAGTCGGGGTGGACGTGCCCAATGCAACGTTGATCGTGATCGAACATGCCGACCGTTTCGGCCTGGCCCAGCTGCACCAGTTGCGCGGCCGCGTCGGGCGGGGCGGTGGCCGGTCGGTGTGCCTGCTGCTGCGCGGCAATGCGTTGAGTGAGACCGCGCGGGCCCGGCTGGCGCTGATGCGCGAAAGCAACGACGGCTTTCGCATCGCGGAGGAGGATCTGCGGTTGCGCGGGGCGGGCGAATTGCTCGGCACCCGGCAGTCGGGAGAGGCGGTGTTCCGACTGGCCACGCCCGAATTGCTCAACGAACTGCTGCCCGCCGCGACCGACGATGCGCGCCTGCTGATCGACCGCGATGGCGGTTTGCAGGGCGAGCGCGGGCAGGCGGCGCGGGTGGCGCTGTATCTGTTCGAACGCGATGCGGGAGTGGCGTTGCTACGATCGGGATAAGGGGGCTGGATTGTCGACCCGACGAAACCCGCCCACCCCTGAAAGCGGACTTAACGTCGCCAAGGGCCCCGGCCTTCGCTGATGCGACATCAGGTGAGGGCCGTCCGGGCGACGGGATCGTCGGTCAGGCCGGCTGAACGATGCCGTGGTGCTTCTTGCCCGCCGACACACGGACCGGCGCGCCGGCCAGCGTGATGATTGCGGCCTCGTCCGCTACCTTTTCACCATCGATGCGCGCGCCGCCGCCCTTGATCAGCCGTCGCGCCTCGCCCTTCGATGCGGCGAAACCGAGCGCCACCAGGGCGTCGACCAGCGCGATCGCGCCGCCGGCGTCGATCGTCGGCAGCGACGCGCCGCTCGCGCCTTCCTCGAAGGTTCGGCGCGCGGTCTCGGCGGCTTCCTCGGCGGCCACGCGACCGCGACACATCGCGGTCGCCTCGTTGGCGAGGATCTTCTTAGCCTCGTTGATCTCCGCTCCGTCGAGCGCCTCCAGCCGCGCGATTTCGTCCAGCGGCAGGTCAGTGAATAGCCTCAGGAAGCGGCCTACGTCGCGGTCATCGGTGTTGCGCCAGAACTGCCAGTAATCGAAGTGCGGTAGCTGGTCCTCGTGCAGCCACACCGCGCCGGCGACGGTCTTGCCCATCTTCTGCCCGTCCGCGGTGGTCAGTAGCGGGGTGGTGACGCCGAACACCTCGGCGCCGTCCATCCGGCGCGCCAGTTCGACGCCGTTGACGATAT
The DNA here is from genome assembly GCF_042091075.1 of Sphingomonas sp. Classification (GTDB taxonomy): domain Bacteria; phylum Pseudomonadota; class Alphaproteobacteria; order Sphingomonadales; family Sphingomonadaceae; genus Sphingomonas. The sequence continues at coordinate 17,345 of NZ_JBELIE010000050.1, read as the reverse complement.
TGCCCCATTGGTCGCTGCCGCCCATCTGCAGTCGCACGCCGTGCCGCCGCGCCAGCTCGCGGAAGTCGTAGCCCTGCAGGATCATATAGTTGAATTCGAGGAAGCTGAGCGATTGCTCGCGATCGAGGCGCAGCTTGACCGAGTCGAACGACAGCATGCGATTGACGCTGAAATGCTGCCCGACCTCGCGCAGGAAGGGGATATAGTGGAGTGAGTCCAGCCAGTCGGCATTGTTGACCATCACCGCGTCCGACGGGCCATCGCCGAAGGTCAGGAAGCGCGTGAAAATGCGCTCGATCCCGGCGATATTGGCGGCGATCGTCTCGTCCGACGACAGTTTGCGCGCCTCATCCTTGAAGCTGGGATCGCCGATCTTGCCCGTGCCGCCCCCCATCAGCACGACCGGCTTGTGCCCCGCCTGCTGCAACCGGCGCAGCAGCATGATCTGCACCAGGCTGCCGACGTGCAGTGACGGTGCGGTCGGATCGAAGCCGATATAGCCGGGCACCACCTGCTTCGCCGCCAGCGCATCGAGCGCGACGGCATCGGTCGTCTGATGGATATAGCCGCGCGAAGACAGCAGGCGGAGCAGCTCGGACTGATAGTCGGTCATGGTGCCGCGCCGGTTACACGGGCATCAGCGTCGCGGCAATTGCGTCGTGGGATCGACCGGCGTGCGGCCGCGCCGCAGCTCGAAATGCAGTTCGGGCCGGTCGGCGAAGCCGGTCGCGCCGGATAGCGCCAGCGTCTCTCCCCGCGTCACTGCCTGCCCCCGCCGCACCAGCAATTTGGCGGCATGCCCGTATACCGAGGTCCATCCCCCGCCGTGGCGCACGATCACCAGCCCGCCCAGGGCGGCGATCCCGTCACCCACATAGGCGACCACGCCGTCCGCGACCGCCTTGACCGGCGTGTTGAGCGGGACCGCGATCTTGATGCCGTCGTTGCGCTCGCCACTCGCGCCCGCGCCGAAACGCCGCACGATCGTTCCGCCAACCGGCCAGATGAAGCGGCCCGGCGCGGCGCTGGGCGCCACCACCGGTGTGGTCGCAGGTAGCGCGCGGCGCGCGGTCGGCTGCGGCCGGGCAGGGGCCTGGTTGTTCGCCAGGGCCGGCTCACCCCCGGTCAGGATCGAATCGACGTCCAGCGTGAAGGCGGCGGCACGCTCCGCCGCAGTCGAGGCGCGCGCCGGATCACCGGGGATCAGCACGCGCTGGCCGGAGCGCAGCACATAGGGTTCGACCAGATCGTTGGCGGCCACCACCTGCGACCATGGCACGCCATAAGCGCGCGCGATCGCGATGCCGGTCTGGCCGGGGCGGACGAGGTGATAGCGCCCACCGGGGATATCGAGTTGCTGCCCCGCGCGCAGCGTGAATGGCGGATCGAGGCGGTTGGCGCGCGCGATCGCCTCCGCCCCCGCGCCGGTGCGTTGTGCCACCCGCGCCAGCGTGTCGCCGGGCGCCACGGTATAGCGCTGCGCCGTGACGACGGTCGCGTCGGCTTCGACCGGGCGCAATTCCCACGCGGGGCGCGGTGCCGGCAACTGGCTGACAGCGGCGCTCGCCGGCATCGAGGAGGGACGCGCCGGCGGCAGCGGTGTCGACGGGACATAGCCGCGCGGCGCTTGGGCGGCGCTTGTAACGCGACGCGCCGGCGGGCGGGGGGTGGATTGCGGCGCGGGCTGGGCTGTCGCCATCGGTGCCGGCCGTGAGCTGCGCGTGGGGGCGGGCGGCACGTAACCACCATCGGGCACCCCTGGCGGAATGCAGCCGCTTGTCATCGCTATCAGGGCGCTGCTGCTCGCCAGCGCCGACCACCGCTTCATCGTCGCTCCCCCCGAAGCCCATTTTCGCGACGTTAACGTTGTTGACCGGCTCAGGTCCAGCAGGACGGGCATCTTGTGCTTACCGTGGTTCCAGCCGGTTCAGCCCACCCAGATAGGGTTGCAGGACCTCGGGCACCGCGACCGAACCGTCAGCCTGCTGATAATTCTCCAGCACCGCCACCAGCGTGCGTCCGACCGCGAGACCCGAGCCGTTCAGCGTATGGACAAAGCGAGTCGCCTTCTCGCCCTCCGGCCGGAACCGCGCGTTCATGCGGCGCGCCTGGAAATCGGTGCATGTCGAGCAGCTCGAAATCTCGCGATAGCGCTGCTGCCCCGGCAGCCATACCTCCAGATCGTAGGTGCGCGCGGCGGTGAAACCCATGTCGCCAGTGCACAATTTCATGCGGCGATAGGCCAGCCCTAGCGCATCGAGCACGCCCTCGGCGCAGGCGGTCATCCGCTCATGTTCCGCTTCGCTCGCCTCGGGGGCGACGATCGATACCATCTCCACCTTGTCGAACTGGTGCTGGCGGATATAGCCGCGCGTATCGCGACCGGCCGCCCCGGCCTCGGAGCGGAAGCACGGCGTCAACGCGGCGAAGCGCAACGGCAGCACGTCATCCGACAGGATCTGCTCGCGCACGATATTGGTCAGCGAGACTTCGGCGGTCGGGATCAGCCACCGGCCATCGGTGGTGCGGAACAGGTCGTCGGCGAACTTCGGCAATTGGCCGGTGCCGAAGACGGCCTCGTCGCGCACCAGCAGCGGCGGCGCGACTTCCTCATATCCATGTTCGCGGGTCAGCCGGTCGAGCATGAATTGTCCCAGCGCGCGTTGCAGGCGCGCCGCATCGCCGCGTACCAGGGTGAAGCGCGCACCCGCGATCGCGACGCCGGTTTCGAAATCCAGCCCCAGCGGCGGGCCGATCGAGTCATGTTCGCGCGCGTCGAAGTCGAACGCCGGGCGCCGGCCATGTTCGTGCACGAGCTGATTGTCGTTCTCATCGGCGCCGGTCGGCACATCGGCCGCCGGCACGTTGGGCAGCGCCGCCAGCATCGCCTCCAGCTCGCCGCCCAGCCGTGCTTCCTCGCCTTCCAGCTCGGGCAGGCGCTGCTTCAGCGCCGCGACTTCGGCCATCAGGGCGGCGGCGGTCGCTTCGTCCTTTTGTGCCTTGGCCGCGCCGATCGCCTTCGACGCCTCGTTGCGCCGCGCCTGCGCAGCCTGCGCTTCGGTGGCCAGTTCGCGTCGGCGTCGATCCAGCGCGATCAGCGCGTCGGCGCATGGCGCCACGTTGCGCTTGGCCATGGCGGCGTCGAAGGCGGCGGGGTCGTCGCGGATCAGGCGGATGTCGTGCATGGCGGGCGCTATGGCGAGCGGCGCCGGACGAGGCAACCCGCGCGAGGAAACCCGGCCCCCGCCGGGTGCGTTGCGATGGTGACAGTTTCACGACAAGGAGATCGAGCCATGCAAGTCCCCCACCAGTCAGTCGTCATGGTGGTCGACGGGCGCAAGCTGCTGTTCCTGCGCAACGAAGGTGATGAAACCTATCCCAATCTGCAGGTCGAGCACGCGGAGGAGCGGATCAATCCGGCCGATCGCGACCAGAAAACCGATGCCGCCGGCGCGGCATCGTCGACGACGAGCGGCACGCTGGAGGAAACCGATTTCCACCAGCTTGAGGAGGATCGTTTCGCGGCCGAGGCGGCGGACTTGCTCAAGCGCCGCGCGCTGGCAAATGACTTCGAATCGCTGATCGTGGTCGCCGCGCCGAAGACGCTGGGCGAGCTACGCAAACATTATCACAAGGAAGTCAGCCAGCGTCTAACGGGCGAACTGAGCAAGGACCTGACGGGGCATCCGATTCCCGACATCGAAAAGGCACTGATCGCCGCCTGATCTGCATGGCGAGAATGGCCGCCCCGGGACCGACCGGGGCGGCCATTCAGATTACGCCGCAGCCTTCTTCGCGAAGCGGCGACGCGCGACCAGCCCGGCGGCGGCGGCGCCGAACAGCAACACCATCGGGGGGGCCGGCACCGGCGCGGGCGCGCCGCTGCTCGCCCCGCTGCTCGATGGAGGTTGTCCGCCGTTCGACGACCAGCCGCCGTTGGACGACCAGCCGTGGTTCGAACCCCAACCGTTTGAACTGGAGCCGTAAGACGACGAGCTTTGGCCCTGACCTTGACCTTGGCCCTGACCCTGACCTTGGCCCTGACCCTGATTTTGGCCTTGGTTCTGCTCCTGTCCTTGGCTCTGCCCCTGATTCTGGCCTTGGCTTTGATTGTTGCTGTTGTTGTTTTCGTTGTAGTTCTGATTGTTGTTATTGGCGTTGTTATTGTTGTTGCTGGTGTTCGAATTCTCGATCCCGATGCCCACCTGCGCACCGCCGGTAGAGCTGCTGCTCGATACGTTCCCGCTGCTCGACGTCGAGGAAGAGACGTTGCCGCTGCTGCTGCTGGAAACGTTGCCGCTACTGCTGCTGGAGACGTTGCCGCTGCTCGACACGTTGCCCGACGACGAAGACGAGGTGGAACTCGAGCCACTGGTGCTGGAGCTGGAGGTCGAGGAGACGACGATGCTGCCGCTGCTCCCGCCCCCCGAACCGCCGAAGAACCCGCCGGCGAAGAACCCGCCGCCCGCACCGCCATAGAAGCCGCCGCCCCCGAAGCCGCCGCCCGTGCCGCCGATATAGGCCGGGCCGGCATCCACCGCGGCATAGACCGGGGCGGGGGGCAGGGGCACCGGAACCGGCGCGCCCTGGGTCGCGATCGTCACCGTGGTGGCGGCACAGGCGCCCGAGCGTGTGGTGCGCACCACGCGACGCAGCTTGGTGGCGCTCGCCACCTGCCGGCGGACGACATGGCGGGTCGCCTTCTTGGTGAACATCGTCCGTGCCTTGCCCGACTCCGCGACGTGCACTGCACCGCCGCCGACCAGCGCACCGCCGCAGGTGCAGGCGCAAAGTTTCGCAAGAGCCATTCGCACGGACATAACGTCATTCTTTCGTTGTCGGCCCCATTGGAACCGCTGGTTCGTTGCACGCGGACGCGCGCTTCCTTGCATCGACAGTGCGAAATGAAAGGTTAAGTGCAAGCGACTTCGGTATCGATCGGCTCGCGGAATGCCCGGTATGGGGACGCCCGCCGCCGTAAATGTGGTTAACGTACCGCGTTGGGACGGTTGTGCGGTCCAAAATGGCCGGGGCGGACGGCGTTCACCCTTTGTACAGGCTGACCACTATATACCCCTCTCTGCCTCCATGTGCCCGGAGCCTGATAGCTCGCTTGTCGCGAGCCATCCGGCTCTCTATAGGCCCGCCGCAGAACGGGGGCGCCCAGCGGTGCTGAACGACATCCTGGCGCACGGGCGGGGGAGTGAGTCGATGGCTACGGCGATTAAGAACGTAAGCGACAGGTTTGGCGATGTAGTGGCCCCGCCGGCGCGGTCGGACGATGGCTATCGTCCCACCTCCGACGAGCCGTTTATGAACGAGCGTCAGCAGGCATATTTTCGACGTAAGTTGCTGGATTGGAAGGAAGCGATTCTGCGCGAGTCGCAGGGAACGCTTTCCCAGCTACAGGTCGATTCGCTTCGTGAGGCCGATCTCACCGATCGCGCCTCCAGCGAAACCGACTGGTCGCTGGAATTGCGCACTCGCGATCGCCAGCGCAAGCTGATCTCCAAGATCGAGGCCGCGCTGCGCCGCATCGACGAGGGCGAATATGGCTATTGCGAGGTGACGGGCGAGCCGATCAGCCTCGGCCGGCTGGAGGCGCGTCCGATCGCGACGATGACGGTCGAGGCGCAGGAACGTCACGAGCGCGCCGAGAAGGTATCGCGCGACGATTGATCGTCGTGCAGCGGCGGTTCGTAAACTTTTGTTTACCGGCCGTCGCTTATCCCCGGCAGGAATGATCCTGCGGTGACGACGATGGAACAAGTGGACCAGCATCTCTTTAGCGGCGCAAGCCCGGCGAATGATCCTGCGGGCGGTCGTCGCACGGTGTTCGCGGTGACCCGGCTCCGGTTCGTCGGCGCGAGCGGCGCCGAGGACGGCTTCGAGGTTCGCGTGCGCAATCTGTCGGCGGGCGGCCTGATGGCTGAACTGCCGCAGGCGGTGGCGCCCGACAGCGTGGTCGAAGTCGAGCTTCCCGCGCATGGCTGGGTAAGGGGCCGTGTCGCGTGGCAGACCGAGGGGCGTGCCGGTATCGCCTTTGACGAGCCGGTCGATCCCCAGGCGGTGATGGAGCCGTCGGCGGGTTGATCCCGTCCCGAGTATGGGATCAGCCGATAATGGCTGGACGGCAGCCCCGGAAGCGTGCAAAGGCGCGCGCCTGATCCGGTTTCGCGCGGGCGTGGCGGAATGGTAGACGCAGCGGACTCAAAATCCGCCGGAGCAATCCATGTCGGTTCGAGTCCGACCGCCCGTACCAACACCAGCGTTGATCACCTCGATGTAAAACGAGCGACTTGCGCAGCCCTGAGCGTCGCGTCATGCCGATCCTTGACAATGGGAGAGGATCATGGGCGATTTTTCGGGCCGCCACGTCTTCGTTGCCGGGGCATCGGGTGGCATCAATTTCGCGATCGCACAGGGCTTCGGCGCGGCGGGCGCGCGGGTCACGATCCTGAGCCGCAGCGAGGAGAAGATCGCGGCGGCCGCCCAGGAATTGCGTGACGCGGGTGTTAACGCGATCGGTATCGCCTGCGACGTGCGCGATTATGCCGGGCTGGAGGCGGCCTATACGCAAGCGGTCGCCGCGCACGGGCGGATCGACGTGCTGATTTCCGGCGCGGCGGGCAATTTCCTCGCGCCCGCGCTGAAGGTGAGCGCGAATGCCTTCAAGACCGTCGTCGATATCGATCTGCTCGGCACCTATAATGTGTTCCGCGCAAGCTGGGATCATCTCACGCGCCCTGGCGCCTCGCTGATCGCGATCACCGCGGGGCAGGCGGTGCATCCATCGCCGTTTCAGATCCACGCCTGCGCCGCCAAGGCGGGGGTCAATATGGTCACCAAATGCCTCGCGCTCGAATGGGGGCCAGCGGGGGTGCGCGTCAATGCGATCTCACCCGGCCCGATCGCGGATACGGAGGGGATGCGGCGGCTGGCCGATCCCGCACGCGAGGCGAAGCTGAAGGGATCGCTCGCGCTGCGTGATTATGGCACCAAGGCGGATATCGCGGAGGCGGCAATGTTCCTGTCGAGCCCCGCGGCGAAATATATCACCGGCACGATCCTGAACGTCGACGGCGGCAACGATATCGGCGATGCCAGCGCGGATGCGCTGACGATGTGAGCAGCCGGCCGTGGTTGAACGGCGGATCAGGCGATGCCCAGATCCGCCGGCCCGAACGCATCCGGCAACAGCTGCGACAGACGATAGTTCGCTATCGTGTCACCCTCGGCGCCCGCGCAATAAACCGCGACGTCGCGCCCACTCAACTGCGCGGCTTCGTTGATGACTTGCCGGCAGCGGCCGCACGGACGCACCGGATCGCTGCCGGTCGCACGCCCCGCCGCATCCATCATCCCGCCGATCACGCCGATCGCGACCACGTCGCGCAACCGGCCCTGCGCGGAGACGGTCGCGATCGCGACGGTTTCCGCGCATAGCGACAGACCATAACTGGCATTCTCGACATTCGCGCCGGTCACCACGCTGCCGTCCGCCAGCAACACGGCCGCGCCGACCGCGAAGCGGGAATAGGGCGCATGGGCATGCCGCGCCGCCGCGCGTGCGCGATCGATCAAGTCCCGCGCCTCGCTCATTTCGCCGCCACGTTCCAGTTCACCGGCCCCTCGATCCCTTCGACGTGATGCATATCGCTGGCGCGCCACATCCGCCACGCCCGCGCGCCATAGCCGGGCGCGAAGAAATTGCCCGTCGCCCACAGGCTGCGCTTGAAGGCGTCGGTCAGGTGATAATCGTCCTCCACCGCGCGCGACACGCGCAGCAGCACCGGCGCGCCGGTGTGGGACTCGACCCGGCGGATCATCTCGGTCACGTCGCGGATCAGCGCCCCGCGCTCGGGCCGGTCGACGCATCCCTCGGCATAGCTGAAGTCGATCGCCGCGGGCAGCGCGCCATGATCCCGTGGCACGACGGTATTGAACGCATCCGCCTGCGCCGCCGCCGGCTGGCAGAAGGAGAAGACCAGCACCGCCCCGCGCCGCATGCCGGCTGCCGCCATCGCTTCCCAATTCTGCTGGAACAGCCGGTCCCGCGCGATGGTGCCGGTGGTGGCGACGGCATAACCGAAATCGGCGCCGCCCCCCTTCACGACCGGCCATTCGATGATGCCGTTGATCTCCGACACATCGATGCCCTGCACCGGGAAGCGCTCGATCGACGGATGCCAGCGGATCGCGACCCGCCATGCCGCGACTCCCGCGAGCGCCAGCGCGGCGACGATCAGTACGAAACGCCCCAGACCCCACATGATCGTCGTCTCACGCCTTGATATGAAGTACGCAGATCAGCGTGAAGAGGCGGCGGGCAGTATCGAAATCGATCTCGATCTTCCCCTCCAGCCGCTCGCGCAACAACTCCGCCGCTTCGTTGTGGATGCCCCGCCGCGCCATATCGACGGTTTCGATCTGCTGCGGCGTAGACTGACGGATCGCCTGAAAATAGCTGTCGCAGATCGCGAAATAGTCTTTGATGGGCCGACGAAAGCGCGCCAGCCCCAGCACCAGCGTTTCCAGCGGCGAGCCGTCTTCGCGCCGGATCTCGATCGCCAGCCGGCCTTCCTCCACCGACAAGCGGACGCGATAGGGACCGGCATAGTGATCCGGCTGCGCCCGCTGCGGGGCGAAATGATTGCCCTCAATCAGGTCGAAGATCGCGATCCGGCGCTCCTGCTCGATATCAGCCGAACGCCACAGGATCGTGCGCTCGTCCAGTTCGATGTCGATGATCCGCGGATCGGCCATGGACTGCCGATAAAGCGCAACGCGACGACGGACAATCACATCATCCCCGTTATCCACCGCATCGCGATTTCCGCGCGGTGGCGGGTGGGGCTATAGCGGTCGCCATGGCGACTCTGGCATTTCCCACCGCGGCCCCGGCCGAACCCGTTCAACTGCCGCGCAACGTCGAAGCCGAGGCGGCGATGCTGGGTGCGATGATGATCGACAATCGGCTGGCCGACGATCTGGTCGACCGGCTGGAACCGATCCATTTCTTCGAGCCGGTGCATGGCCGCATCTTCGCCGCGATCAAGGGATTGCGCGCGCAGGACATGCTGGCGACGCCCGTCACGCTGCGCCCGATGTTCGAGGCGGATGAGGGGATGCGCGAGCTGGGCGGGGTGTCGTACCTCGCCGGGCTGACAGGGTCGGGCGCCGGGCTGATCGGCGCGCGGCAGTTCGCGCAGCAGATCTACGATCTCGCCATGCTGCGCGCGTTGGTGTCGGTCGGCCACACGATGGTCGATCGGGCGATGGATACCAGTCAGGAAGTGAACCCGCGCGCCCAGATCGAGGCGGCCGAGGAGGAATTGTTCCGCGTCGCCGCCGACGGTGGGACCGAGAATAGCGTCAAGAGCTTCGCCCAGGCGAGCACGATGGCGGTGAAGATGGCGGAGAAGGCGCTCAACTGGGGTGGCAACCTCAGCGGCGTGACCACCGGGCTGGATACCGTCAATGCCAAGATCGGCGGCATGCACCATTCGGACCTGATGATCCTCGCCGGGCGTCCCGGCATGGGCAAGACGTCGCTGGCGACCAATATCGCCTTCAACGCGGCGCAGCGCTGGATGCGCGACATGCGCGACGGGATCCCGCCGAGCAAGTCCGTGGGCGCGAAGGTGGCGTTCTTCAGCCTGGAAATGAGCGCGGATCAGCTGGCCACCCGTATCCTGGCGGAACAGTCGCGGATCAGTTCCGAGGCGCTGCGCATGGGCAAGATCAGCAAGGCCGAGTTCGAGCAACTCGCCGCCGCCGCCGCCGAGCTGGAGACGCTGCCGTTCTTCATCGACGATACCGGCGGCCTGTCGATCGGCGCGCTGCACACGCGCGTGCGGCGGCTGCAGCGGCGCCACAATAACGAGATCGGGCTGGTGGTGGTCGATTACCTTCAGCTGCTGACCGGCTCGGGCAAGGGCGACGGCAATCGCGTGCAGGAAATCTCCGAGATCTCGCGCGGGTTGAAGACGCTGGCGAAGGATATGAACGTGCCGGTGCTGGCGCTCTCGCAGCTCAGCCGCGCGGTCGAAAGCCGCGAGGACAAGCGGCCGATGCTTTCCGATCTGCGTGAATCCGGTTCGATCGAGCAGGACGCCGACATGGTCTGGTTCGTCTTTCGCGAGGATTATTATACCGCGCAACGCGAACCCAAGCGCCCGATGGAGGGCGACGACGCCAAGGTGTTCGAGGAGCATGCGCGCTGGGCGGCGGACATGGAGCGCGTCTATGGTCTCGCCGAACTGATCGTCGCCAAGCAGCGTCACGGCGCGACCGGCAAGGTGGTGCTGAAATTCGATCCGACGATCACGCGGTTCAGCGATTATGCGGGATATTGAGCCAAACGCTGCTCATCCGCGCGGGCGATAGTCGATCCGCGCATCGCCCTCGGCGCGCACCGGCAGGAACAGCCCCGCGCCGGTCACCCGCAAATGCCCGTTCACCACGTTGGTAATGGTGGTGGACAGGATGAAGTCGCCTTCGCGGCGGTGGCCGATCGCGCGATGCGCCTTGTCGATCACCTTCCGATAGTCGGGCCCGAAGTCGTGCTGCAGCGCCAGCGCGACTGCTTCCTGCACCTGCGTGGTGTCGAGCAAGCGGATCAGCAGATCGACCGCTCGCGAATCGGTGCGGGTGGCCAGCTGGATATTGCGGGCGCGGACATATTGGGAACCGGGATCATTATAGGGCAACGCGGACAGCCACGCCTCGCCCGTCGCGCTGGCGCCGCCTTCCCGTGCACGGACGCTCGCCTTGACGCCGATCGCCAGCCTTCCCCCGGTGGTCGCATAGACGGTCACGTCTCCGAACCTCACGTCGACCGGCCCGACCCCGGTGATCGAGATGCCCCGCGCCGCCAGCTTGCGCAGCGTGCGCTGCACCACGGGCTCCAGTTCGCGATAATCCGCCAGCACCGGCACAAAGAAACGCAGCCCCGGTCGTCCAGTGACGTGGGCGGGCGGGGGAAGGGCGGTGGGGGTGGGATCAGCGGGGCGATCGCCGACGAACGTCTCGGTCAACGCCTCGGCCGACAGCGTCATGCGTAAGTGCCGCCCCTCGACACGATAGCCGCCGAAGCCGAGCGACCGCGGAGTGATGCGCATCCAAGCGGGCGGACGGTGCTTGCTCAGTTCGATCACCGTGAACGCCTGTCGCCAGATCCGATCGAGCTGGCGCCGTACGTCCAGCTTGGCGAGTTCGCCGGGCAGGTCGCGTTCCAGCTTCGCCATCACCGGGGCGAGTTTCTCGTCGGCGCGGCTGGTGAAAGTGATGCGCTGCCCCGCAATGTCGATCCCCGGCTCCTGCCGCCAGCGGTACCGGAGATCCAGCGTCGCGGTCGGGCGCCAGTTGTCGACGATCCCCAGCTTTCCGGTTGCGCGCACCGTCGCGCTGCCCGTGGCGGTTTCGTGCAATACGCCGGCGATATCGCTGACGCTGATCCGCGCAGTCACCGGCATGGTGATGACGAGGCGCTCGCCCTCTCCGGCGATATCGATCGCGCCGCGCGTGACCGTGCCGGTAATGCGGCACGACAGATCCGGGGTCACCTTCACCCTGGCGACGCGCTGCCCCGGAACACATTTTTCACGCCGCTCGTCGATCGACCACAAGGTGCGGGGCGTCTGCTTGTCGAGCCCGCGCTCGAGCTGCGACAACGGCGCGACGATCGGCACCGTGATGGAGGAACTCTGCCCGGGCAGTTGACCGAGGGGCGTTTCGATGCGGGGCGGGGCGGGGTTACCGACCGGGCGATGGCATGCGGACAGCCACGACAGCGGCAGCAAAAGCAGGGCGGCGCGCCGCAATCGGATCTCCATCGGCCATCGACTTCAATGGTTTCCAATCCGTAACGGCCGATTTAGATCCACGCTGATCAACGCCCTGCTTTTTCCGGCGCCCCGTGCCGGAAAGGATATGCGCCATGCCCGCCTGACGGTCGATCTGCTTTAGAAGACAGGCTCTTCGCCCGGTTTCTCCGGCAAGTGGATGCCGCACTCCACCTTGTCCCATCCACGCCAGCGGCCGGCACGCGGATCTTCGCCGGGGCGCACCTTCGACGTGCACGGCGCGCAGCCGATCGACAGATAGCCCTGCGCCTCGAGCGGATGGCGCGGCAGTTCGTGCGCCTCGAAATAGGCGTTGAGCCGATCCTTGTCCCAGTCCGCGAGCGGATTCAGTTTCAGCCGGCCTTCATCCGACTCGAACCGCGGCAGCGCTTGCCGGGTCGATGCCTGAAAGCCCTTTCGGCCGGAAATCCACGCGTCGAACGGCAGCAGCGCACGCCGCAGCGGCTCCACCTTGCGCAGGTCGCAACAGCCGTCGGGATCGTAGGACCAGCGCAATCCCTTGTCGTCCTTCAGGCGCAACAGTCGCGGATCGGGGCGGAAGACGCGCAGATCGGTGAAGCCCAGTCGCTCCGACAATTCGTCGCGATAGGCGAGGGTCTCGCCGAACATCTTCTGCGTGTTCGTGAAGATCACCGGCACGTCGCGATCGACCGCCGCGATCATGTGCAGCAGCACTGCCGATTCCGCGCCGAACGAGGAAACCGCCGCGATGCGACCGCGCAGCTCGCCGGTCAGCACGTCGTGCAGCATCTCCTGCGTCGGCACGCCGGCATAACGCGCCTCCATCGTCGCCGCATCCTCGGCGGTGAACACGGGGCGGACATCGATCGTATCGAGTTGACGGGCAGCTTCACCCATGGCGCAATTTCCATATTGGCTGAACACCCCCATCAAGGGAATCAGCCGCTTTCTGATAGTGATAGTCGTAGCGATCGAGCGAACGACGCAGGACCTCGGGATCGATCGCGGCGGTCGGCGCAAAGCTGTCGAATCCGCAGCGCCGCATCAATGGCACCTGGTCGACGAGCACGTCGCCCTGCGCGCGCAATTCCCCGCGATAACCTGCTTCGCGCAGGATCCGCGCGACCGAATAACCACGCCCGTCACGGAATGTCGGAAACGACACTTCGACGAGCGCCAGCCGCTCGATATAGGGCGCGAGCAATCGGGCATCGTCGCCGGGCTCGATCCGCACCGCGGTGGCATTGGCCTGATCGGCGAGGAAGGAGTCGAGCGTTACCGCCGGTTCCTCGTGCGGGCTGTCCTCGCGGAAGCGAAGATGGGCGATGTCATCAACCATAGATCGCCTCCTTGAACGGTTCCATGCCGACGCGGCGATAGGTGTCGACGAAACGCTCGCCCTTCTGCCGCACCGCGATATAGGTGTCGGTGACCCGCTCGATCGCATCGACCACGCCATCCTCGTCGAAGCCGGGGCCGGTGATCTTGCCGAGGCTGACATCCTCCGCACCCGACCCGCCGAGCAGCAGCTGATAATTTTCGGTGCCTTTCCGGTCCACGCCCAGAATGCCGATATGGCCGGCATGATGGTGGCCGCAGGCGTTGATGCAGCCCGAAATTTTCAGCTTCAATTCGCCCAGATCACGTTGCCGCGCCGGATCGGCGAAGCGCTGCGCGATCTTCTGCGCGACCGGGATCGAGCGCGCATTGGCAAGGCTGCAATAATCGAGACCGGGGCAGGCGATGATATCGCTGATCAGGTCGAGATTGGCCTCGGCCAGCCGCGCCTCCACCAGTTGATCCCATATTAACTTGAGATCGGCGATGCGGACATGCGGCAGGACGATATTCTGGGCGTGGGTGACACGCAGCTCGTTGGCGCTGAACCGCTCCGCCAAGTCGGCCATCACGTCAATCTGCTCGGCCGAGGCGTCGCCCGGAATCCCGCCAACCGGCTTGAGCGAGATATTCACGATCGCATAGCCGCGCTGCTTGTGCTGGCGCACGTTCTGATCGAGCCACACCGCGAAATCCGGGTCACTGCGATCCACCTCATCGTCGGCGGCCGGGTCGAACGGCGGGGACGCGAACATCGCGCTGATCCGCTCCAGCTCGGCGGCCGGGGGATCGATCCCCAGCTGCTTCACCTGCGCGAATTCCTCCTCCACCTGACGGCGATATTCGTCCGCGCCCAGCTCATGGATCAGGATCTTGATCCGCGCCTTGTAGATATTGTCGCGCCGCCCGTAGCGATTGTAGACGCGCAGGCACGCCTCCAAATAGCTCATCAGGTCGTCAGCGGTGATGAAATCCTTGATCTCCGGGGCGATCATCGGGGTCCGCCCCATGCCGCCGCCGACGAAGATCTTCGCCCCCAGCACCCCGTCACGGCGGAGCAACTGGATGCCGATATCATGCAGCCGCATCGCCGCGCGATCCTCGTCCGCGGCAATCACCGCGATCTTGAACTTGCGCGGCAGGTAGCTGAACTCGGGGTGGAACGTGCTCCACTGCCGCAACAGCTCGGCCCAGGGGCGGGGATCCGCCACCTCGTCCGCCGCCGCGCCCGCGAACTGATCAGAGCTGATATTGCGGATGCAATTGCCGCTGGTCTGGATCGCATGCATCTCCACCGTCGCCAGCTCGGCGAGAATGTCGGGCGCGTCCTCCAGCTTGATCCAGTTATACTGGATATTCTGCCGCGTGGTGAAATGGCCGTATCCGCGATCATAGGTGCGGGCGATATGCGCGAGCATCCGCATCTGCCGGCTGTCGAGCGTGCCATAGGGCACCGCGACGCGCAGCATATAGGCGTGCAACTGCAGGTACAGGCCGTTCATCAGCCGCAGCGGCTTGAACTGATCCTCGGTGATCTCGCCGGCCAGACGCCGCCGCACCTGAGCGCGAAATTCATCGACGCGCGCATCGACGACCGCCTGATCATATTCGTCATATTTGTACATCAGATCACCCAGCTTCCGGCGGTGGGGTCGGCCGGCTTCAGTGTCAGGTCGGGACGGACGGTCGGGCCGAGCGCGCGGATACGATCCTTGATATGCGCCGGACGCGGGCCTTCGGCGGTCGCCGTCGCCTCGATCACATAGGGAACGTTGACGCGCCGCGCCGCTTCCTGCTCGCGGGCGATCGCCTCGGCCTGCTCACCGGCATCCTTTGCGTCCTCGACGTGGCGCGACCAGTCATCGCCGGTCCACCACACCACGTCGCCGGTCGCCAGATCGTTCCCGGTAATCAGCTTCACGACATATTCTCCGCCACTTTCGCATAGGCCGCCAGCTTGTCCTCGGCGTCCGACAGTTCCACCACCTCGCCCACGACGATGATCGCCGGGCTGGCCACCTGTTCGCGCAACACCATCGCGCCGAGATCGGCCAGCAGCGTGCGCAACGCACGATGCCCCGGCAACGTGCCCTTTTCCAGTACCGCGACCGGCATGTCGGGCGCCACGCCGTCCGCCATCAGCTTGTCGGCGATCTGTTCAGCGGTCGCGACCCCCATATAGATCACCAGCGTGCGGCCCTGCCCGGCGAGGCCGGACCAATCCTGTTCCGACAGGCCCTTGCATTGGCCAGCGACGAAGCTGACTGCGGAGGAATGGTCACGATGGGTAAGCGGCAGCATCGCCTCCGCCGCACAGCCGAGTGCGGCCGACACGCCCGGCACCACCTCCACCGCGAGCCCGGCGGCACGCACCGCCTCCACCTCTTCGCCGCCCCGCCCGAAGATGAACGGATCGCCGCCCTTCAGCCGCACGACGACGCTGCCCGCCAGCACATGCGCGACGATCAGCGCGTTGATCGCTTCCTGCGGCAGCGTGTGACGGGCGCGGCGCTTCGCCACCGAGATACGTTGCGCGGTCGCGGGCGTGATATCCAGGACGCGGGGATCGATCAGACCGTCGTGCACGACGACATCGGCTTGTTTCAGCGCCTCGACGGCGCGAACGGTGAGCAGGCCGGGATCGCCCGGGCCGGCACCGACAAGGATGACGCGCCCGCGCGCATCGGGATCGAGAAGGGTCGCCATAACGTCAGGGAAATGGGCGCGCGACGCGACATGCGCAAATCAGCGATGCTTGGCGCGCGCGTAGCAGATGTTTGGCGTAGGTCAGCGTTATCATGGCGTCCATGCGCCGCCATTGCCATCGCCATTGCCAGCGGCCGCTCGCTCCTCAATGTCCGCGGGCAGCATGCACACGATGCATCACCAGCGCGATCGGGCTGCCGACGATCAGGCCGACGATGCCCGATCCGATCGCGGTGACGATCCACGATATCGCGCCTTGCAGCGCGGGCACGGCATGCCCGGCACGCTCCGCGAGATGGTACAGGAGATGCGCTGGTCCCGCGAAGCCGAGTTCCTCCGCGCCGTGCAGCAGGATGCCGCCACCGACCCAGATCATCGCGGCGGTGCCGATCACCGCCAGCCAGCGCATCAGCACCGGCACGCCCTTCACCATGGCGCGCCCGATCGCCGCCAGTGCGCCCGTGCCACGGCGTGCGAGGTGGAGGCCTACGTCATCGGCCTTCACGATCACCGCCACCGCGCCATAGACGCCCGCGGTGATCGCGACCGCGACGATCGCGAGCACCACCCCGCGCGTCAGCAACGGCGAGCCTGCGACCTCTGCCAGCGCGATCGCCATGATCTCCGCCGACAGGATGAAGTCGGTGCGGATCGCCCCTGCCACCTTCTGCGCCTCCAGCGCGAGAGGATCGATCATCTCCTCAGCGACCTCCGCCGCCGGAATCCCGGATGCCGCCTCGATCACCTTCTCCGCACCCTCGAAGCACAGATACGCCCCGCCGATCATCAGCAGCGGGGTGATCGCCCAGGGCATCAGCGCGCTGAGGATCAGCGCGGCCGGCAGCAGGAACAGCAATTTGTTGCGCAGCGATCCCATCGCGATCTTGCCGATGATCGGCAGTTCGCGTTGTGGCGACAGGCCAACGACATAGCGGGGCGTCACCGCGGTATCATCGACGACGACCCCCGCCGCCTTCACTCCGGCCTTGCCGGCGGCGGCGCCGACATCGTCGAGCGATGCGGCGGCCAACCGGGTCAGCCCGGCGATATCGTCGAGCAGTGCGACCAGGCCCGATGGCATGTTTCTTCCCCTGTTAACGTGATGGCGATCAGCCGTCGGCCAATCCGACTCCGATCGCCGCGCGCGCTGCCTCCGCCTCGCTCGATACGACGGGATAGGCGCAATAGTCCGCCGCGTAATAGGCGCCGGGGCGATGATTGCCCGACCAACCCACGCCGCCGAACGGCGCGGAAGAGGACGCGCCATTGGTCGGCTTGTTCCAATTGATGATGCCGGCGCGGACGCTCGCCCAGAAACGGTCGAACAGGGCCGGGGTCTGCGTGATCAGCGAGGCCGACAGCCCGTAACGGGTGTTGTTCGCCTCCGCGATCGCGGCGCCGAAATCATCGGTGCGGATCACCTGCAGCAGCGGGCCGAACAATTCGATATCGGGGCGGTCGGTGATGTCGGTA
>NZ_JBELIE010000049.1:0-20291 GCF_042091075.1 Sphingomonas sp. | reverse complement strand
GGCGACGAGCCGGGCTTCACCCAGCCGTTGATGTACAAGGCGATCCGCAGCCACCCGCCGGTATCGGAGATCTACGGCAAGCGCCTGATCGCGGAGAAGGTGATCGATCAGACGTGGCTGGACGACAGCGTCAAGCAGCTTACCGCCCTGCTCGAAGGCGAGTTCGAGGCGGGCGCGAGCTACAAGCCCAACAAGGCGGACTGGTTCGCCGGCCGCTGGTCGGGGTTGCACGCCCCCGCCGACGCCGAGACCGCGCGCCGCAGCGTCGACACCGGGATCGAGCCGAAGCTGTTCGACTCGATCGGCCGCACGCTGACGACGGTACCCGACAGCATCGCGATCCATAAGACATTGGCGCGTGTGCTGGATGCCAAGCGGCAGATGTTCGCCAGTGGCGAGAATTTCGACTGGGCGACCGGCGAGGCGCTGGCGTTCGGCGCGTTGCTGCACGAAGGCTATGGCATCCGCCTGTCGGGCCAGGATTCGGGTCGCGGCACCTTCTCGCAGCGACATGCGGTATGGGTCGACCAGAATGACGAGCACAAATATGTGCCGCTGTGGACCGTCCCGCACGGCAGCTTCGAGGTGCTCGACAGCCCGCTGAGCGAATATGGCGTGCTCGGCTTCGAATATGGCTATGCGCTCGCCGATCCCAAGACACTGGTGTTGTGGGAAGCGCAGTTCGGCGACTTCGCCAATGGCGCGCAGATCATGATCGACCAGTTCATCGCCGCGGGCGAGGCGAAGTGGCTGCGGGCCAACGGCCTCGTCATGCTGCTGCCGCACGGCTACGAAGGCCAGGGGCCGGAACATAGCTCCGCACGCCCGGAACGCTTCCTGCAACTGTGCGCGGGCGATAATATGCAGGTCGCCAATTGCACCACGCCGGCCAATTACTTCCACCTGCTGCGCCGGCAGATGCACCGCAGCTTCCGCAAGCCGCTGGTGGTGATGACGCCCAAGTCGCTGCTGCGCCACAAGCTGGCGGTCAGCCGCGCGGAGGATTTCCAGGGCGACAGCCATTTCCGCCGCATCCTGTCCGATCCGTCGGCGCCGGCCGATGCCGATACCCGGCGGGTGGTGCTGTGCACCGGCAAGCTGGCCTATGACCTGATCGAGGCGCGCGACGCGGCGGGCGATCGCAACACGCAGATCATCCGTATCGAGCAGCTCTATCCCTTCCCCACCGAGGCGCTGGCCAGCCGTCTGGCGCGGATGCCGAACGTGGAGGACGTGATCTGGGCGCAGGAAGAGCCGCGCAACAACGGTTACTGGTTCTTCGTCGAACCGTTCATCGAGGAAGCGCTGGGCATGGCGAAGGGGCGCGTCGCGCGGCCGCGCTATGCCGGACGCGCGGCGGCGGCATCGCCCGCCACCGGCCTGATGAAGCGGCACCAGGCCGAGCAGGGTGCGCTGATAGCGGACGCGCTGGGCCACAATGTGCGCGACGAGATCCGTCGCACCCGCGAAATCGACACGACCAAGAAGGCCGCCAAGCCGGCGAGCTGAACCATCATCCTCACCACCCACCCCTCCCGGGGGAAGCGTGGCCTGCCCGCGCGACAGTTGAAGGCGAAAGACAATGGCAACCGAAGTGCTGGTGCCCGTGCTGGGCGAATCGATCACCGAAGCCACGGTCGGCGAATGGCTGAAGCAGCCGGGCGATCCGGTCGCCGCCGACGAGCCGATCGCGAGCCTGGAGACCGACAAGGTTTCGGTCGAGGTGCCCTCCCCCGTCGCCGGCGTGATGGGGCAGCATGCGGTGAAGGTCGGTGACACCGTCGAGGTCGGCGCGATGATCGCCACGAT
This sequence comes from Sphingomonas sp., assembly GCF_042091075.1. Lineage (GTDB taxonomy): Bacteria > Pseudomonadota > Alphaproteobacteria > Sphingomonadales > Sphingomonadaceae > Sphingomonas. The sequence goes on along the minus strand of NZ_JBELIE010000049.1, from coordinate 18,482 downwards.
CGAATCGGGCGACGGCGCCGCCGCCGCGCCCGCCGCCGCACAGGCCGCCCCCGCGGCACCGGCCAGCGGCAGCGATCCGGTCGCGGGCGGCTATGGCAACCACGGCGAGGCGCCGGTGACCAGCGATACGCCCGCGGCGCTGTCGCCGTCGGTGCGGCGCGCGGTGCTGGAACATGGCGTCGATCCGTCGACGGTGAAGGGCACCGGCAAGGACGGCCGCCTGACCAAGGAAGACGTCGCCGCCGCCGCCTCGTCGAAGCCCGCCGGCGCGAGCGCGACGGGCGCCTCAGACGCCACGCCGACCCCGTCGGTCGCCGCTTCGACCGCGCGCAAGGAGGAGCGCGTGAAGATGACCCGCCTCCGCCAGACGATCGCCAAGCGTCTGAAGGAAGCGCAGAACACCGCGGCGATGCTGACGACGTTCAACGACGTCGACATGACCGCGGTGATCGAGGCGCGCGCCAAGTACAAGGACCTGTTCGAAAAGAAGCATGGCGTGCGGCTCGGCTTCATGGGCTTCTTCGTGAAGGCCGCGACGATGGCGCTGAAGGATATCCCGTCGGTCAACGCCTCGATCGAGGGGGACGAGATCGTCTATCACGACTACGCCGACATCTCGGTCGCGGTCAGCGCGCCGAACGGTCTGGTCGTCCCCGTGATCCGCGATGCGCAGGACCTGTCGGTCGCCGGCATCGAGAAGACGATCGGCGACTTCGGCAAGCGCGCCAAGGAAGGCACGCTCAAGATGGACGAGATGAAGGGCGGCACCTTTACCATCTCCAACGGTGGCGTCTTCGGCTCGCTGATGTCGACCCCGATCATCAATCCCCCGCAATCGGCGGTGCTGGGGCTGCACCGTATCGAGGATCGCCCGGTCGTCCGTGACGGCCAGGTCGTCGTCCGCCCGATGATGTACCTCGCGCTCAGCTACGACCATCGCCTGATCGACGGGCGTGAAGCCGTCACCTTCCTCGTCGCGTTGAAGAATGCGATCGAGGATCCGACACGCATCCTGATCGACCTGTGAGACATGGGCTCCTGCGAGCGCGGGAGCCCGGAGTCACACGGGCAAACGTCCGTGGCTCCGGGTTCCTGCGTGCGCCGGAGCACGATATTGTCATGGGGCGGGCAGGACCGGCCTCGTTTACCTGATGGCCGGTCAGCGCAAGGGCACCTTGTGCCGCGGGGGTACCAGCGACCGGATTCGCCGGGCATATCGACCCCGTACCGGCGCGATCGACGGCTTTTCGAAGGAACATGGCGGCACGCTCCTTGTCTGGTTCGAACGCTACGACGACATACAGGGCGCATGCGCACGCGAACTGCGGTTGAAGAAGTGGAAGCGGAGCTGGAAGATCGATCTGATCGAACGGGCGAACCGCAGTGGAGGATCTGTACGTGACGCTGGTTTGACGCGTGTTCCTGCCACGCAGGAGCCCAGAACGACAAACGGTGCCGCGCCTAACCCTGGGTTCCTGCAGTCGCAGGAGCACGATGGAGCAGAAGAATGGCAGACCAGTACGACTATGACGTTCTCGTGATCGGCGCCGGGCCGGGCGGCTATGTCGCCGCGATTCGCGCCGCGCAGCTGGGGCTCCGGACCGCCTGCGCCGAAAGCCGCGAGACGCTGGGCGGCACCTGCCTCAACGTCGGCTGCATTCCGTCAAAGGCGATGCTGCATGCGTCCGAGCTGTTCGACCACGCCGCCAACGGCACGATGGCGAAGCTGGGGATCAAGGTACAGCCCAAGCTGGATCTGGAAACGATGCACGGCCAACGCCGCGACGCGGTCAAGCAACTGACCGGCGGCATCGAATTCCTGTTCAAGAAGAACAAGGTGACGTGGCTGAAGGGCCGCGCCGCGTTCAAGGACGCGCATAGCGTCGAGGTGGCGGGCCAGACGGTGACGGCGAAGAACGTCGTCATCGCCACCGGCTCGTCGGTCACCCCGTTGCCGGGGGTCACGATCGACCAGAAGGTGGTCGTCGATTCGACCGGCGCGCTCGAACTGGCGAAGGTGCCGGAGCATCTGGTGGTGATCGGCGGCGGCGTGATCGGGCTGGAGCTGGGCAGCGTGTGGCGTCGTCTGGGGGCGAAGGTGACCTGCGTCGAATTCCTCGACCAGATCCTGCCCGGCTTCGACGGCGATATCCGCAAAGAGGCCAACAAGATCTTCAAGAAGCAGGGCATCGAGTTCAAGCTGTCGACGAAGGTGACCAACGTCGCGGTCGATGGCGATACCGCGACGCTGACGCTGGAGCCGGCGAACGGCGGCGAGGCGACGACGCTGCAGGCGGATTGCGTGCTGGTGTCGATCGGACGCAGGCCGAACACCGACGCCCTGAACCTGGAGGCGGCGGGCCTATCGGTCAATCAGCGCGGCCAGATCGAGATCGATCACGACTTCCGCACCAAGGCGGACGGTGTGTGGGCGATCGGCGACGTCGTGCCGGGGCCGATGCTGGCGCACAAGGCCGAGGACGAAGGGATCGCGGTGGCGGAGAATATCGCGGGCCAGCACGGCATCGTGAACCACGATATCATCCCGTCGGTCGTCTATACCTGGCCGGAGGTCGCCGGCGTCGGCCTGACCGAGGAGGCGGCGAAGGAGCGAGGCGAGATCAAGGTCGGCAAGTTCCCGATGGTCGGCAACAGCCGCGCGAAGACCAACCATGAACCCGACGGGCTGGTGAAGATCATCTCCGACGCGAAGACCGATCGCGTGCTGGGCACATGGATCATCGCGGTCCCCGCGGGAACGATGATCGCGCAGGTGGCGCAGGCGATGGAATTCGGCGCGACCAGCGAGGATATCGCCTATACCTGCCACGCGCACCCGACGCATTCGGAAGCGATCAAGGAAGCCGCGATGGCGGTGCGGGGCAAGCCGATCCATATCTGATCGGCCATCGCCGCCCCGGTGTCGCACCGGGGCGGTGGCCGCCCGCGATCGCGAGACCACCGCTTCGCAGCAGGAGGCGAGCGATCATTACCGACCGCGCGGATCGCGAGCGACACTGGCTGGCCCTCACCCGCGTCACCCTGCCCGCGCTCGCCGCGTCGCGGCGCTGGCCGGTGAAGGCGGATCATTGTTTCCAGCGCATCCTGCTCGATCATGCCTGTGGCGGTCGCTGGTATGATCAGATCACGCGCCGGCCCGCCTATCGCCATGCCTGCGATACCACGCTCGACCGCGCGATCGCGCTCGGCGAGGCGGTGGCAGCGGGAACGACGGATCTTGCCGCGCTCAACCGTCAATCGCTGATCTGGCGCGGCAAGGCCTGATCCCGCCGCGCGCGGCGATCAGGCGTCGCAGCGGTCGGGATGCTTGCGGCATTCCTTGTCGCGCTGTTCGCGCTCCTTGGCCTCGGCCTCGTCGCGCTTGCGCATCGCGCGGACGTATTTCTCGTCCTTTTCCTTTTCGCTGGTCGTCATCATGTCGACGGTGCCGCCCACCGCCTTGCCCGCCAGCCGTACCGGGGCGGTGACGACCCCGGCGACGGTGCGGACGCAACCGCCCGTCGCCAGCAACGGCAGCGCCGCCGCCATCATCATCATCGCCGACCTGCCCCGCATCACGCTTACTCCCGCCCTGCTATCGCCGCTCTGCCTATAGCAGGGAAATCAGTGAATAATCCGTCGATACCCTGATCGAGCGCCGAACGGATCTCCCCTGCCACATCGCCATGCGCGCGCGGATCGGCGCCGCGCCGGAAACGTTCGGGGAGGAAGTAATTTTCCGCGCGATAGGTCCAGGGATGGACCTTCAGCCCCGCCGCATGCGCCGTCGCGACCAAGGCGCTGGGCTGCGCCGGCGTGTCGCGGTCCCACAGCATCGCCTTGTTCGGGCCGATGCCATAGGCATAGGTAGCCACCTGCCGCAGCCCCTCAGGCGTCGTCATCGCGGCATAGCTGGGGACGGCGCGATCCGCTGGCGCCCCCTCGCCATCCATCAACTGGATCAGCCGCACCTTCGTCATGGTGGCGAGCCGCTTGAGATTGTTCACCTCGAACGACTGGATGAAAACGGGCGCATCGGCACGATCCCAGCCCGCCCCGCGCAGCCCCGCCACCACCAGCGCGTCGGTGGGATGGCCGATCGAGGCGAAATAGGTCGGATGCTTGGTTTCGGGATAGATACCGACATGATTCGCCTGCGCCAGGGCGATCACCTCGGCAAAGGTGGGGATCGGTTCCTGCCCGTCATAGGCGGCGTTCCCGGGGCGCAACTGCGGCAATCGCTCCTTCGCGCGCAATGTCTTCAACTCGGCCAGCGTGAAATCCTCGACGAACCAGCCGGTCAGCGTCTGGCCGTCGATCGTCTTGGTGGTGCGGCGATCCGCGAATTCGGGATGCCGGGCCACGTCGGTGGTGTCGGAAATATCGTTTTCGTGCCGTGCGACCAGCACATTGTCCTTGGTGGGCACCAGATCGGGTTCGATGATATCCGCACCCTGCCTGATCGCGAGCGTATAGCTGGCGATGGTATGTTCGGGCCGCTCCCCACTCGCGCCGCGATGCGCGATCAACAGGGGGGTCGACGGGCGGGGCGGGGCGGCGGCGGCAGTCATGACGCGATCGTGCACCGGCGTGCATGCCGCCGCCAGCCCCACGCAGCCGATCTGGATGAGAGTCGTTCGCACGGACCTGATCCTTACAGTCCGCGTTGGGCGTTGGTCAGCGAAAGGCAGCTTCATGCGCTTCACCATCAATGGAAAATCCTACGAGGCGGATGTCGACGTCCGTACCTCGCTGCTCGATCTTGCCCGTGAGCATCTCGGGCTCACCGGCAGCAAAAAGGGCTGCGACCACGGGCAATGCGGCGCGTGCACGATGCTGGTGAACGGACGCCGGATCAACTCATGCCTCTCGCTCGCCGTGATGCATCAGGATGACGAGATCGTGACGATTGAGGGCCTCGGCACGGTGGAGAACCTGCATCCGTTGCAGGATGCCTTCGTTCGCCACGACGGCTATCAATGCGGCTATTGCACGCCCGGGCAGATCTGTTCGGCGGTGGGCATGCTCGACGAGGCGGCGAAGGGCTGGCCCAGCCATGTCAGCAGCGACCTGTCACAGGTTTCGCTCGACGATGCCGAAATCAGCGAGCGGATGAGCGGCAATATCTGCCGCTGCGCCGCCTATCCCAATATCGTCGACGCGATCCGCGAGATCGCCGGCCAACAGCCGAAGGTGGACGCATGAAGACGTTCGACTATGAACGCGCCAGCAGCATCGACGCGGCGGTGCGCGCCGGCGGCCGGTTCATCGCCGGCGGGACCAACCTTCTCGACCTGATGAAGCTGCAGGTCGAGACGCCGGACAAGCTGGTCGACATCAGCCGCCTCGATCTCGACCGGATCGAGGAGCGTGACGATGGCGGGCTGACCATCGGCGCGCTGGTGCCGAACAGCGATCTGGCCGCCGACCCGCGCGTGATCGAGCGTTACGAAGTGCTGAGCCGCGCCTTGCTGGCGGGTGCCTCCGGCCAGTTGCGCAACAAGGCGACGACGGGCGGCAACCTGCTCCAGCGAACACGCTGCTATTATTTTTATGACACCGCCGCCGGCTGCAACAAGCGCGAACCGGGGTCGGGATGCGAGGCGATCGGCGGGTTCAACCGCATCCATGCGATCATCGGCACCAGTGACCAGTGTATCGCAACTCATCCTGGCGACATGCCGGTGGCGATGCGCGCGCTGGATGCGGTGGTAGTGACGCAGCGTCGCGACGGCGACAAGCGCCGCATCTCGCTCGGCGACTTCTATCGCCTGCCAGGAGATACGCCGCAGATCGAGAATGTGCTCGACGCGGGCGAGTTGATCACGCATATCGAACTGCCCCCCGCCCCCGCGGGCCGGCAATTCTATCGCAAGGTGCGTGACCGCGCCTCTTATGCCTTTGCACTGGTTTCGGTCGCGGGCGTCGTCGATGTGCAGGACGGGCGGATCGCATCCGCCGCGCTGGCCTTTGGCGGGGTCGCGCACATGCCGTGGCGCAATCCGGCGGTCGAACAGGCACTGGTCGGACAGGCACCCTCGACAGAGGTGTTTGAGGCCGCCGCCGACGCGCTCCTGCGCGATGCGCGCGGTTTCGGCTCGAACGACTTCAAGATTCCTCTGCTGCGCCGCACGCTGATCGCGTGCCTACGGGATGTGACGCTATGAGCCTGGTCGACAAATTGCTGGGCCGCGACGAGACGCGGCACCTGACGATGGACAAGCCGCACCCGGACAGTCTGCTGGATACCGGCGCGCAGGGGGTGATCGGCAAGCCGGTCGATCGTGTCGAAGGGCCATTGAAGGTATCCGGCCGCGCGACTTACGCCGCCGAATACCCCGCCGAGCGATTGAGCTATGGCGTGCTGGTGCGGGCGCCGTTCGGCTCGGGCAGGATCCGCGAGATCGCGACTGACGCCGCCCGCTCGGTGGCGGGGGTGATCGACATCGTCACCGACCATCGGACGTTCATCCGCAATCCGCAACAAGGCGGCGAAATGACCGCGCCGACCCAGGGCGTCGAGCAGGTCGATTATTTCGGCGAGATCGTCGCGATCGTCGTCGCCGAGACGTTCGAGGGCGCGCGCGAGGCCGCCGCGCTGGTGGTGGTCGATCACGAACCCAGCGAAGGCGCCTACGTGTTCGCCGCGCATCGCGACCAGGCCGACACCCCGCCCCCTGACCAGATCCCGCCGACGAGCCGGCAGGGCGATATCGACAAGGCGATGGCCGACGCTGCGCTGACCGTCGATGTCACCTATACCACCCCCAGCCAGACGTCCGCGGCGATGGAGCCGCATGCATCGATCGCGGAGTGGAAGGACGACGGCTCGCTGTTGCTTCACGGCGCCTATCAGATGGTCGCGTCGGATCAGATGCAACTCGCGAAGACGCTGGGGATCGCCACCGATAAGGTACGTATCATCGCGCGCTATGTCGGCGGCGGTTTCGGGTCGAAACTCGGCATCGCGCCGGAAAGCGTCGCGGCGGCGATCGCGGCGAAGCGGCTCGGGCGCCCGGTGAAGGTGGCAATGAGCCGGCAACAGGTGTTCGACGCGACGGTGCGTCGCTCGAACACCGAGCAACGTGTCCGGCTGGGCGCGGATGCCGAGGGTCGGCTGATCGCGATCGGGCATGAAACGCTGACCAGCAACCTGCCGGGCGAAGACTTTTTCGAGCCCGCCGGTATCGGCACGCATTTCGCCTACGCCGGGGAAAATCGGCTGATCGATCACAAGATCGTGCGACTGAACTGGCTGTTGGCGGGGTCGATGCGCGCGCCGGGCGAGGCGGTCGGGATGCTGGCGCTGGAAGGCGCGATGGACGAGCTGGCGGAGAAAGCCGGGCTCGATCCGATCGAGCTGCGCCGTCGCAACGAACCGGGCGAGGATCCGGAAAAGAACATTCCCTTTTCCTCGCGCAGCCTGATTCCCTGTCTCGACAAGGGCGCGGCGCTGTTCGGCTGGTCGAACCGCAAGGCGACACCGGCGAGCGACCGGCGTGGCGAATGGCTGCACGGCATGGGTGTGTCCTCTGCGGTGCGTTCCAACATGCTGCAAAAGTCATCCGCGAAGGTGGAACTGACCAGTGACGGTCGCGCGATCGTCTCCACCGACATGACCGACATCGGCACCGGCACCTATACGATCCTGTCGCAGATCGCCGCCGAGACATTGGGCCTGCCGCTCGATCGCGTCACCGTCCATCTCGGCGACGGCGCGGCGCCGCCCGCCGCCGGCTCGGGAGGATCGTGGGGCGCGGGATCGGCGGGTTCGTCGGTATATCTCGCCTGTGAAGGGCTACGCGAGAAGCTGGCCAAGGCGATGGGTGTCGCATCCGATGCGATGACGCTGAAGGACGGCCGCGCGATCGCGGAGAATCGCGCGGTCGAGATTTCCGAGCTGGTCGGCGACGGGTTGAGCATGGTCGGCGAAATCGCGCCCGGCAAGCAGGAGAAACTGTTCAACCAGGCCAGCTACGGCGCGCATTTCGCGGAAGTGAAGGTCAATGCCGTCACCGGCGAGGTGCGGGTCGAGCGCATGCTGGGGGTGTTCACCGCTGGCCGCATTCTCAACGCCAAGACGGCGCGGTCGCAATGCCTCGGCGGGATGACCTTCGGGATCGGCGCGGCGTTGACCGAGGAACTCGTCCACGATCCGCGCAACGGCAAGGTCGTCAACCGCGATCTCGGCGAATATCACGTGCCGGTGAACGCCGACGTCCCCGCGCTGGAGGTTCACTTCCTCGACGAGCGCGACATCCACGCCAATCCGATCCACGCCAAGGGACTGGGAGAGCTGGGCATTTCGGGTGCGGGCGCGGCGATCGCCAATGCGGTCTACAATGCCACCGGCGTGCGTGTTCGTGACTTCCCGATCACCTGTGACAAGCTGTTGGACGGTTTGCCGGATTGACCCGACGCCCTATATCACGCCGCGAACCGGGCCCGCCGTTCGCGCTGGAGACATGAGCCCCACCGCATCAATGGCGGAGGACATGCGGCGGAGGCATCATCATGAGCGAACAGGCAATCGATACGGCGGAACGGCCCCGCGGATTGGCGCGTGCGCGGCAAGGCGTGCTGGGCAGTCCATTGCCGCGCATCGAAGGCCCCCTGAAAGTCACGGGCGCGGCGGCCTATGCGTATGAACAGGCGCCCGAGGGCACGTTGCACGCCGCGATCGTCGGCGCGCCGGTGGCCGCCGGGCGCGTAACGCGCATCGATGCGACGCACGCCGAGGCGCTCGACGGCGTCGTCGCGGTGATCCACGACGATCCGCGCTTCCCGTCTGGCGAGGCCAATTCGCGGGGGATGCCGACGCAGGGCGGCGATCGCATCTTTCATTATCACCAGCCGGTTGCCATCGTATTGGCCACCACCCTGCCGGTCGCCCGGCAAGCGGCGCGACTGGTGGCGGTGGAGACCGTTCCGGGCGAGGGCCGCTTCGACATGGCGGCAGAGCCGGTGCAGCGCGACCACCAGCTCGGTTTCCTGACAGCGATCGACATCGGCGACGTCGATGCCGCCATGGCGGAAGCGGCAGTGACGTTCGACGCCACCTATACCACGCCAGTGCATTTCCCGGCGGCGCTGGAGCCGCATGCCTCCACCCTGTGGTGGGACGGCGATCTGTTGACGGTGCGGTCAAGCAACCAGGTGATCGGCGGTGCGAAAAGCACGATCGCCACGGCGCTCGGCATCGCCGAGGAGCAGGTGCGCGTGTTGGCGCCGTTCGTCGGCGGCGGCTTCGGGGGGAAGACCGGCGTCGGCCCGGAAGTGATCATGGCCGCGGTCGCGGCGGAACGGCTCGGCCGTCCGGTCAAGGTCGCGCTGCCGCGTCGTGATACCGCCTATATGGTCCACCACCGCAGCGCGACGACGCAGCGCATCCGTATCGGCTGCGATCGGGAAGGCCGGATCACCGCCATCGCGCATGAGGGGAGCGCGGCGCAGAATGACGATAGCGTGTTCCTCGAACCGATCCCGTTCGGCTCTCTGCCACTCTACGAGGGTGCGGCGCGCCGTTTTCGTACCGATCTTGTCCGCCTCGACCTGCCGGCGACGGGCGCGGTGCGCGCGCCGGGCGAGGCGATCGGCACCTTCGCGATGGAATGCGCGATGGACGAACTGGCCGGACGCCTCGGGCTCGATCCGATCGAGCTGCGCCGCCGCAACGAGCCGGCGCGCGATCCGACCAGTGGCAAGCCCTTCTCCACCCGGCGACTGCTCGATTGCTATGACGAGGGCGCGCGCCGCTTCGGCTGGCCCGATCGTGTCCCGGATCCCGGCACGACGCGCGATGGCGAATGGCTGATCGGCATCGGCATGGCCGCCGCGCTGCGCGGTAATTTCACCGTCGAGGCGGCGGCGACGGTGCGGTTGATGCCCGACGGTCGTGCGGCGGTGGAATGCGACATGACCGATATCGGCACCGGCACCTATACGATCCTGGCGCAGACGGTCGCGGAAGTGCTGGGGCTGTCCCCCGGCGCGGTCGAGGTGCGGATCGGCGACACCACCTATCCGAAGAGTGCCGGCTCGGGCGGGTCGTTTGGCGCTGGCAGCGCCGCCGCCGCCAGCGTGCTGGCGTGCGAGGACATCTTGGCGGAGCTGGCGCGGCGGATGAACGCCGCGCCCGAGGAACTGTCACTGCACGACGGCCGCGTCGCCGCTGGCGCGCGCGAACTGCCGCTCGCCGATCTGCTGCGCGGCGATACGCTGGTCGGCGAGGGCAAGAGCGTGCCCGGCGCGCAGGCGAAGAAGACCAGCCAGGCCAGCCATGGCGCGCATTTCTGCGAGGTGGCGGTCAATGCGGTGACCGGCGAGGTGCGGGTCCGGCGGATGCTGGGCGTGTTCGATGTGGGGCGCGTGCTGAACCGCGCCACCGCCACCAACCAGATCGTCGGCGGGATGGTCTGGGGCATCAGCTACGCGCTGGGCGAGGAAGCCGTGCCCGATACGCGCTCCGGCCGCTTCGTGAACCCCGATTTCGGAGAATATCACGTCGCGGTGAACGCCGATGTGCCGCAGATCGAATGCCATTTCATCGAAGAGATCGACGACGCCGCCAATCAGGCGGGGTCGAAAGGCGTCGGCGAACTGGGCATTTCGGGGGCGGGCGCGGCGGTGATCAACGCGATCCACAATGCCACCGGGGTCCGCATTCGCGACGTACCCGCGACGCTCGACAAACTGCTCGCCGCGCTGCCGCCGGTGTGACGCCCCCTTTCAATGAGATGTGACCCTCATGGCCGACAATGATTCCGTGCTGACCGCCGCCCGCGAGTGGAAGGGCGCGCGCATGGCGCTGGCCACGGTGGTATCGACCTGGGGCTCCGCCCCGCGTCCCAAGGGCAGCCATATGCTGGTGCATGAGGATGGCCGCTTCGAGGGTTCGGTATCGGGCGGATGTGTCGAGGGCGATATCCTCGATACCGCCGCGCGGGTGATCGCCGGCGAGCCCTTTGCGGTGAAGAGCTATGGCGTCGCGGACGACAGCGCCTGGGAGGTCGGCCTGCCATGCGGCGGCGAGATCGCGGTGATGGTACAGCCGGTCGCGGCGACCGGCTTCGACCCCGCGCTGTTCGAACGGATCGCCGCCGCCCGTGACGACGGGCGCGCAGTGACGGTGACGACTGACCTCGCCACCGGCCGTTCGGACCTGCACGCGCCGCAGGTTGGACCGGCCGGCAGCGGCGCGGCCTTCGTGAACCGCTACGATCCGCCGCGACGACTGCTGATCGTCGGCGCGGTGCAGATCGCGCAGAGTCTGGCCGCGCTGGCGACCACATTGGGGATCGAAACGGTGGTGATTGACCCGCGCGGGCGTTTCCTGACCGAGGAACGCTTCCCCGGCGTGACGCTCGACGATCGCTGGCCCGACGAGGCGGTCGCGGCATGGAAGCCCGGCCCTGCCAGCGCGGTCGTGACGCTGAGCCACGATATCAAGATCGACGATCCGGCGCTGCTCGCAGCGCTTGCGAGCGATGCCGCCTATGTCGGTGCGCTCGGCAGCCGCAAGAGCCACGCGGCGCGGCGGGAGCGGCTGTCGCAGTCGGGCGTTACCCCCGAACAACTCGATCGCATCGACGGCCCGGTGGGAATCGATATCGGCGCGATCGGACCGGCGGAAATCGCGCTGTCGATCGCCGCCGCCATGGTGGGAGCGTTCCATGATCGCGGTTGAAGATATCGTCCTGATCCTCCTCGCCGCCGGCAAGTCGGAGCGGTTCAGCGACATCGGCAGCAAGCTCGACCAGCCCTTTCTGGCGCGGCCGCTGGGGCTGCATGTCGCGGTAGCGCTGGAGGATATGCCATTTCGCGAACGGCTGGCGATCGTCGATGGCTGCCAGCTCGATTATGGCCGGCACGGCTTTCGCGTGCTCCACAACGACGATCCGGGCCGCGATATGGCATCGTCGGTGCGGATGGGCGTGGAGGATGCGCGCGCACGCGGTGCCGAGGCGGTGCTGATCGCGCTGGCGGACATGCCGCGGGTTACCGCGGCGCATATCTATCGCCTGATAGACGCCGCTGACAGCGCGGACGCGGTCGTGGCGTCGAGCGACGGCGTTTCGCCGCGCCCGCCAGCGCTGTTCGGACGCGCACGATTCGATCAGTTGCTCGCGATCACCGGCGACCAGGGCGCGCGCGACCTGATCCGGTCAGGCCGGCACGTCGTCACCAATGCCGCCGAGCTGATCGACGTCGATACGGAGGAAGATCTCGAGAAGCTGCGCCGGTTGGTTCACGCGCCCGAGGCGTTGAACCGTATCGACTCGCACGCGCTGCGCAGCGACGACGTCATCGCCCGAACCGAAGACGAAGCGGACTGATCCGTCACTCGTGCCGCAAGGCGTCGATCGGGTTCAGCGCCGCCGCGCGGCGCGCGGGGAAATAGCCGAACACCACGCCGATCACCGCCGAGATCGCAAAGGCGATCAGGTTGATTTGCGGATCGAACGTCCACGGCACCTGCATCAGCGGGGTGAGCCCCAGGATCACCGCCTGCGCGATCACCAGGCCGATCAGCCCGCCCAGGCACGACAGCACCACCGCCTCGACCAGGAATTGCAGCAGCACCTCGTTCGCTACCGCGCCAATCGCCAGACGGATGCCGATTTCGCGCGTGCGCTCGGTCACCGACACCAGCATGATGTTCATGATGCCGATACCGCCGACGACCAGGCTGATCGCCGCCACGGCCGCGACGATCCGCGTCAATAACGTCGTCGTGCCGGTCAGCGTGTCGGAAATCTGCTTCGTGTCGAAGATGTTGAAATTGTCCTCGCGCTCCCCGCCGATATTGCGGCGTTCGCGCAGCAGCCCGGTGATCGCGGCCTGCACCGTTGCGGTCGAATAGGCCTGGTCCACCCCGACCAACATCAGACGGATGTCGCGGGTGCCGGTGAAGCGGCGTTGCACCGCCTTTATCGGCATGATCACGACATCGTCCTGGTCACCGCCGAACCCCGCCTGCCCGCGCGTCGACAGCACGCCGATCACGTCACAGCTCACATCGCCAAGCCGAAAGCGCCGGCCGACCGCGTCCCCGCCGCGAAACAGGTTCTGACGCACGGTATTGCCGATCAGGCACACGGCCTTGCCCGCCTGTTCCTCGGTCGACGTCCATTGGCGCCCGCTGACCAGCGGCCAAGGCTGGACCTGGAAATAGGCGGCGGTGGTGCCGTTGATCGTCGTCGACCAGTTCGCGCCTTCGTAGATCGCGGTGGCGGAGGATTGCGCCTGCGGCGCGACGGCGGTGACGCCCGCGATCTGCTCCGCGATCGCATCGACGTCTTCGGGGGCGAAGTCCGGCGGGCGCGGGCCGCCGCCGCCGCGGCCGAATCCCTGGCCGGGGCGGATCTGCAGGATGTTGGTGCCCAGTGCGGCGATCTGCGTCTGCACCGCGGCGGTGGTGGCCTTGCCCAGCGTGACCATCGTCACCACCGCGCCGACCCCGATGACGATACCGAGGATCGTCAGGAACGATCGCAACAGGTGTCGCCGGATCGACCGCACCGCGAGCAGGAAGGTGGTGCCGAGCATCAGCGCGCTCCCGCCGTGATCGCCGATCGACCCGTCACGATACCGCCTCCCCCTGCGTATGGCGCGTGTCGATCCGCTCGACCAGCCCGTCGCGAAAATGCACCACGGTGCGCGCGAAGGCCGCCATATCGGCTTCGTGCGTCACCATCAGCACGGTGATGTCACGATCGCGATTGAGACCGGTCAGCAGTTCCATGATCTCGATCGAGCGTTCCGAATCGAGGTTGCCGGTCGGTTCGTCCGCCAGCAGCACATCGGGCTCGGTGACGATCGCGCGCGCGATCGCGACGCGCTGTTGCTGCCCGCCGGACAGTTCGGCCGGGGTATGATCCCACCATTGATCCAGCCCGACCTGTGCCAGCGCCGCCATCGCGCGCTCACGCCGCGCGCGCTTCTCGTCGCCGCGATACAGCAGTGGCAGTTCGACATTCTCCAGCGCGGTGGTGCGCGACAGCAGGTTGAAGCCCTGGAACACGAAACCCAGGTAGCGCCGCCGCAGCAGCGCACGCTCGTCGCGGCCGAGCGATTCGACGTGATGACCGCGGAACAGGAACGTCCCGTCCGAGGGCACGTCGAGGCAGCCGAGGATATTCATCGTGGTCGACTTGCCCGATCCAGACGGCCCCATCACCGCGACGAAATCACCCGCCGCGATATCAAGGTCGACACCCTTCAGCGCATGGAATTGCGTTGCGCCCTCGCCATAGGTCTTCGTCACGCCGCGCAGGCGGATCAGCGGTGCGGCGGCGGCGTCCATCGTCACTGCCCCCCGGCGGCCCCCGATCCGCCGCTACCGCTGCGTCGCGCACCGCCCGCAGCGCCGCTGCGCGACGCCTGGTTCGCCGCGAGCTGCCCAGTGATGACCTCCATCCCCGGTTTCAGTTCACCCGACAGCACCTCGGTCTGCGTACCGTTGGTATCGCCGATGGTGACCTGGATCGCGCGCGGCTGGCCGTCATCGCCCTTCACGTACAGTGTTTGCGTGGCGCCACGGCCGACCTGCGCGGTACGGGTGGCGCCGCCCTCGCCACGGCGCGGCCCGCGCGGAATGATCGAACTGGCGATGCCGCTCCCCGAATCGGTCCCGCCCGTGCCCGGCTTGAACCGGAAAGCGGCGTTGGGGACGAGCAGCACGTTCCGTTTGTCGGCGGTGATGATATCGGCGGTCGCGGTCATGCCGGGCCGCAGCTGCAGCGAGGGATTGGCGACGGTCAGGTCGGCGGCATACGACACCACCTGCCCCGAGGTGCTGCTGGTCGACGAGGTGCTCGACGACGACGAGGACGCGGTGGCATTGCTGACCGTCAGATTGCTGCCCAGGTCGACGCGCCGGATCTGCGCCGGAAAGGTCTTGCCCGGAAAGGCGTCGACGGTGAAGGTCGCCTTCTGACCGACCTGCACCTCGCCAACGTCGGCCTCGTCGATCGCCACCTCCAGCTTCATCTGCGACAGGTCTTCGGCGATCACGAACAAGGTCGGCGTGTTGAACGACGCGGCAACGGTCTGCCCCGGATCGACCTGCCGTGCGAGCACGACGCCGTTGACGGGCGAGCGGATGATCGCCCGCGCGCGCTGCGTCTGCGACTGGGAGAGCGTCGCGCGCGCGGCGCTGACATTGGCCTCGGCGACGCGCAGCGCGGCGACCGCGCGCTGGGCGTTCGCCTGTCCGGTCTGTAGCTCGGTCTTCGACGGCACGCGCCCGTTCGACAGACGATACACCTCCTGCAACCGTTCCAGCTGCGCCTGTGCCTCCGCCAGGGTGGCGCGCGCCTGCACGACCTGCGCCTCGTTCGCGGCGAGCTGCGCCTGGCCGGCGCGGATCTGATCATCGATCTGCTCGGGGTCGATCAGCGCCAGCGGCTCGCCGGCGACGACGCGATCGTTGACGTCGACCACGACACGCGTCACCAGCCCCGACAATTGCGAGCCGACCGTCACCTGGTTGGTCGGCGCCAGCTTGCCCGTCGCCGAGACGGTGACGGTCAGATCGCCGCGCTGCACCGGGACGGTCGCATAGGCGGTCTCGCCCGCCCCACCGAACACACATCGCGACAGCAACAGCACCAGCAGCACCGCACCGAGCGCGACCAGCGCCCATTTCGCCCACCGCCGCCACGTCGGCTGCGGCTTCACCCCCAGAAAATCGTCGAGTGCGGTATCGGCCATCAGGGATTTCCAGCGGTGGGGGCGGGTTGGGTGAGGGGCGCGGCGGCGGCGGCGCGTGGCGGTGCCTCGGGCACGGCCGACGCATCCCAGCCACCGCCCAGCGCGCCATAGAGCTGCACCAATGCGGTGGCGGCATCGGCGCGCGCCTGCGCCGCGCCGTTGCGCGCAGACAACAGCGCCGCCTCCTGCTGGCTGAGCGTCGTGAAGTCGGTCAACCCGGTGCGATACTGGCTGCGCGACAGGATCGCGGCGGCATCCGCGGCGCGATAGGCGGTGGTCAGTTCCACCTCGCGCCGGCGTGCGGTGTCGAGCGCGACGACCGCATTCTCGATATCCTCCAACGCGGTCAGCACGGTCGATTTGTACGCGGCCAGCGCGGCATCCGCCGCCGCCCGCTGCCCGCGCACCTGGCTGCGCAGCTTGCCGCCGTCGAAGATCGCCTGGGTCAGCCCCGCGAACAACCCGCCGGTGACCGTGTCCAGGATGCTGCCGACGGTGTTGGCGCGCGCGTCGATATTCCCGCTGATCGCCAGATTGGGATAGAGCGCCGCCTCGGCCACGCCGATCCGTGCGGTCGCGGCGGCCAGCGAGCGCTCCGCCGCGCGCACATCGGGCCGCTGACGCAACACGTCGGCGGGAATGCCGGCGCCGACCAGCGCCGGACCGTTCGGAATCGGCCGTGCCGCCACCAGCAGCGGCTTCAGCGCGCCCGGCGCCTGTGCGGTCAGCACGCCCAGCCGCGAAACCGCCGCATTATATTGCTGTTCCAGCGTCGGGATCGTCGCCGCGGTCTGCGCACGCTGCCCCCGGGCCTGTTCGAGATCGAGCGACGACACCAGCCCCGCCTGGACGCGGAAACCGGCGATTTCCAGATTATCCTCCTGCAGCGCCAGGCTGGCGCGCGCATTGGCGAGCTGCGCCTGATACAGCCGCGCGAGCACGTAATTGCGTGCCACTTCCTGCTCGACCGACAGCAGCGTGGTCGCATAGTCGAAGCCCGACGCCTGATAGTCGGCGCGGCTCGCCTCGACCGTCCGCCGCACCTCGCCGAAGATCCCGAGCTGGTACGACCCGCTCAGCCCCAGCGAAAAATTGTTCGCGCCGCCGCCGCCGCCGATATTCTGCACCGTGCCATCGGGCAGCGTGATCGTCTGCCCGCCGCCGCGCAACGTTTCCGAGCGGCTGTACCCACCGCTGCCGCTGAGCGAGGGGAGCAGGCTGGCACGCGACTGGATCATGGCCTCGCGCGCCTGGCGCAGCCGCGCGATCGCCTGCGCGACGTCCAGGTTGGCGCTCGCCGCCTGCTCCACCAGCCGCCCCAGCACCGGATCGTCGAAGCGCTGCCACCAGCGGGTCAGGTCCTCCGGCGTCGGCGCCGCGCGCACGGACCATGTCGGCGGCACGCCCAGGTCCGCCGCGCTTCGGGGCGTATAGTCCGGCCCGACGCTGCACGCCACCACGGCCAGCGCGGCGCCCGGCGAAATGACCGCGATCAGGAATGCCCGCCTCATACCGCGCTGCATGAAGACGGATACGGCGCAGGTAAAGCCGTAAACTGTCGCAACATGTGTCTGCGTTACGGCATCGTCACGTTCGCGGCGTCAGCTTCAGCAGGCGGCCCTGCGACCCATCCTTGCCGTCCTCGATCACCCAGATCGCGCCATCGGGTGCCTCCGCCACATCGCGGATGCGCGCGCCCATCGACCATTGGTCGCCCTTGGTGGCGGTCAGGCCGTCAAGGTTGACGCGGACCAGCGCCTGGGACGACAATCCGCCGATGAACGCATCGCCCCGCCATTGCCGGAACAACCGCCCGGAATAGATCATCAGTCCGCCCGGCGAGATCACCGGATTCCACCACACCCTGGGCGCTTCATAGCCGTCGCCCGCGCGATGATCGGGAATGTCGCGGCCGTCGTAATGCGAACCGTTGGAGGCGTTCGGCCAACCGTAATTACGCCCCGGCAGGATCAGGTTGAGTTCGTCGCCGCCCTTCGGCCCCATCTCCTGTTCCCACAACTTGCCCTGGGCATCGAAGGCGATGCCCAGCAAGTTGCGATGCCCGTAGCTCCACACCTCGGGGCGGAACCCTTGCGCCGTCAATGGATTGCCCGGCGCCGGCTGACCATCGAGCGTCAATCGCAATACCTTGCCGAGCGAGGCGGCCTTGTCCTGCGCGGGGGTGAATTTCTGCCGGTCGCCGGCGGTGAAGAACAGGTGCCGGCCGTCGGGGGAGAAGGCGATCCGCCCCGAAAAATGGCCGTCGCCGGTCACCAGCGGGGTGGCGCGATACAGCGTCTCGATCGCCCGCAATCGCTCCGCCCCAGGCGTTTCGTCGAGCACACCACGCGCCAGCACCACGCCCTTGCCGCCATCGCCCGCCGCCGAATAGCTGAAATAGACGCGCTTCGATCGCGCGAAATCGGGGGCGAGCACGACGTCCATCAACGCCCCCTGCCCCGCCGAGCTGACCGGGATCGTCGCCAGCGTGCGGATTTGCCGTCCGTCGGCCGACAGCAGCAGCAGGCGACCATCCTTTTCGGTCACCAGCATACGATTGTCCGGCAGGAACTCGATTGCCCAGGGGGCGTCGAGATCGGCCATCGGCGTCACCACGAAGGGTGTTTTCCCGGGCGATTCGCCGGCGGCCGGCGCAACGGGTTCGGTCGCACCGGGGGCGGGGCCGGCCGGCGTGCCGGCGGAGCAGGCACTTGCCGCCCCCAGCGCGGCGATGAAGACGATCCGTCGAAGCATGAGCGCGTGCCCCC